>JBDSMW010000042.1:0-49519 GCA_039915665.1 Nocardioidaceae bacterium
GGAGAACTGCCGCTGCCCATGGTGCGATCACCATGGGCAGCGGCAGTTTCTCGACATCACCTGGTAAACGGCTACCAGATGCGGACGCGGTCCTCGGGGTCGAGCCAGAGGCCGTCTCCGGGCTGCACGTCGAACGCCTCGACGAACTCGTCGAGGTTGCGCACGATGTTCGCGCGGAACTCGTCGGGGCTGTGCGGGTCGGTGGTCAAGAGCTGCATCATCAGCTCCTTGCGCCGCTTGGAGCGCCACACGTTCGCGTAGTTCAGGAACACCCGCTGCGTGCCGGTGCGGCTGTCGACGACCGGGGCCTCCTCGCCGCCGAGGCTGATGCCGTAGGCCTTGAGGCCGATGGTGATGCCGCCGAGGTCGCCGATGTTCTCCCCGACCGTCAGCGAGCCGTTGACGTGCTCGCCGGGCAGCGCCCGCGGCTCGAACCCGTCGTACTGCGCGATGAGCTTCGCGGCCCGGCCCTGGAACGCGGCCCGGTCGGCTGAGGTCCACCAGTTCTCGAGCTGGCCGTGCTCGTCGTACTGCGAGCCCTGGTCGTCGAAGCCGTGCCCGATCTCATGGCCGATGACCGCGCCGATGCCGCCGTAGTTCTCGGCCGGCTCGGCGTCGGCGTCGAAGAACGGCGCCTGCAGGATGCCCGCAGGGAAGCAGATCTCGTTCATCCCCGGGTTGTAGTAGGCGTTCACGTCCTGCGGCAGCATGAACCACTCGTCGCGGTCGACGGGCGAGCCGATCTTGCGGAGCTCGCGGTCGGTCTCGAACGCGGCGACGGCCCGCACGTTGCCCAGCAGGTCGTCGGCGCTGACCTCCAGGTCGGAGTAGTCGCGGAACTTTTCGGGGTAGCCGATCTTGGGACGGAACGTCGCGACCTTGCGGTAGGCCCGCTTCTTGGTCTCCTCGGTCATCCAGTCCAACGTGGAGATGCTCTGCCGGTAGGCCTCGAGCAGGTTCGTGACGAGGTCCTCCATGAGGGCCTTGGACGTCGGCGGGAAGTGCCGGGCGACGTACACCTCGGCGACCGCCTCACCGATGGCGCCCTCGACGAACGAGACGCCGCGCTTCCAGCGGACCCGCTGCTCCGGGGTGCCCTGCAGGGTGCGGCCGTAGAAGTCGAAGTTCTCCTCGGAGAAGACCTCGGAGAGGTACGGCGAGGCGGCCCGGATCACGCGGGCGGCCAGCCAGGACTTCCAGTCTTCGAGCGGCACGTCCTCCAGCACGGTCGAGAGGTGCTGGAGGTAGGACGGCTGCCGGACGATCGTCTCGGCCAGGGTCGCCTCGTCGACGCCGAGGGCCTGCGCCCAGGTGTCGAGCGGCAGCGACGGCACGAGGGCCCGGAGGTCGGCCAGCGGCGTGAGGTTGTAGCCCTTGATCACGTCGCGGGTCTCGGCCCGCTCCCAGTGGCCGGCCGCGAGGCGGGTCTCGACGTCCATCACCTGGGCCGCGGCGGCGGCCGGCTCGGGCCAGTCGGCCAGGCCGAACACCTTCTCGACGTGGGTGAGGTAGGCCGTCCGGATCTCCGCGAACTTCTCCTCGCGGTAGTAGGACTCGTCCGGCAGGCCGGTGCCGCCCTGCACGATGTTCATGATGTAGCGGGTCGCGTCGCGGTCGTCGGTGTTCACGTAGGCGCCGAAGAAGCCCCCACCACCGCGTCGCTCGAGACCGCCGACGAAGGCGACCAGCGCCGCCAGGTCGGGCAGCGCGGCCACCGTCTCCAGGTCGGCCCGGACCGGCTCGGCGCCGAGCGCCTCGAGCCGCTCCTCGTCCATGAAGCTGGTGAAGAGGTCGCCGATCTTCTGGGCGTTCGAGCCGGGCTCGTGGCTGCCCTCGGCGAGCGTCTCGATGATCTCCCGGACCCGGTCCTCGGACCGGTCCCGCAGGACGCCGAAGGCTCCCCAGCTGGACTTGTCCTCGGGGATCTCGGTGGCGTCGAGCCAGCGGCCGTTCACGTGCCGGAAGAGGTCGTCCTGGGGACGGATGTCGGGGTTCATGCCCTCACGGGCGTCGTCAAGAATCGTCACGCGCGCCAGGTTACAGCCGGGCGTCAGCCCGCCGTCTGGCGGAAGGCGGCCGCCAGCACGTCCGTGCCCTGCTTGGTGCGTTCGCGATAGCCGACGTAGTTCCAGGTCGGCCAGGCGTAGGCCATCGGGGTGCGCACCCCGTCCGCGTCGAAGGTCAGGCCGAGCCCGGCGACCTTGACGACCGCGGCCGGGGACCCGACGCCCAGGGCGGTGCGGCTCGACGGGTCGGACAGGCCGAGCATCGGCCACGGGACCCGCAGGTGCAGCGTCGTGCCCTCGGTGCGCCAGGTCGCCAGGCTGTCGTAGTCCTTGGCCTTGGGGTCCCAGGTGCCTTCCTTCAGACGGCCCACCTCCTGGAACTCCGCCGGCAACAGCCGGCCGCCGACCCGCAGCTTCCGGTTCACGATCATCCGGTAGCGGTGCCAGGGCAGGCCCACGTCGGGCTGGTAGTCCGCGACGGACGTGTCCAGGCGGATCGGGTCCAGGGCTGCGCGCACCCAGGCCTGGCCCTGGCCCGCCCGAGGCTCGACCACGATGCGGTAGTCCTCGGCGTCGCGGCCCGGGACGGTGTCGGAGCCGAGCGCGAAGCGGTCCGGGACCCGGTCCCGGAACGTCACGTCGAGGTGGACGTAGGAGGCGTCCGCGTCGGCCAGGACGTACTTCACCGGGCCGGCCTTGGGGGTCAGCTCACGGGCGGCGTCGGTGACCCGGGAGGAGTCCGTGGCCACCACGCCGAACCACTGCTCGTTGGTCAGCGGGTCGTGCCACAGCTGCCGTCGTTCCGCCGGGTTCTGGTGCTCCATCGAGTTCCAGGTGCGCTTGAACCACTCGTCGGTCCACGAGAACACGAACCCGGCGCCCATCCCCTGCACCTTGATCAGTCGCATCAGGTCGGCGTCCATGGCCATCGCCTCGGCCTCGGTGTGGTCCCCCTGGTCCCGGCCGTTGGTGCCCCGGTGGGCCGACCCGACCGACGACGGCACGCCGAACTCGGTGACCAGCACCGGCATCGTGGAGAAGTGCGCCTTGAGGGCCTGCAGGTAGCCCGCGTAGGCGTCCGGTCTGCCCTCCCACCGGGTCCTCTGCAGGGCAGCCTCGTGACGCTGGAAGTCGGGGTAGTAGGGGTAGGCGTGGAAGCTGGCGAAGGTGCCACCGGGCCAGGCGCTGGTGGGCAGCACGTGGTTGGCGTCGACGCCGACCAGGTCCTCGCGCTCGAGCGGCTCGTCGGGATGCCGCAGCGGATCGGCGGTCGGCCAGTTGGCGAACGCCAGCGGAGGCGCGTCGCCGCGGGCGTGCTCGGCGGTGGCGAGCTCGTCGAGGTGCCCGGCGATCCACCGCTCGGTGGCGCTCGCATCCCGGGTCGCGGCGAAGTAGCGCCCCGGCCGGTATGCCGCTTCGCGCATCTCCCGGTCGGTGCGCAAGGTGCCGGCCGGGTCCCACTCGACGCCGATGATCCAGGACATCACCCACGGCGAGACGTCGACGGTCCAGGAGCCCGACGCGAACCCGCGACGCGCCGGACGGGTCAGGTCGCCGTGGACGGCGCGCGAGGCGTCGGCGATCTCCGTGGAGAACGAGCGGTCCACCGAGGGGGTGTAGAGCGTCCGTCCCGGCTGGTTGTAGGACTCGTCGGGCAGGTAGACGCCCTGCACCAGATAGAGCGGCGCGTCGGCGTGCGAGCGGTTGTACGCCGCCAGCTCGGTGTAGAAGGACGGCGGGTGGATCGTGTAGATCCGGACGGCGCGGACGCCCATCGCACCCATCTGGGTGAACCACCGCCGGTAGTCGGCCGCGGTGATGGCCAGCTCGCCGGGCTGGTGGGTCGGCGTCGTGCTGCCGAGGTTCATCCCCGGCACGAACGTCTGGTCCCCCGAGGCGGTGTGCAGCCGGAAGCCCTTCGCGTCGGACGTGGCGACGACGCTCAGCCCACCGGCGCCGGCCGGGGCCGGTGCCCAGCTCGGTCCGGCCCCCACGGCAGCGGCCGAGGCGTCGTTAGAGGCCTTGGTCGACGATTGGGCCGGAGCGGTTGCCGGGGATCCCGGGCAGCCGGCCAGCAGGCCGGCGAGCAGCACGGTCGCGCACAGGCGGGCCCGAGGGGTCGTCACGCCGGGAATTTTACTTTTCCGGACCCGTCAGCGCAGCAGAAGCACGACCTTGCCCAGCACCGCGCGCTCCTCGAGGTCGGTGAGCGCGCGGCCGACCTCCTCGACCGGGTACGTCGTCCCGACCGGCGGGTCCACGACGCCCGACTCGATCATCGGCAGCAGGGCGTCCCACTGGCCGCGCATGTAGCCCGCGCGGGCCATCGCGAAGGCGCCCCAGCCCACCCCGCGGACGTCGATGTTGTTGAGCAGCAGCCGGTTGACCTTGACCGCGGGGATGGCGCCGCCGGTGAACCCGACGACCAGCAGCCGGCCCTGCGTGCCGAGCGCGCGCAGCGAGTCGGTCATCAGGTCGCCGCCGACCACGTCGACCACGACGTCGACGCCCGCACCCCCGGTCAGCTCCTTGACCGCGGGCAGGAACCCGTCGACCAGCACGGCCTCGTCGGCGCCGAGCGCCCGGACGAAGTCGGCCTTCTCCGGGGTCGAGACCACGGCGATCGTGCGGGCGCCGTAGCCCTTCGCGACCTGGAGCGAGGCGGTCCCGACCCCGCCGGCCGCCCCGTGCACGAGCACCGTCTCGCCCTCGCGGACCTGGGCCCGCGTCTCCAGCGCGAACTGGGCGGTCAGGTAGTTCATCGGGAGGGCGGCAGCCTTGTCGAAGGTGACCGAGTCCGGCAGGGGGAACACCGAGTCGGGGGGCAGCGCGACCAGGTCGGCCCCGCCGCCGTACGGCAGCACGGCCGCGACCCGGTCACCCGCCGAGAACCCGGAGTCCTCGGGCGCCTCGCGGACCACGCCGGCGAAGTCGACGCCGAGCTGGAACGGCACCTCGGGCTTGAGCTGGTACTCCCCCCGGCTCAGCAGCAGGTCCGGCCAGCTCATCCCCAGCGCGTGCACCTCGACGAGCACCTCGTCCTGGCCGCGGACCGGCTCGGAGGCTTCGACGACGCGGACCCCGGCGGGACCGTCGAGCGAGGTGACGTGGACCGAACGCATGGCAGCTCCTGGGTACGACGACGGGTTCGAGGACCCGACCGTATCCCCGACCCGGCGACGTAGGCTGCGCGGGCGGGGACCCGGATTCAGGGACGAAACGGTCTCATCGGCTCCACCCGTGCCAGAATGGCGCGGCGGCTTGAGAGCGACAGGCGCGCGCCGGACCACAGGTGGAGGGCCACCACACGATGAGTGACGAGCTTGTTCCGTACCCTGCTGACGAGGCGACCGCCGAGGTGTTCGGTTCCCTGGCCCGGATCGTCTACGCCAGCGACAGCTTCGACGAGGTCTACGAGGCGGTCGTGAACGCGGCTCCTCGGCTGGTGGCCGGCTGCGACCACGCCAGCCTGATGCTGCGCGGCAGCGACCGCTTCCTCACCGCCGCCTCCAGCTCCGACGTCGCCCACACCATCGACACCTACGAGCGAGAGCTCGGCGAGGGGCCCTGCCTGGACGCCATCGTGGACGCGTCGGTCTACCACGACGCGGACCTCACCGACGGCTCGCCGTGGCCCCGGCTGACCGAGCGGGTCCTGGCCACCACGCCCGTGCGCGGCATGGCCGGGTTCCGGCTGCTCGTCGGCGAGGAGAAGACGGGGGCGCTCAACCTGTTCTCCGAGACAGCGGGCGGCCTGGACGAGGCCTCCGTCGACCAGGGCATCGTGCTGGCGTCCTTCGTGACCGTGGCGCTGCTGGCGGCCAACGAGCGCAAGACGGCGCAGACGCTGCGTGCGGGGCTGGCCAGCAACCGGGAGATCGGCAAGGCCGTCGGGCTGATGATGGCCTTCCACAAGATCAGCGACGACGACGCCTTCGGAATGCTCCGCAAGGCCTCCCAGGACATGAACCTCAAGCTCGCCGAGGTGGCCCGCCAGGTCGTGGAGCACCACAACCAGGTCTGAGGTCAGCGGACCTGCACGACCCGCGCCATCTCAAAGTGCATGGGGTCGGTGTAGTTCCAGTCGCCGCCCCAGGCGAAGCCCCAGTGCTTGAAGATCGCCACCACCCGGCGGTCCATCTCGCCGACCGTTCCGCGCTGGTTGCCGGGGGTGTTCAGGTCGAGCGCGATCCCCCACGAGTGCAGCGAGAGGCCCTTCGCCGGGTCGTGGGCGATGTAGCGCGGGTAGTAGCAGCCGGCGTACTCCCCGGGGTGGATCTTGTCGGCCAGGCCCTGCTGGACGACGTCCTCGAGGGCGGCCCGCAGCTGGGGCAGCACGCCCTTGTTGCAGGTCACGCTGCCGATGATCGGCACCTGCTCGGTGCGGATGAACTCCCGCACCCACGACGACTGCGGCGTGACCGTGCCGTCCGGGTGCGGGGTGTAGGAGAACGTGCCCACCGCGTCGCTCACCGACGTGCCCGAGAGGACCGCGGTCCGCACCGAGGAGTCGAACTCGAGCGCGAGGGTCTGCATCGAGGTGCCCGGCGGCAGCACCTTCTTGAGCCGCGGCGTCACGGCCGAGGGAGTGAACCCACCCGTCGAGACGAGCAGCGCGTTGTTCAGCGGGATGCCGAGCTGGCGGCCGCGCTTGTAGTTCACGACCGCCGAGATGGACTTCACGATCGGCGCATAGGCCCCGATGTGCACCGTCGGCGCCCGGTCGGTGGTGCCCAGGCGTAGGTAGCCCTTCGGCTGCTCGAGCCGGCGGGGCTGCGCCGGGTCGACCGCCACCTCACCACCCGCCACCCGCTTCCAGACCTCGTCGGCGTTGGCCGAGGGGAAGGCGGTGAACCGCCGGAACAGCCCCGGGTCGGCGGCCGCGACGGTCAGGGTGCGGCCGTTGGCCGACAGGGAGGCGAGTGAGAGCGGGATGGCGGCCTGCACCCCTCGGGTCCGGGCCACCGCCGCGCGGACCGAGGCCGGGATCGGGTCGGTGCTGGTGAGCAGCAGGTCGGCGGTGTAGATCCGGGACTTCAGCGGGCCGGGGTCCCTGACGGCGTACGACGCCTCGTCGGCGCCGTTCGCGGGCACCGAGGTGCCGGCGTCCGGCGAGGTGCTCCCAGTGGCCCGGGCACCGGTAGGACGGATCGTCTCGGTGCCGCCGGAGCAGGCGGTCAGCGAGACCACCAGGACGGCAGTCAGCAGCCCCGCGGCGCGTGTTCGCGCTCCCCGCATCAGCCCTCCCCGGTCGTGCTGCCGGTGTGACACCCGTCTCCCCAGGACAGGTTTACCCCCATCCTGGACCACCCGGACAACCCGGGCATCCCCTGTTCGCACCCCGGGACCCGTCCGGACGGGTCAGGCGAGAGGTCGCCGTACCCATCCGCGCCCCACGCGGTGTCGAACACTGGGTATGTCCACGACACCGCAGACCTCGAAGGGGCGCCGCTCCGGCTCCCCTCGCCGCCGCTGGCTCGCGGGCGGTGCCGCCGGCCTGCTCGCCGGGGTCGCCGCCGTGGCCGCCTCGGAAGCGGTGGCCGCACTGGTCAACGGTGTGACCTCGCCGCTCCTCGCGGTGGGCAACCGGGCGGTCGACGCGACGCCCCGCCCGCTCAAGGAGTTCGCGATCGAGAAGTTCGGCTCGAACGACAAAGCCGTCCTGATCGGGGGCGTTGTCGCCACCGTCGCGGTGCTCGCCCTGCTCATCGGCGTCGTCGGTGTGCGCCGGCCCCGGGTCGCCCTGGGGGCGTTCCTGGTGCTGAGCGCCGTCGCGACCGCCGCGGGCCTCACCGACCGGTCGTCGACCGCGTCACCGGTGCTGCGCCTGCTCCCCGCGCTCGCCCTCGTGGTGGTCGGGGTCGTGGCGCTCCTCCTGCTGCTGCGGACCCTGCGCAGCCCTGCGACCGCACCCACGGGAAGCGCCGGGTCCGCAGCTCCCGAGGAGCCGGCGCATCGCAGCTCGTCCGACGAGCCCGCCCAGCGCGGTCCCTCGGACAAGGGCGTGGAGACCGTCGAGGGCGGCAAGAGCCGTCTCCTGGTCGGTGACCTGCTGCCCGCGCACGTCGAGGGCGACCAGCTCCCGGCCGCTTTCGACCGGCGCGCCTTCCTGGCGACCGCCGTAGCCGTCGGTGCCATCGCGGCCGCCGGCGGCGTGGTCCGGCAGACCTTCGGCGGGTCGGCCGCTGCGGCCGAGCGCGCCGACATCACCATCCCGAAGCCGGCCAGCCCGGCCCCCTCGCTCGCGTCCGGCACCAGCCTGGACATCCCCGGCATCAGCCCGTTCCTGACGTCGAACAAGGAGTTCTACCGCGTCGACACCGCCCTGCGGGTCCCCGACGTCCCGATCGACGGGTTCAACCTGCGGATCCACGGCATGGTCGACAAGGAGCTCAACCTGTCCTTCGAGGACCTGCTGAGCCGCAAGATGATCGAGAAGCGGATCACCCTGACCTGCGTCTCGAACCCGGTCGGCGGCAAGTACCTCGGCAACGCCACCTGGATCGGCGTCCCGATCCGCGACCTCCTCGAGGAGGCCGGCGTCAAGAGCGGCGCCGACGCGGTGAAGTCGACCAGCGCCGACAACATGACCATCGGTACGCCGCTGCAGGCGCTGAACGACGCCAACCGGGACGCGATCCTCGCGGTCGCGATGAACGGTGAGCCCCTCCCGCTCGAGCACGGCTTCCCGGTCCGGATGGTCGTTCCCGGCCTCTACGGCTACGTGTCGGCCACCAAGTGGCTGGTCGACCTCGAGGTGACCCGGTTCGCCGACTTCAAGGCCTACTGGTCCACCCGTGGCTACTCCGTGAAGGCCCCGATCAAGACGTCATCGCGGATCGACGTACCCAAGTCCTTCGCGCAGGTGAAGACCGGCGAGAAGACGATGGTGGCCGGCGTGGCGTGGTCCCAGGACCGCGGCATCAAGAAGGTCGAGGTCCGCGTCGACGGCGGGCAGTGGCAGGAAGCCACCCTCGCCGACCAGGACAACATCGACACCTGGCGGCAGTGGAAGTACGAGTGGAAGCCCAGCTCAGGCGGGCACACCGTCGAGGTCCGCGCGACTGACGACTCGGGCTACACCCAGACCGACAAGCGCGTCCCGATCGCGCCCAACGGCTCCACCGGTTGGCACAGCGTCAACGTCACCGGCAGCTGATCTCCTGATTTTTCTGGAGATTCTCTTCTCCGGAACCAATCCGGCTCTGCACAGGGACCGAACCACCTACAGAGCAAGGCACCCAAGCCGAGTCAAACGAAAGGCACATCTCATGCGCACCATGAAGAGGATTGCAGCCGCAACGGCGGTCGTGTCCGCGCTCACCCTGACGGCCGCCTGTGGGGGTAGCGACAGCTCCTCCGGTGGCGCGTCGTCGAGCGACACCGCCAGCAGCGCCGCCCCGTCGGCCCCCGAGAGCAGCGCCTCCGCTCCCGAGAGCAGCGCCGCTGCTGACCCGGCCGCTGACCTCGTCGGCAAGGGCTGCGCCGGCTACGCCAAGGCCGTCCCGGACGGCAGTGGCTCCGTCGCCGGCATGGCCGCCGACCCGGTGGCCGTCGCTGCCGGCAACAACCCGATCCTGAAGACCCTCACCGCGGCGGTGTCCGGCAAGGTCAACCCCAAGGTGAACCTGGTCGACACGCTCAACGGTGGCGAGTTCACCGTCTTCGCGCCGGTCGACGACGCGTTCGCCAAGCTCCCCAAGGCGACGCTGAAGCTGCTGGGCACCCCCAAGGGTGCGGCGACGCTGACCAAGGTCCTGACCTACCACGTGATCCCGAACCAGATGCTCCCCGACGAGATCGCGGGCCAGTCCCTCAAGTCCGTCGAGGGCGACACGGTCAAGATCACCGGTTCCGGCGACAACCTCAAGGCCAACGGCGCCAACGTGATCTGTGGTGGCGTGCACACCGCCAACGCGACGGTCTACCTCATCGACCAGGTCATGATGCCGAAGAGCTGACCCGATCTGGTGGTTGAGCCCACCGACACCCACCACCTGTCCAGGGCTCAACCACCTCCACGGCTTGGCCCGGAGGCCGCTCCCTCTCGGGCCGAGATTGGGTGGATCAACGCAGTGGCCTCGACCTCCGGGTCGGGGCCATTGCCACGTCCGGACACATCAACTGCTGGCTCAGCGGGTACGACGCACCCATGAGCGAGTCATCCAGTGAGAACGAGTCCTCCGGCGAGCACGAGAAGCCCGACGTGGGCCTGATCCCGGACGAGGACCTGCCCGAGGACCTCCAGCCGGACAAGAACCCCCTGGCCGCCGACCCGGACGACGAGTCCTCCGACGACGGGTCCGGCGACGGGTCCGGGGAGCCGAAGGTTGACGGGATGCCCGACATGGGCCAGCCCGGCTAGGTCCTGGTTCCGTCGTCCGGGTCGCGGGCGTCGGCCGGGTCACGGCCGAGCACGCGCGCCACGATCCAGGCCAGGTGGTCGGCGGTCGCCTTCGGCGCACCGCCCGGCTGCATCACGTGGCTGAGCACCAGCCGCACGATCGCGTCGACCGCGCCGTCCAGCTCGGCGGGCGTCATGCCGAGGTCGGGAAACCGGTCGAGCCGCGCAACGACGACCTCCTTGGCCGCCACGATCAGCGGTTCCGCGTCGGTGGTCAGGAACGGCAGCAGCTCGGCCTCCGCCCCCGTGCCGCCGGCGGAGACGCTGTGGGCCGAGGCGAGCATCCGCTTCAGCAGCGGGTTGCCCTGGGCGATCCGCAGCGTCTGCTCGGCCGCCGCGTGGATCGCGTCCACCAGGTCGTCGTGGGTGTCGAGCTCGTGCCCCACGACGGTCAGGAACCGGTCGACCTCGCGGAGCACCATCGCCTGGCCCAGCGCCGCCTTCACGCCGTACTCGTTGTAGACGGTCTGCCGGCTGACCTCGGCGATGCCGGCGACCTTCGCCATCGTGACGGCCGCCCAACCGCGCTCGACGGTGATGGCCGCCGTGGCGTCGAGGACCCGCTCCCGTACGGGGCGGTGCTCAGGCATCCGTGGTCTCGAAGTCGACCTTCTCGCGCACGCCGCAGTCGGGGCAGGCCCACTCCTCGGGGACCTGTGCCCACGACGTGCCGGGCGCGAAGCCCTCGCGCGCGTCGCCCGCCTGCTCGTCGTACGCGTAGCCACATCCGGGACAGCTGAACCGGCTCATCGACTCTCCTCGCTCGTTGCTCGGCCTGCGCACAGGTGCGACCAGAACCTACCGGTGCGTCCGCTTGGGCGGAGGTGGAAGGGTGGAGCCATGAATGAACCGACCGCCACCATCGGCCTGACCGGGCTCGCCGTGATGGGTCGCAACCTGGCCCGCAACATCGCCCGGCACGGCCACACCATCGCCGTGCACAACCGGACCACGGCGCGGATGACCAAGCTGGTCGAGGAGTTCGGCGACGAGGGCACGTTCGTGGGCAGCGAGAGCCTCGAGGAGTTCGTCGCCTCTATCCGACGCCCGCGCGCGATCATCGTGATGGTCAAGGCGGGCGACTCCACCGACGCGGTCATCGATGACCTGGTCCCCCTGCTCGACGAGGGCGACATCGTGGTGGACGCCGGCAACGCGCACTTCGCGGACACCCGCCGCCGCGAGAAGGCGCTGGCCGAGAAGGGCCTGCACTTCGTCGGCATGGGGGTCTCCGGCGGCGAGGAGGGCGCGCTCGACGGCCCCTCGATCATGGTGGGCGGATCCGACGAGGCCTACGCGACGCTCGCGCCGGTCCTCGAGTCGATCGCCGCGCAGGTCGACGGCACGCCCTGCTGTGCCCACGTCGGCCCCGACGGCGCCGGCCACTTCGTGAAGATGGTGCACAACGGCATCGAGTACGCCGACATGCAGCTGATCGCCGAGGCCTACGACGTGCTGCGCAACCTCGTGGGCCAGGAGCCCGCCGAGATCGCCGAGGTGTTCCGGAAGTGGAACGGCGGCGACCTGGACTCGTTCCTCATCGAGATCACCGCCGAGGTGCTCAGCCACGTCGACGCGGAGACCGGCCGGCCGTTCGTGGACGTCGTCGCCGACGCCGCCGAGCAGAAGGGCACCGGCCGCTGGACCGTGCAGAGCGCGCTGGACCTCGGGGTGCCGATCACCGGCATCGCGGAAGCCACCTTCGCGCGCAGCATCTCCGGTCACCTGGCCCAGCGCCGTGCCGCCCAGAAGGTGTTCGACGAGCCGGACTCGGTGAGCGAGATCGAGGACCCGAAGGGCTTCGTCGACGACGTGCGGACCGCGCTGCTGGCGGCCAAGATCGTGGCCTACGCGCAGGGCTTCGACCAGATCGTGGCCGGTAGCGAGGAGTACGGCTGGGACGTCGACCCCGGCGAGACGGCGACGATCTGGCGTGGCGGCTGCATCATCCGCGCGAAGTTCCTCGACCGGATCCGCGAGGCCTACGAGGCCGAGCCCGACCTGACCACCCTCCTGACCCAGGAGTACTTCGCGAACGCGGTCAAGGACGGGGTCGGCGCCTGGCGCCGTGTCGTGGCGGCGGCCACCACGGCCGGCGTACCCGTGCCGGCGTTCGGCACCTCGCTGTCCTACTTCGACGCTCTGCGCCGCGACCGGCTGCCGGCCGCCCTGATCCAGGGGCTGCGCGACTTCTTCGGTGCCCACACCTACGAGCGGACCGACCGCGAGGGCACCTTCCACACGGCGTGGGCCGAGGACGGCCGCGCCGAGTCGCCCGCCTGACCCGTGACCTGAACCGCACTCGGCGGCGGGTAGGCCGCGAGGATCCGGTCGCGCTTGGAGGGCTGCAGGTTCGCCCGGGACAGGTCGCCCTCGAAGTGCGCGAGGACGCGGGGGTCCATCACCCGGCGCCACAGCGGCGGCACCATCGCGAGCAGGATCATCCCGGCGTAGCCGGTCGGCAGCGACGGGGACTCCTCGAAGTCGCGCAGCGTCTGGTATCGCCGGGTCGGGTTCGCATGGTGGTCGCTGTGCCGCTGCAGGTGGTAGAGCAGCACGTTCGTGGCGATGTTGTTGCTGTTCCACGAGTGCGACGGCAGCACCCGCTCGTAGCGGCCGGTGCCGTCCTCGCCGGTGCGGTGCCGGCGCATGCCGTAGTGCTCCAGGTAGTTCACGACCTCGAGCAGGCTCAGCCCCACGACGGCCTGGATGACCAGGAACGGCAGCACCTGCCAGCCGAAGGCGACGGCGAGCGCGCCCCACAGCACGGCGGACATCAGCCAGGAGTTGATCACGTCGTTGTGGATCGACCAGTGCGACTTGCTGCGGCGCTTGAAGCGCGGCTTCTCCAGGTTCCACGCGCTGCGCACCGAACCGAGGACGGTCCGGGGCAGGAACGCGTAGAGCGACTCCCCGAGCCGCGAGCTGGCCGGGTCCTCCGGGGTGGCGACCCGCACGTGGTGGCCACGGTTGTGCTCGATGTAGAAGTGCCCGTAGAAGCTCTGCGCCAGCGCGATCTTGGCCAGCCAGCGCTCGTGCTGCTCCCGCTTGTGGCCGAGCTCGTGGGCGGTGTTGATCCCGATGCCGGCGATCGTGCCGATGCTGAGGGCCAGACCGGCCTGGTCCATCAGCGGCAGGCCGCCGTGGGTGAACATCCAGCAGCCCCAGACCAGGGCGGCGTACTGGATCGGCAGGTAGAGGTAGGTGATCCACCGGTAGTATCGGTCGTTCTCCAGCGCCTCGATGAGGTCGTCCGGCGGGTTGCTGCGGTCGAGGCCGGCCGCCAGGTCGATGACCGGCACCACGCCGAAGACCACGATCGGGCCGAGCCACCACCACACGCCCCACCCGGTCAGCGCGTGCAGCCCCCAGGCGAGGAAGGCCAGCGAGGGCACCACCAGGCCGAGCAGCCACAGGTAGCGCTTGGAGTCGGTCCAGTCCTGCGTGGACTGCCGCGAGACGGTCGAACCGGCGTCGAGCGCGGTCATCGGGCACCTCCAGATCGGTTTACAAAATCTTAGACTTTGTAAACCACTCTGGCAAGACGGTGCCGAGGTGTGGAAACCCTCGCCCGGCGGCGAGCGGGCTAGCTGTTCTCCTTGCGGAACGTCGCGGTGCCCCACCAGACGGCGAGCCCGAACAGCACGAACGCCCAGACGGTGCCCCACATCACGCCGGAGGAGCCGAGGTTGCCGGCGAACGAGTCGCGGACGCCGTCGACGACGTGCCGGATCGGCATGAAGTCGCTGGCCTTGTCCAGCCAGGCCGGGCCGATCGTCATCGGCAGCAGGATCCCGGACAGCAGGAGCACCGGCATCATCACCATGTTGATGACCGGGGCCATCACGTCCTCGCTCTTGGTGGTCAGCGCCAGCGCGTTGGACGCCGCTGCGCACGCGCCCCCGATCAGCAGGGTGAGCAGGATGCCGAGCACCAGTCCCGCGAAGGTCGCCTCCATGCCGAGCGCGAAGCCGAGCCCGATCAGGATCAGCGCCTGGACGAACAGCTGCAGCAGGTCGCGGTAGAGCCGGCCGACGAGCAGCGCTGTCCGGTTCGCCGGGGTGACCCGCTCGGCCTCGATCACACCTTCGCGCCACTCTCCGATCAGGCTGAAGCCGGCGAAGAACGCGCCGAACACGCCGAGCTGGACCAGCATGCCGGGCACGAAGAACGTGTAGGCGTTGGTCGCGCCGAACTGCTGGACAAGCGGCTTGAGCAGCGGCCCGAACAGCAGCAGGTAGAGCACCGGCTGCAGCATCCCGATGATCACCCAGGCCGGGTTGCGGAGGTTCATCCGCAGCTGTCGGCGGAAGACGATGTAGCTCTCGCGCATGAACCTCACGGCAGGGCCCCCTCGGGTACGTCGGACGGGGCGGTCGCCGCGGGTCCGGTCTGGTCGGTGTCGTCGGTCCCGCCTTCGGGGCCGGTGGTCTGATCGCCGGACTCGGCGTCGCGCAGGGACCGGCCGGTCAGGGTCAGGAACACGTCGTCGAGCGTCGGCCGCTTGACCTCGATGGACTCCAGGTCGATGCCGGAGCGGTCCAGGTCGCGCAGCAGGCCCTGGACGGAGCGGCCCGCGCGGGGCACCCGGCCCCGGACGTGCTGCCCGTCGACCTCGACCTCGCCGCTGCCGTCGGAGATCGACGCCAGCTTCTGGGCAGCCTCCCCGACGTGCGCCGGGTCGACCAGCTCCAGGTCGACCAGGTCGCCCGCGACCTGCGCCTTGAGGTTGTCGGAGGTGTCCGAGGCGACGATCCGGCCCTGGTCGATGATCAGGATCCGGTCGGAGAGCGCGTCGGCCTCGTCGAGGTAGTGCGTGGTCAGGAACACCGTCGCGCCGCGGCGGTCGCGCAGGTCGGCGATGTGCTCCCAGAGGTTCGCCCGCGCCTGCGGGTCGAGGCCGGTGGTCGGCTCGTCGAGGAACACCAGCGTGGGCTCGAGCTGCTTCCCGCGCTCCTCGACGACCTGCTTCTTGAGGCCGTAGAGCATGCCGTGGTCCATCACCTCGTCGCCGGCCCGGGCCCCGCTGAACGCACCGCCGGCCTGGGAGACGTAGCCGATGCTGCGCCGGACCTGCTCGGACTCCCTGACGACGTCGTAGCCGGCAACCGTCGCGGTGCCGGCGGTGGGAGTCAGCAGCGTGGTGAGCATCCGGAGCGTCGTGGTCTTGCCGGCGCCGTTGGGACCGAGGAAGCCGACGACCTCGCCCTCCTCCACGTCGAGGTCGACGCCGTCGACGGCGCGCACCTCGACCTTCTCGCGGCCCTTCTTGGTGTGGAAGGTCTGCACCAGACCTCGCGCGTGGATCACGCGGTTCCCCTCTCGATGTTCAAGCTTGAGTGCTCCGCCGCTGTCGCCCCCGGGTGAGGCAGGTGTCAACTGCTCCCCACCACTACAGACCCGACCGCCGACAGAAACTCATCGCCGCGCCGGCAGGTGGCAGCCGCCGAGCAGCATGCGCATGCCCACGGCTCCCAGCATGTGCAGTCGGGTCTCGGTGCCACCATGGGCGGAACCCAGGTCCGCCGGTCTCCCCTCGGGGGCACGGAGACGTCGCATAGAGTCGCTGCCATGACGACCCAGGACGGCGACGCCGCTGTCAAGAAGCGGCGGTCCGTCCCGGTGTGGGCGGAGACCGTGGTCCTGCTGGTGCTCGCACTCGTGGTGTCCGCGGTCGTGAAGACGTTCTTCGTGCAGATGTTCTTCGTGCCCTCGGGCTCGATGCGGCCGCTGTTCGTCGACGACGACCGGATCCTGGTGCAGAAGATCTCCTACTGGGGAGGCGGCACCGTCCAGCGCGGCGATGTCGTGGTGTTCGACGACCCGGGTGGCCGCTGGCTCGGCACCGAGGGCGTGCCGCGGCTCTCACCGGTGCAGAAGGTGCTCTCCGAGGTGGGCCTCTACCCGACCGGCGGGCACCTGGTGAAGCGCGTGATCGGCGTCGGCGGGGACCGGATCGTGTGCTGCGACAGCCAGGGCCGGGTCACGGTCAACGGCGTGCCGCTGTCGGAGAAGTCCTACATCATGCGCGGCGCCGACCCCTCGGACCGCAAGTTCGACGTGACCGTGCCCAAGGGCCGGATCTGGGTGATGGGCGACAACCGCGCGAACAGCGAGGACTCCCGCTACCACCAGGACCTGCCCGGCGGCGGGACCGTGCCGGTCGACGACGTGGTCGGCAAGGTCTACGCGATCGTGTGGCCGTTCGACCGGGCCCACCGGCTCAAGGAGCCCGGCACGTTCGAGAACCCCAAGCTCCGCGCGACCGACCGCTAGCGTCGTGACGCCCGACCCGGTCGCGCGTCTGCTCGAGGCACCGCCGGACCTGCCGGTGGTCACCGGTCTGGCCGCGGTCGCCGACGCGTTGCAGGCCGGGGGTGTCGCCGTGGTCCAGGCCCCGCCCGGCACCGGCAAGACGTCCCTGGTGCCGCCAGCCGTGGCCGCTCTTGTCGGCCCGTCCGGACGCGTCGTGGTCACCCAGCCGCGCCGGATCGCGGCCCGCGCCGCCGCCCGCCGGATCGCGCACCTGCTCGGCGAGCCCGTCGGGCGGACGGTGGGGTACGCCGTCCGGGGTGACCGCCGCACCAGCGACGCGACACGCATCGAGATCGTGACCACCGGCGTCCTGCTCCGCCGGGTGCAGCGCGACCCGGCCCTGCCCGGTGTCACCGCCGTCGTGCTCGACGAGGTCCACGAACGGCAGCTGGACGCCGACCTGACGCTGGCCCTGCTCGTCGACGTCCGGGAGAACCTGCGCGACGACCTGCTGCTGGTGGCGATGTCCGCGACGGTCGAGGCGGCCCGGACCAGCGAGCTCCTCGGCGGCGCACCCATCGTGACCGTGCCCGGCGCGCTGCACCCGGTGACCCAGACGTGGTGCCCGCTGCCCACCGGCGTACGCCGCTCGGACGACCGCGGCGTCACCCCGCGCTTCCTGGACCACGTCGCCGCCTGCGTACGGCGGGCGCTGAGCGAACAGCCCGGAGACGTGCTGGTGTTCGTACCGGGCGTCGGCGAGGTCGGCGGGGTGGTGCGACGGCTCGGCGGGACCGACGTCGACGTGCTCCCGCTGCACGGCCGGCTCACCTCGGCCGAGCAGGACCTGGCGCTGACGGCCGGGCCGCGGCGCCGGGTGGTCGTGTCGACGGCGGTCGCGGAGTCGTCGCTGACCGTCCCCGGGGTCCGCACGGTCGTCGACGCGGGCCTGTCGCGCGAGGCGCGCACCGACCACCGGCGTGGGCTGGCCGGCCTGGTGACCGTGGGGGTCAGCCGGGCCGCCGCCGAGCAGCGGGCCGGCCGGGCGGGACGCGAAGGCCCCGGCGCGGTCTACCGCTGCTGGAGCCAGGCCGAGCACGCCCACGTGCCGGCCCACCCGGAGCCGGAGATCGCTACGGCCGACCTGACCTCGTTCGCCCTGGAGCTCGCGGTCTGGGGCAGCCCGGACGGCACGGGTCTCGCGCTGCTGGACCCGCCGCCGGAGAACGCCCTGGCGGTGGCTCGCGGCACGCTGCTCGACCTCGGGGCGGTCACCGAGGACGGCACCGTCACCGACCGGGGCCGGGCCATCTCCCGGGTTGCCGCCGACCCCCGGCTGGCCCGGGCGCTGCTCGACGGGGCGTCGGTGGTCGGGGCCCGGCGGGCCGCCGAGATCGTCGCGCTGCTCTCCGAGGACGTGCGCACCCCGGACGGCGACCTCGTGGCCGCGCTCCGGTCCCTGCGCCGCGGCGGACCGGCCTCGTCGGGCTGGTCGTCGGTGGTGCGGCAGCTGCGGGCCGCGCTTCCCCGCGACGTCCGCGCCCACGACGGCGAGCGCGGCCTGCCCGACGACGTCGCCGTCGGTCTCGTGGTGGCTCTCGCCCACCCGGGGCGGGTCGCGCGCCTGCGCCCCGGTTCGACCGCCTACCTGATGGCCTCGGGCACGGGCGCCGTCTTCGGTCCGGGAGGGTCGGCCCTCTCCGGACAGGCCTGGCTCGCCGTCGCCGACGTGGACCGCCGCCCCGGGATGCGGGACGCGACGATCCGGTCCGCGGCGCCGCTGTCGGAGGACCTGGCCCTGGAGGCGGCCTCCGCCCTGTGGCACGAGGACGAGCAGGTCGCCTGGGCCGACGGCCGGGTCGTCGCCCGGCGCAGCACCCGGCTCGGCGCGATCGAGCTCACCTCCCAACGGATCGCCTCGCCGTCACCCGCGCTGGTCGCCACCGCCGTGCGGGAGGGGCTGCGGGCCGCAGGCGTTGCCGTGCTGCCCTGGACCGAAGCCGCGTCCTCCCTGCGCGAGCGGATGGCCTTCCTGCACAGGGCTCTGGGGTCCCCGTGGCCCGACGTGTCGGACGAGGCGCTGGCGGCCGAGGTGGAGACCTGGCTCGGCCCGGAGCTGGCCCGGGTGCGCGGGACGCGGGACCTGCGCCGGATCGACGTGCTCGCGGCGCTCCGACGGCTGCTGCCCTGGCCGGACGCGGCGCGTCTCGACGAGCTGGCGCCCGAGCGGGTGCGGGTGCCGAGCGGGTCGCAGGTGCGGGTGGCCTACGACGCGGAGCAGCCTGTCCTGGCCGTCAGCATCCAGGAGGCGTTCGGCTGGGCGGCGACGCCCCGGCTCGCCGGCGGGCGGGTGCCGCTCCTGCTGCATCTGCTCTCGCCGGCCCGGAGACCCGCCGCGGTGACCGCGGACCTGGAGTCGTTCTGGCGCACCGGCTACCCGGCGGTCCGGGCCGAGCTGCGCGGCCGCTACCCCAAGCACGCCTGGCCCGAGGACCCCTGGGCCGCACCACCCACGCGCGGCGTGCGTCGACCCCGGCCGTCCGGCTAGGGCACGAAGCGGTAACCCATCCCGGGCTCGGTCACGAGGTGTCGCGGGCGGGACGGGTCGGCTTCCAGCTTGCGGCGCAGGCCGGCGACGAACACCCGCAGGTGGTTGGTCTCGACCGTGTAGCCGGGCCCCCAGCCCTCGCTGAGCAGCTGCCGCTGCGAGACCAGTCGGCCCGGCCGGGTCACCAGCGCCTCGAGCAGCCGCCACTCGGTCGGCGTGAGCCGGACCTCCTCGCCGTCGTGGAACACCTGGGTGCTGGCCAGGTCGACGGTGAACGCGTCGGTGACGACGGGCGCCGGCGGCTGGTCGGGCACGGCGCGACGCACGCTGCCCGGACGCGGGCGAGCAGCTCGTCCATCCCGAAGGGCTTGGTGACGTAGTCGTCCGCGCCGACGTCGAGGCCTCGACCTTGTCGTCGGACCCGTGCCGCGCGGAGAGCACGATCACCGGCACCTGGCTCCACTCGCGGATCTTGCGGAGCACCTCCACCCCGGACAGGTCGGGCAGGCCGAGGTCGAGCAGCACCACGTCCGGCTCGTCGTCGTGGCAGGCCTTGACCGCGGTGCGGCCGTCGCGCGCTGGCAGCACGTCGTACCCCCGCGCCCGCAGCCCGATCGCCAGCGTGCGCTGGATGGCGGGGTCGTCGTCGACGACGAGCACGGATGTCACGGCTCGACCAGCTCCAGAGGCGCGGCGGGCAAGGGCAAGGCGGGCAGCGACACCGTCATGGTCAGGCCGCCGCCGTCGGTGTCCGTCGCGACCAGGGTGCCGCCCATCGCCTCGTTCAGGCCGCGGGCAACGGCCAGCCCGAGGCCGACGCCCTCGCCGGCGGGCACGTCCCCGAGCCGCTGGAACGGCGCGAACAGGCGCTGCTTGTCGGCGTCCAGGATGCCCGGCCCGCGGTCCACCACCTGGAGCCACGCCCACCCGGACGTCCTGCCGCTGGCAACGCATACGTCACCGTCGGTATGACGCAACGCGTTGTCCACCACCCGGTCGAGCAGCCCAGCGTCGACGCGCACGGCCGGCAGGTCGTCGGGGAGGTCGAGCCGCAACCGGTGACCCTCGACCAGCCCCGAGACCGCGCGCGCGACAACGTCGTCGAGGCCGACGACGTCGGAGACCAGCGTGACCCCGCCGGTCTGCAGCCGGCTGAGATCAAGCAGGTTCGCGATGATCGCGGCCAGCCGGTCGGCCGAGTCCTCGATGGCCCCGAGCAGGCCGTCCCGGTCGTCGGCGGTCCAGTGCACGTCGGGCGTGCGCAACGTCGAGACGGCCGCCTTGATCCCGGCCAGCGGCGTGCGCAGGTCGTGGGACACGGCGGCCAGCAGCGCCGTGCGCATCCGGTTGCCCTGCTCGAGCCGGTCGGCCTCCGCGGCCTGGGCGGACCGCTCGGCCCAGTCCAGCACCACAGCCAGGTGGGTGACGAACGCGGCCAGCACCCGCAGGTCGTGAGGCGCCAGCACCCTCCCGCGCAGCAGGAGCATCACGGGCTCGGAGGAGTCCGAGGAGACGGTGGCGTCGCGCGGGTCGAGCGGCGGCAGCTCGCCGCGGGTGGACACGCGGGTCCAGGCGCCGTCCGGCGCGACCCGCAGCCGGGTCACGGCGGCCACCGAGAACGTCTCGAGCACCAGGTCCATCAGGTTGTCGACGCCGTGCTCGGTGCGCAGCAGCGCCCGGTTCAGGCGGGACAGGGCGTCGGCCTCCCGGCGGGCGAGGTCGGCCTGCACCGAGCGGCGGGCCGCGGCGCCGACGACCGAGGCCACCGCGACCGCGACCACCAGGAACAGCACCAACGCGACCGCGTTGTCGAGATCCGCGACCGTGAGCGTGTGCACCGGCGGGGTGAAGAAGTAGTTGAGCAGCACGCTGCCGAGCAGCGCCGCCGCGACCGCGGGCCACAGGCCACCGACGAGCGCGACGAGCACCGTCAGCGCGAGGAAGGCGAGCGCCTGGGTCGGCAGCACTCCGGGCGTAGGGGTGGCTGACCATCAGCACGTCGATGTCGCCGGAGTCCGCGACGAGCCGGTCGCTCACCCCCGCCCGCAGGGCCGCGGCCAGCCGGCTGCGGCGGGAGACGCCGACGACGACCTGCGTCGCGTCGATGCCCCGCGCGAAGTCGAGCACACCCTGCGCCGGGTCCGCGGCCGTGACGGTGTGGTGGGTCCCACCGGGGTCCTCGCTCAGGCCGCGCAGGCCCACCAGCCCGGCCGGGGCCTCGCCGACGCCGAAGAACAGGCAGCGCGCCAGGTTGGCGGCCGGGTTGCCCTCGGTCCACTCGAAGTAGATGGCGGGGTCACCCGGTCAGGTCGCGCACGTGCAGCAGCAGCGCGGCCAGCCCGTTGGGCACCGAGGAGGATGTCACGGTCAGCACCTGGTGCGTCCCGTTCATCACCTGGCCGTGCACGTCGAGACGCGACTCGAAGTCCGACGGGTCGGCCACGGTGACCTCCACGAAGATCACGTCGGTGTCCGCGGGCAGGTCGTGGTCCGCGCGGATCTGGCGCAGCTTGTCGTCGTACTCCTCGCGGTCCCGGGCGTCCGGCTCGTTGGCGACCAGCCGGATCGTGCGGCGGGCGCAGTCGCGCAGGAACAGGTCAGCGGTGGCGTCGAGGCGTACGTCGGTGGTGCGCAGCTCGAACGACCGGGACAGCCGCGAGGCGATCGAGATGGCCAGGATGCCGCCGCTGAAGCAGGCCCCCGATCTTCACGCCGTCCGGCCGCTCGATGACGTTGTCCACCGTGGTGTACGCGAAGACCAGGGTGATCACGGCGAAGGCGTAGAACCGCTTGCGCTGACCGGCCCGCCGCGCGGCGAGGGTGACCGCGGTGCCGGCGGACGTGAACAGCACGAGCACGCCGGTGGCGTAGGCGCCGCCCTGCGCGTTCACGTCGGCCTGGAAGATCCAGGTGACCAGGAACGCGACGGCGGTGAGCAGCAGCACCAGCGGGCGTACGGCGCGCGACCAGCTCGGAGCCATGCCGTTGCGCGGGAGGTACTTCGGGATGAGGTTCAGCTGCCCGGCCATCGCGGACGCTCCCGCGAACCAGAGGATGGCGATCGTGCTGACGTCGTACACCGTGCCGAAGCCGTTGCCCAGGTAGCCGTGCGCCAGGAAGGCCAGGGCCCGGCCCGCCGCCTGGCCGCCGTCCCGGAACTCGGCGGCCGGGATCAACAGGGTGGTGACGAAGCTGCTGGCGACCAGGAAGACGCTCATGATCGCGGCGGCCACCGCCAGCATCCGCTTGGTGCCGCGGATCCGGCCGGCAGGATTCTCCTCGGTGTCGCCGGGGGTCGCCCTGCACGTGGGTCATCACCGCCACGCCGGTCTCGAAGCCGGACATGCCGAGCGCGAGCTTGGGGAAGACCAGCAACGACAGCGCGACGATCATCAGTGGGTCGCCGTGCTGGGTGGTCAGCGCCGTCGACCAGTCGCTGACCACGCTGGGCTGCGTGACGACGTGCCAGATCGAGACGCCGATGACCACCACGTTGAGCGCGAGGTAGACCGCCACCAGGGCCACCGCGATCCCGATCGCCTCGGTGAAGCCACGCAGGAACACCGCGCCCAGCAGGGCGAGCAGCCCCAGCGTGATGGCGACCGCGTGGCCGGCCAGCAGGTCGGGGACGTTGGGGTTCTCGATGATGTGCGCGGTCGCGTCGGCGGCCGACAGGGTCATCGTGATCAGGAGGTCGGTGGCCGCGAAGCCCAGCAGCACCAGGACGAACAGCTTGCCCTTCCAGAACGAGAGCAGCCGCTCCAACATCGCGATCGAGCCCTCGCCGTGCGGGGACTCCTCGGCCACCCGGCGGTAGACCGGCAGCGCACCCAGCAGGGTCAGGGCGACGAGGACCAGGGTCGCGAACGGCGACAGCACGCCCGCGGCGATCGCGGCGATGCCCGGCTGGTAGCCCAGCGTCGAGAAGTAGTCCACGCCGGTCAGGCACATCACCTTCCACCACGGGTGCGTGCGGTTTCCGCTCGGATTCTGCGCGTGCGGGCCGGGGTGAGAGGTGGCCCGGTCGGCCATGTCCTCCAGCAACCACCCCCGCAGCTTGCGCGGCCCGACGGGCTCAGCGGTGCGGGGGACGGTGACGGTCATCAGGCTCCTCGTGATCGGGTGCGGCAGGCCGCGGCCAGCGCCACGGCGACGAGCAGGACGAGCCGGACCACGTCACCGGCGCCGTCGAGCGCCAGCACGCCGTGGGCGTGGCTGACGAACCCGTCGACGAACAGCCAACCGACGACGCCTATCGCACCGGCGGTCCCGACGGCCTGGTGCAGGCTGCAGGCCACGACGAGCACGACGACCACCCCGAGGCGCAGGGGTCCCGGAGCGGCGCGGGTCAGGTCGACGGCGGCCAGGCAGGACCAGTACGCCGCGAACAGCCGGGCGCCCGACGTCGCGGCCACCTGCCGCAGGTCGGACGTCGGCTGCTGCGCGCGGACGGTCTGGCTCACCCGTCGATGATCGATCGCGCGGACGTCGTACCGGACGTTCTTAACGGGGCTCTAACGGCGCGGTCCCCGTTGACTCCGACGTCGGATGCCCGGGAGTGACCGCTGGGTCACTTTCTGTCACCGTTGTCGGATGACCAACGTCTACACCCACGGGCACCACGAGTCGGTGCTTCGCTCGCACCGCTGGCGTACGGCGGAGAACTCGGCCGGCTACCTGTTGCCGCTGCTCCGGCCGGGGATGCGGCTGCTCGACGTGGGCTGCGGCCCCGGCACGATCACGATGGACCTCGCCGAGCTGGTCGGACCCGAGGGCCGGGTGACGGCCCTGGAACGGACCGAGGACGCCCTCGACCTGGCGCGGGCCGAGGCCGGGCGGCGGAAGGTCACCAACGTCGACTTCGTGGTCGGTGACGTCGCGGGTCTCTACCTGCCGGACGGCTCGTACGACGTGGTCCACGCCCACCAGGTGCTGCAGCACGTCGACGACCCGGTGGCCGGGCTGCGCGAGATGGCCCGGGTGTGCCGCCCGGGTGGCACCGTGGCCGCGCGGGAGAGCGACTACAGCGCGTTCACCTGGTTCCCCGAGGTGCCCGAGCTGGACCGGTGGCTCGAGGTCTACCTCGCGGTGGCGCGTTCCAACGACGCCGAGCCCGACGCGGGACGCCGGCTGCTGTCCTGGGCGCAGGCCGCCGGGCTGTCCGACGTGAGGGCGGGCGCCAGCACCTGGTGCTACGCGACCCCGATGGACCGGGCCTGGTGGGGCGGTCTGTGGGCCGAGCGGGTCGTCGACTCCGACCTGGCCCGGCAGGCCGTCGAGCGTGGCCTCGCAACCGCGGCCGAGCTGGCCGTCGTCGCGGACGGCTGGCGGACCTGGGCGGCGCAGGACGACGGCTGGTTCAGCGTGCTGCACGGCGAGATCCTGGCTGCGCCCTGACCCACGTCCCTCAGGCGTGCACGGGGATCTCGTCCCCGAGGCGGGCACCGGCGAGCAGAGCAAGCTCGTCGCCGGACCAGAAGCTGCCGGGGTCGTACCAGTTCGTCGGCCGGTCGGGGCCGAGCAGCCCCATGTCCTGGTAGGTCGCGGCGACCACCTCGGCGCAGTACGTCGTCTCGACCGGCGCCGCGCGACGCACCCGGCCGCGGGCCCAACGTCCGGCGAGAGCGACGGTGGCGGGGAACGGAGTGCCGTCCATCCGGGCGATCGTGCGCAGCAGCGCCGCCTCCATCTCCGGGGTGACGGTCGAGTCGAGCTGCCGGAGCCAGGCCCGCTGCCCGTAGCGGCCGGTCCACTGCTCCACGGCCGCGCGCAGGTCGTGCAGCTGCACGCCGCGGTGGTTCGTGCCGGTCCACACGTCCAGCAGCCCGCGGCCCAGCTCGGCGTGCCACATCAGCGGCGGCATGTCGTCGAGCACCACCGCCATCCCGACGTGGTTCACCGGGCTGTTCGTCACCGCCCGGATAGCGTGGTCGGCAGCGGAGCGTCCGCGGAACAGCCACAGGTCGCCGGTGCGGGTCAGGTCGACCGCGGCGTCGAGCGCCAGCGAGCTGGTCCGGTCGGACATCGACGTACTCCTCGAGAGGTGAGCAGATGAAGCTGTGGAAGGCGCTCGGCCTGGCCGGGCTGGCCGGGGTCGCGACCACCGGGGCCATCATCGCCCGGAACCAGCGCGCGCGGGCGCAGCTGACCCCCGACGAGGTCCGGGCGCGTCTGCACCAGCGGCTGGCGGACTCCTCGCAGGATCGGGCGCAGGATCGGGATCAGGACAGCACCGACAACAGCGCGCGGGCGTAGGCCCGCTCGGCCTCGATGTCGGCGAACCGGGCCCCGTCGTCGAGCACCACGGCGCAGCCGCCGGTGACCGACTCGAGCCGCACGAAGCGAGCCCCCAGGGCGTCGCGGAGCTGGTCCTCGCGCGGCAGCCAGACCACCTCGTCCTTGGCGATGCTGTCCAGCGCCCACTCGACGGTGCCGTTGAACCGCATCTCGCTGCCGAACTCCAGGTCGGCCACTTCGACCGACATCCCGCTGACCACGAAGACCTCCTCGTCGAGCTCGCGGTCGGGCACCAGGAAACGGTCACCGCTGGCCGGCACCCACGCGAGACCGGCGGCGGCCAGGGTCTCGGCGAGCTCGCGGGTGATCACCCCACCAGTGTGACCCGCGCCATCAACCAGCGGTCAGCCACATCGCTTGGTACGGCGCGAGCTGGACCGCCCCGTCGCGGCGGAGCGGAGCCGTGCCCGCGACGTGGTCGACCACCGAGGACAGCCCCAGGTCGTGGAGCACGGAGTCCGGGACGTGCCGCGGCGAGGACGTGATGTTGTAGGCGGCCAGCATCGTGCCGACCGGGTGCCGGCGCGCTACCAGCAGGACGCCCGGGTCGCGGGGGTCCAGCACCGTCGCGGGCACGGCGGCGTGCAGGTGCGGCAGGGACGCCCGGGCCCGGACCAGCTGCCGCACGCCCGCCTGGATGCCGTGCTCGTCGGGCGGCAGCGGCCACGGCATCGCGGGCCGGTGCACCCACCGGTTGTCCTCGGCGTGCTCCGGGTCCTGGTCCCAGGAGTCGTCGTTGAGCAGCCCGAGCTCGTCACCCATCCAGATCACCGGCAGTCCGCCGAAGCCCAGCACGATCGCGTGCGCCAGCAGGATCCGGGCCACCGAGCCGGGGTCCCCGGACGACAGCCCGGCGAGCGACGCGAGCGACCCCGAGATGCGACGGTCCCCGGTCGCGGGGTTCTCACCGAACACCAGCCCGCGGGCCCACGACCCGGGGAACTCACCGGCGTACCAGTCGGACAGGAAGCGCCGGTGCTCGAAACCGGACAGCCCGACCGCGGCCGCGTCCTCGTCGGAGACCGCCCACCCGATGTCGTCGTGGCAGCGTGCGTAGGTGATCCACGCGGTCGTGGACGGGGCGGGCGGCAGCGACTGCAGGGCCCGCGCGGCCAGCCGGGCGTCCTGGGAGGCGAGCATCGACCAGACCTGCACCATCAGGCCGTTGTGGTAAGCCAGGTCGCTGACCTTGCCGTGGTGCGTGCCCTGGCCGAGGTAGGCCAGCAGGTCCTGCGGGCCGACGATCGCCTCGGCCTTGAACACCACCGCCGGGCAGGCGATCCGGGCGACGACCCGCAGCGCCTGGGTCAGCGCGTGCACCTCCGGCTGGTTCTGGCAGCTGGTGCCCAACCGCTTCCAGGTGAAGGCGATCGCGTCCAGCCGGAACACCTCGACCCCGTGGTTGGCCAGGTCGAGGATCACCTCGGCGTACTCGCACAGCACGTCGGGGTTGGCCCAGTTGACGTCCCACTGGTAGTCGTTGAACGTCGTCCAGACCCAGCCGGCGAGCTCGTCGTCCCAGGTGAAGCTGCCCGGCGCGAAGTCCGGGAACACCTCCGGCAGCGTCCGCTCGAACGCGTCCGGCATCGAGCGGTCGGGGTAGACCAGGAAGTAGTCGCGGTACGTCGCCTCACCGCCCCGCGCGCGCACCGCCCACTCGTGCTCACGGGCGACGTGGTTGAGCACCAGGTCGAGGCACAGGCTGATGCCGTCGCCGCGCAGCCGCTCGGTCAGGGCCCGCAGGTCGTCGACGGTGCCGAGGTCCGGCCGGACGCTGCGGAAGTCCTGCACCGCGTAGCCGCCGTCGTTCGGGGCCGGCCGCGGGGTGAGCAGCGGCATCAGGTGGAGGTAGCCGACGCCGAGATCCTTGAGGTACGACGTCCGCTCGGCCACCCCGGCCAGGGTCCCGGCGAACCGGTCCGCGTAGGCCGCGTAGCCGACCATCCCCGGCCGTTGGAACCAGTCCGGCTCCAGGGACCGCTTCAGGTCCAGCCGGTGCAGGTCGTCGTCCCGGGCGGCGAAGGCGGCGGCTGCGACGCTGACCAGCCGCTCCAGGACAGCCTCGTGGTCGCCGTACAACGGCTGGAGAGCCTCGCGCAGGTCCGGCAGCCAGCGCTCGAGCCGGGCCTCGAACACCTCCCGGCGGAGGGCGGGCAGGTCGCGCAGCGCGTCGCTCTGCCGGTGTCGGGGGGGCTGCTGCATCGGACCAGTATCCCGAGCCGGGAACTCCGCGGGGACCCGGACCGTACCTTGGAGTCAGCAGTCCGGTCCGACAGGAGTCCCCGATGTCCAGCACACCCCGCACCGACCCCGACGAGCGCGCCGACGCCCCATCCGACGCCCCATCCGACGCAATGGGCGGAGAGCGACCCGTCGAGCGAGGCTCGTTCCGCGACCGGGTGCGCAGCAAGCCCGGCATCCGGCACGGCTACCGCACCGGCGTCTTCGTGCTCGGTCTGGTCTGCATCCTGGGCGGGTTCGCGCTCGCCGTGCTCCCCGGACCGCTCACGATCCCCCCGGTCCTGCTGGGCCTGTGGCTCTGGTCGACCGAGTTCGAGTGGGCGCACCGGTTCTTCGAGCCCTTCAAGAAGAAGGGCGAGGAGGCCTGGGACCACGCCAAGCGCCACCCGGTCAGCTCGACGATCTTCACGGTGCTCGGTCTGGTGCTCGCGGGCGTGGCGATCTGGGCCACCAGCCACTTCCACCTCGTCGACCGGGGTCGGGACCTGGTGGGTCTGTAGGTGGCGTACGTCGACCGTCACAGCGTCCTGGTCGACGCGACCCCCGACGTGGTCTGGTCCGGGGTGTCGTCGCTGGGGGGCGACCCGCGCTTCTACGCACCGCGCGCGCTGTGGATGGCGCGCGGCCTCGCGGACGGGCTGCTCGGCGGTCCGGGCTGGCGCATCGAAGGCCCGGGCCGCCCGCTCGAGCCCGGCGACGCGATGGACTTCTGGGAGGTCGTCTCGGTGCGTCCTCCGGCCCGGCTCCGGCTGCGCGCCGTGACCCGGCTGCCCGGCACGGCGTACCTCGACATCTTCGTGCACGCCGCCGGCGCCCGCACCGAGCTCGGCCTGGAGACCACCTTCGAACCCGCCGGCCCCGCCGGGCACGCCTACTGGTGGTCGACCGTCGCCGCCCACAAGGTCACGTTCGCCCTGATGACCCATCGCCTCGCCTCGATGGTCGCTCCCCCCGCTGCCTGATTCCCTGGGTGCCCAGCGAATCGTGCGCGCCCCCAGCGTCGTAACGGCGGGGCTCGGTACGTTTCCCCGGGCACCCAGTGAATCTGCGGACGATTTGAACGATCCACCCTCCGGACTAAAGTGAACTAGTCGTTCAGTTTTCTAGCTTCAGGAGTGCGCATGACCGTCACCACCGAGAACCTCGCCGCACCGTCGGGCAGCTACCAGATCGGCGGCGACCTGCCCGTCGTCCGCCTCGGCTACGGCACCATGCAGCTGCCGGGCGAGGGTGTGTGGGGACCCGCGAAGGACTACGACGGCGCGCTCGCCGTGCTGCGCCGGGCGGTCGAGATCGGCGTGACGTTCTTCGACACCGCCGACTCCTACGGCCCCGAGGTCGCCGAGGACCTGCTGCGCGACGCGCTGCACCCGTACGCCGACGACGTCGTGATCACCACCAAGGCCGGACTGACCCGCCAGGGCCCGGGTGTATGGACCCCGGTCGGCAACCCGGCGTACCTCCGCCAGCAGTGCGAGCTCTCGCTGCGCCGCCTCGGCGTCGAGCAGATCGGCCTGTTCCAGCTGCACCGCATCGACGGGAACGTCGCCGCCGAGGACCAGGTCGGCGAGCTCAAGAAGCTGCAGGACGAGGGCAAGATCCGGCACATCGGACTGTCCGAGGTCTCGGTCGAGCAGGTCCAGGAGGCCCGCAAGATCGCCACCGTCGCGAGCGTGCAGAACCTCTTCAACCTCGCCAACCGGGACGCCGAGCCGCTGCTGGACTACTGCACCAGCAACGACATCGGGTTCATCCCGTGGTTCCCGCTGGCCACCGGCGAGCTGTCCAAGGAGGACGGCGTGCTGGCCGAGTCCGCGCGGAAGCACGACGCCACCCCCTCTCAGCTCGCGCTCGCCTGGCTGCTCAAGCGCTCGCCGGTGATGCTGCCGATCCCGGGCACCAAGAGCATCGACCACCTCGAGTCGAACACCGCCGCCGCGAGCATCGAGCTCACCGACGAGGAGTTCGAGGCGCTCACCGCGGCGGTCTGAGATGACCGGGAGCGGCCTGTTCGCCCGGCCCGTCAAGCCCCGCAGCATCAAGGTGCACGAGGCCGCGGTCGACGCGGCTCGTGCGCTGCTGGCCGAGGGCGGGCTGCCCGCCGCCACGATCGACGCCATCGCGGCCCGGTCGGGGGTCAGCAAGGCCACGCTCTACAAGCACTGGCCGTCTCGTACGGCGGTCGCCGCCGAGGCGTTCGGGCGGGAGATGGCGGACGCCGTACCCCTCCCCGACACCGGTACGACGGCGGGCGACCTGGCCGAGCAGGTGCGACTGGTCAGCCGGTTCTACGCCAGCCCCGAGGGCACGGTGTTCTCACAGCTGCTGGCCGCGACGGTGACCGACGAGGGCGGCGCGGCGTACTTCCGGGCCTGGTTCCTGGCCGGCCGCCGCACGGCGATCGCCACGCTCTGGCAGCGCGGCGTCGCGCGGGGCGACGTACGCGACGGGATCTCCGCGGACACCGCCACCGACCTGCTGTTCGGGCCGCTGGTCTTCCGGCTGATGACCGGCCACCTGCCCCTGACCGACGACGAGGCCGACGTCATCGCCGACGCCGCCCTGCACGGACTGCTCGCCACCACGCCGGCCACGACACAGGAGAACTGACATGCGCTACACCAAGCTGGGCCCCACCGGCCTCGACGTCTCGGTCCTCACCCTGGGCTGCATGAGCTGGGGTGACGCGTTCCGCGGCGGCCACCAGTGGGTTCTCGACGAGGACGCCGGCCGCACGATCATCAAGGACGCGCTCGAGGCGGGGATCAACTTCTTCGACACCGCCAACGTGTACTCCGCGGGCAGCAGCGAGGAGTTCACCGGCCGTGCGCTCAAGGACTTCGCGAGCCGCGAGGACGTCGTGCTGGCGACCAAGGTGCACGGCCGGATGCGGCCAGGGCCGAACGGCGCGGGTCTGTCCCGCAAGGCGATCATGCACGAGATCGACGCGTCGCTGACCCGCCTCGGCACGGACTACGTCGACCTCTACCAGATCCACCGGTGGGACGACACGACGCCGATCGAGGAGACGATGGAGGCGTTGCACGACGTGGTGCAGGCCGGCAAGGCGCGCTACATCGGCGCGTCGTCGATGTACGCCTGGCAGTTCTCCAAGGCCCAGCACGTCGCCGACCTCGCGGGCTGGACCCGGTTCGTCTCCATGCAGGACCACTACAACCTGCTCTACCGCGAGGAGGAGCGGGAGATGCTGCCGCTCTGCGCGGACCAGGGCGTCGGCGTGATCCCGTGGAGCCCGCTGGCCCGCGGCCGGCTGACCCGGGACTGGGACGCCGGCACCGCGCGCTCGGAGACCGACGAGTTCGGCGGCAAGCTCTACCAGGACGCGGACCAGGCGATCGTCGAGACCGTCGCGGCCGTGGCCTCCCGGCTCGACGTCCCTCGAGCGCAGGTGGCGCTGGCCTGGCTGCTGCACCAGCCGGCCGTGACCTCGCCGATCATCGGGGTGACCAAGCCGCAGCACCTCTCCGACGCCGTCGCGGCCGTCGACCTCGCGCTGTCCGACGCGGACGTCGAGGAGCTCGGCGCCGGCTACACGCCGCACGCCGTCGCCGGCCACCGCTGACCTGCAGGCTCAACCGGGCAGCACGATCTCCACGGCCGTGCCGCGCGGCACGTCGCGGGTGTCGTGCAGCGTGACCCGCGAGGAGTACGTCGCGAGGGTGTCCGGGTCCGGCACGCTGTCCCAGCTCCCGTCGTGGGTGGAGACGACCGCGTGCCGGGGCCGGCCGTCCGGTGAGACCGGGGGCAGCACCTCGTCGAAGACGTCCTCGAAGGTGCCGTTGTGGCTGCCGTGGTGTGCCACCTTGACCACGTGCACCGGTCGCAGCGAGCCCTGCTCGTGCATCCGCTTCCAGGACGGGATCTCCGCGTCGCCGGGGAACAGCAGCCGCCAGCCGCGCCACTCGAGCTCGACCACCACGCTGGTGTTGTTGTTGGCCGCGTCGATCTCCATGATCCGCGTGCGGGTGCTGCGCCGGCGGGACTGCACCAGGTCGAAGAATGCGCCGGGGTCGACGCCCGCGGGCGGCCGGTCCAGACCCTGCACGCGGGCCGGGGCAGGGCCACCCGGCGCTGCCGCCGCGGTCAGCGACCCGCCTCCGGCCACGCGTCCGTAGTAGTCCGCGGTGTCCTCCTGCGGCGCCAGGATGCGCAGCTTGGCCTCCTTGAACGGGTGCTTGCCGCGCAGCCGGGTGGTGACGTCCACGTAGTGCGTCCGGCCGTCCTCGGTGAGCCCGCGCAGGTGGTCGACGTACTCACCGGTCGAGAGCGCGTGCGCGCCCGCCGGCAGCATCGTGGAGTTGTTGCGGATCATCAGCGCCAGCCACGGGTCGTCGTCGGCCTCCGCGAGCCGGATCGCGTCCTCCAGGGCCAGCCGCAGGTCCAGCCGCCGCTTCTTCGCCTCCGGGTGGCGGTCGTAGTAGTCGGGGGACGACGAACCGCTGAGCCAGGCGTACGTCGCCCGGAGCGGCACGCCCGCACGCGAGGCGGAGAGCAGCCCCTGCACGTGGTCGAGGTGCTCGTGGGTCATCACGTAGAGGTCGACCTCACCGCCGGTGCGCGCGGAGATGTCCGCGACGACCGCGGTGAAGACCTCGTCGGCGTTGCCCTCCCCGGCCAGCAGGTTGCCGCAGTCGAACAGCGCGTGCCGGACGGTCTCGCGACCCCGCGACCGCTCCGGCACCGACACGAGGACGGCGTCCCCGAAGCCCACGTTGTAGGCCCGCACGACCAGGTCACCCATGAGCTCAGTCCTCCCAGCCGGCCAGGTGCAGCAGCCGGTGCGTGCTGGACAGCGCGGCCACGCCGCCGCTCACGTCGAGGCGGACCCCCGAGCCGTCGTCGAGCAGACCCTCGTCGTCGAGGCGCAGCAGCAGCGTGTCGCGGGACTGCCGTTGCCCCCGTCCGGTCACGTCGCTGCGGACCAGCGCGAGACACCGGCCGTCGCCCCACCGCAGGACGACGGTCAAGCCCGTCGGCACCAGCCGCTGCTGGACGCCCAGGCTGTTCCTGGCCACCTTCTCGACGTGGTTCCAGGCCACCTTGAGGATCAGCTCGCGCTGGGTCGGAGCGATCCCGTCCACCCGGGAACCGGTCACCTTGGTCGCGTCGACCCGCGGCAGCACGGTGAACGGCATCCCGGCCGGGATGCCGAGCCGGTCCCGGTGGACGGTCACGTAGGCGTAGGCCGCCCAGTCGCTGTCGTGCAGCTGGGTCACCTGCTCCGCAGGGACGTCGAGCTCCCGGGGCCGGGGACTGTCGAGGGCTCGCACGGAGGCGACCACCAGCCTCTTCTTGAACCGGAGGGCGAAGTCGCGCTGCTGGGCGCGGTGCACCGCAGTCACCTCCGACTCCGGGCGCCGGGCCCGCTCGGCGGCCAGCGACGCCCGACCGACGTCGGCGAAGCTCAGCTCACCCGGCGGGAGGTAGTCGATGCCCCGCAGCAGCAGCCGCCTCCCGACGAGGTGCGCGGTGCCGAGCGCCTTGTTCGCTGCGGCCTCCCGGCTCGGGCGCGACCCGTCCGGCCGGACCACCGCCAGCTCGGCCTCGAGGCGGGAGGCGTAGATCGCGCTCAGCGAGTCGTAGAAGATCCCGGACAGCACGGTGCTGAGCTCGTGCGGCCGGGCGCCCGCGAGGTCCTTGAGCGTCGAGGTGTTGTCCAGCTCGCGCAGGGCACGCCGCTGCACGCCGCCGGCGTCGGCCTTGGCCAGGCCGAACTCCTCGGCGATCCCGTTGAAGGCGTTCGCGCCGTCCAGCGAGTTGTCCGATCGCGCCAGCACCGCCGTACGCAGGTGTTCGCTGTCGAGCGCCATCAGCACCGCGACCAGGTCGGCGACGCCCTCGTGGATGGCGATGGCCTGCGGGGTGGCGCTGTCGTAGAGCGACGGCACGACCGCGTCCAGCAGCGCGTGCCCGCACTCGTGCGACACGATGTCGCGGCTGAGCGCGGTGTAGACCCGCCGGCCGTCCTGGCCGGCGAACCAGTAGAACTGCAGGCTCCGGGTGTCCCGGTCGTAGAACGCGTTGGCCCACTCCCCGGCACGAGGTACGACGAGCAGCTGCTCGCCCGGGAAGGCCCAGGTCACCGAGCGGCCCAGGGCGTCCGGCCCCTCGAACATCCGGATGGTCGAGAACACCGTGCCGAAGGCGTTGACCGCGATCGTCGAGGCGGACGTCGCCTCCCCGTCGAACCGGAACCGGCCGCGGGTGGCCGGGCCGCGCACGTAGGGCGTGAACGCCGCGGGCGGAGGCAGCGCCGCTCCCGTGCCGGGGTCGAAGTCGACGACGGCGACCCGGCGACTGGCCGGTCCGTCGAGGAACCGGTCGTTGCGGTCGGGCGGCAGCACCAGCTTCTTAGTCTCCCGCCCGCCCCGGTCCCCGATCACCACGGTGCCGTCCTGGATCAGCAGCTCGACCTCGGCGACGGACTCAGACACGGGACACGACCAGCCACGCCAACGCGGCCCCGAGCAGCAGCGGCGGCACCGGGTCGTGGCGGCGGCGCGGATGGGCGGCCTCCCACCAGGCAGCCAGCGAGGCGCAGGCCAGCAGCACGAGGCCGTGCCCGACCACCATCGCCGTCATCACCGGCCCGCACAGCACGGCGCAGCGCCGCCACGAGGCGAGACCGGCGCGCACGGCGGAGACGAGTCCGCGACGGCCGCCGGGGGCGAGTGGCGGCAGGGTCAGGCAGAGCCAGAGCACCCGAGCCCGCCGGGCGGAGCGCGTGAGCACGATCGCCACGGCCAGCCAGGCGACCTGCCAGGCGACGGTCGCCTCTGGCACCTCGAGCAGCCGTGCGACGCTGGCCGCGACGACCCCGAACCCCAGCCACAGCACGGTCGTGGTGGCGAGGCAGGTGAGCACGAGGCGGCCGCGCCAGCGGGGGTACGCCGACCGTCGTACGGCGTCCAGCATCGGGGTCGCGAGCGGCCACATCATCGCGGCCACCATCAGCAGCCACATGGCGGCCCAGGCCGACGTCCGGGGATCGACGGTCATCCCGGCCATGTCGTGGGGACCAATGGACAGCCGGGCGAGCACGACCCAGGCGGCCGCGGCGGCGGCCCCGACGGCGTACGCGACGCGCGGACGACGGGCCACCCGGACGCGCGGGACGACCTGCTCCAGCGTCATGGTGACGGCAGGTAGACCGTGACCTGGCGCACGGTGATCGACCGGTCGGCGTCGTCCGCGTCCGGCCGGCCGGCCTCGGCGACGAGCCGGACGGTCAGGGCGCCGCCGGCCCAGCCCTCGGCGAGCAGGTCGGGGAGCACGCCAGTCGCGTCGACGAGGTAGTTGCGCTCCTCGGTGTCCGGCGTCCCGGCCAGCCCGAAGGTGGAGAACCGGCCCGCGACGTGCGGCTCCGCGTCCGGGGTGGCCCGCACCTCCACGGCGTACGCCGCGTGCGGGTTGGTCGCCCGCGCGCCGGCGAGCTCGAGGACCAGCCGGGACGGCACGGCGTCGTCGAGACCGCGGCGGCCGGCCGTGAAGGCCACCTCCCGGGCCTCGCCCGCGGTCAGGTCGAAGGTGGCGCCGACCGCGTCCCACGTCGGCTCCGTGTCGTCCAAGGCCATCCCGCCTCCCGTGTCGCCAGCACCGCGTGCCGCCTCGACCTCGGCCGCTACGTCGGGCGGCAGCACGGTCGACTCGTAGCCGTAGCCCATCGCCACGCTCGCGAGGTCCTCGGTGTCCGCCGTGGTGTACGTCGTCGGGCTGCGCTCGTCACCGAACGCGAACATCGCCGACCGCCACTGGGTGACCAGCAGGACCGGGGCGGCTCCCGGGTCGGTCAGGGCCACCGACCCCTCGAGCCCGCGCCACACCTCCCAGAGCCGGTCGATGTTGGAGTGGTGCAGCCAGAAGATCGGGTCACCGGCGGCCGTCGCGGGCGACTGCATGATGCCGCCGATGTCCATGTGCACGAAGTTGTGCGGCTGGTTCTCCACGTCGCCGAAGAACCCGTCCCGGTCGGCCCCGCCGAACCCGACGGTGGGGACCGGGCGCACGAAGCGCGTCTCGGACATCGTGCTCACCAGGTCGACGTCCTGCTCGGGCAGCGGGTCGGAGGAACGGTCCGGCACGAACAGGGCGTTGGCCACCAGCTGCCCGTCGACCGTGCGCCTCTCCACGGCGAACTCGGCCGGCAGCACCCTCGTGTCGTCGAGGGCCGGGTCGGAGTAGTCCCAGTAGGGCAGCCCCCAGTCGTCCTCGCCCGTCAGCCGCCGGATCGTGCCCTCGAACCAGGCCAGGTAGGCCCGGTGCCAGGGCAGGAAGAACCGGGACCCGTGCGCGCACTGGTCCCACGCCGGCCGAGGTTCGGTGAGCTGGTCGATGCCGTGGGTGTTGGCCGCCCAGAGCCAGGAGTCCGGCGACACGTCGGCGTCGAGCCCGCGCATCAGCGCGACGCCGCGGGCGTAGGTGTCCAGCACCGGGTGCCACGCCTCGGCCTCGGCCGCCGCCGCGTTCCCCAGGGTCAGCCCGGCCACGTTCTGTCGGGTCCGCATGTCGATCGCCCCCTCGTGTCCTCCAGGGCCACGCTCCCGTCGTCGGACGGTAAAGGAAATGGCTCGATCGGGTGATCCGGAAGCCCCGCGCCTCAACCGGTGCGGTCGAGCTCCGGCTCGACGCCGTGGTGCCGGACCGCCCGCGCGAACAGCCCGACCGTCGGGAGCAGCAGCGCAGCGCCCACCGTGAGAGCGGCGCGGACGCCGTACCGGTTGCCGACCAGACCGAGCGCCGGCCCGCCGCCCCACTCGCCGGCGCTCGACGCGATCGAGGTCAGCGACAGCACGGTCGCGCGCAGGGAGGAGTCGGTGATGCTGCCGTTCAGCCAGGCGTGGAAGGGCGGTCCGGTCAGGTCGCGTACGACGGCCGTGGCGAGGTAGGCGCCGGCCGCGGCCCACCACGACCCGGCCAGCGCGAAGCCGAGGGCGCACAGCATCAGCAGCGCGTGCATGAACAGCAGCAGCCGGCCCAGCCGGACCTGCGACAGCTGCTCCCACCGCTTGACGAGCGGCGCGGCGACCGCGATGGACAGCAGGGTCACGATGATCGCGAGCAGGCTGAACCAGGCCACCGTGCCCAGTCCGAACGCGCTCGGCAGGCCGATGTCGACGAGCAGGTGCGCCTCCCAGAGCCGGTCGAAGCCCTCCTGCCACGCCCCGAGCACCAAGAAGATGCCGAGGACCAGGACCAGCACCGGGGTCGCGCGCACGACCCGCACCCCGTCGCGGGCGGTGCGCAGGCCCTGGCCGAGCCGGCTGCCGACCCGTTCGGGACGGCTGAACCCGTGCTCGGGCATCGCGGTCGCGACGAGCACGGCGATGCCGACGGCGGCGCAGCCCGCGACCAGGACCGGGACGTTGAGCCCGAGCAGCGCGACCGGGACCGCCAGGCCGAGGCCGAGCAGCCGGCCGACGCGGCCCACCTGCGCACCGCGGTTGTAGGCCCGGTTCATCGTCGCCGGATCGGTCTCGTCGGCGAGCCAGGCGTCCTCGGCCCCGCTGCGGAACGTCCAGCCGGCTCCCCAGAGAGCCATCCCGCCTAGCACGCCGTACACCCGAGGGACCAGGCCGACCACCGCCATCCCGAGCCCCATCACGATGCCGCCGACGACCAGCGAGAGCCGTCGGCTGTAGAGGTCGGCCACGATCCCGGTCGGCACCTCGAAGACGGAGTAGGCCACCTCCAGCGCGGTGCCCGCGAGCACTAGCTGCAGCGGGCTCATCCCGACGTCCCGGATCAGGTAGATCGGGGTGGCGACCCAGCTCAGCGCCTCGACGAACCCCCACAGCCCGGCGTACACCAGCCACATCGGGTAGGCGTCGAGGCGGCGGGTCACCGGGACAGCATGGGGAAGGGTCCTGGCCCGGACAAGTGAGATTACGCTGCACGGGTGGACCAGGACCCGTGGGCGGACGCCGAGCACGTCGCGTTCGCCCACCCCGAGGTCAAGCGGGCCCGCGACCTGCTCCGGGGCAGCGGCGCCGACACCAGCACCGGGCCGTACGTCGCGGTCGACACCATCTGGGGACACGAGGCGGTGCTGGCCGAGCGACTGCGACCCCAGCTGCTGCTGGTCGCGCCCGAGGCGCTGCGGGACGAGCGCGCACGGGCCGTCGCCGCCGAGGTCGCGGCGGTCTCCGCGCTCGTGCTGGTGCTGTCGACCAGGACGATGCAGCGCGTCGCCAACCGGGACCGGCCCGACGGGCTCGTCTGCGTCGTCACCCATCCCGTGTGGGACCCCGCAACCCTGCCGGTCGACGGCGCCTCGGTGCTGCTGGTCGCGGACCGCGTGGAGTCCCCCGGCAACCTCGGCACGCTGCTCCGCACCCTCGACGGCTGCGGCGGCGCGGCCCTCGTGGTCACCGACCGGCGCGCGTCCCCGCGCAGCCCCAAGGCCTTCAACGCCAGCCACGGCATGAGCCTCTCGGTGCCGCAGCTCGACTTCGCGACCGCCGGCGGGGCCGCCGCGTGGTTGTCGAGCCGGGGCTTCACGACCTACCTCGCCGAGCCCGAGGGCGCGGTCGGCTACCGCGAACCCACCTACGCCGGACCGACCGCGTTCGTCCTCGGCAGCGAGAGGTACGGCGTCTCCGCCGACTGGCGTGCGCTGGACCTGCCTCGCGTCGTGCTGCCGATGCTCGGCCGGGCCGACTCGCTGAACGTCTCGATCGCCGGCGCGGTGCTGCTCTACGAGGCCCGCGCCCGCAAGAGCGAGCGTGCGTAGCATCGCGTCATGGCCCAGAGAACGGCACGGAAGAAGAAGTGGTCCGACCTCTCCCCCACCCAGCGGCGCCTCGTCGTCGTCACCGGCGTCGCCGAGCTGCTCCTGAGCAGCGCGGCGCTTCGCGACCTCGGCCGCAGGTCCCCGGAGCGGGTGCGTGGACCGAAGCCGCTCTGGCGCGTCGCCCTGCTGGTGCAGCCCGTCGGCCCGCTGGCGTACTTCGCGCTCGGTCGCCGTTAACCTCAGAGCTCTTCCTCAGGCCGGCGGGCCTGAGGAAGAGCTCTGGATGCACCTTGGGGTGGTGCGCGAGGGGGGAGTTGAACCCCCACGCCCTTTCGGGCACACGGACCTGAACCGTGCGCGTCTGCCTATTCCGCCACTCGCGCGTGAAGCCCGCCAAGACTAACCCACCCGCAGGACACGCCCCAAACCGGGCCGCGTCCGCCCGAAGCAGGCACAGTCGTGCCCGTTACGATGCGTGTACGTCGGACCCGCCACCGCCGCGCGCTCGCATGCGTCTGCCATGCTCGCCGCTCGCGTCGCGCGGGTTCCGGCCGCGAGAGACGGGGGTAGGACCACACAGGATCGGGACGAGCGAGGCGAGAGGAGGCGGGCGCGTGGGGATGCTCCAGAAGTTCGAGAACCGTCTCGAGCAGATGGTCTCCGGTGTGTTCGCCAAGGCCTTCCGCAGTGCCGTGCAGCCCGTCGAGGTGGCCGCCGCCCTGCAGCGTGAGGTCGACAACTCCGCGCAGATCCTCTCCCGCGACCGACGGCTGGTGCCCAACCAGTTCCACGTCGAGCTGTCCCCGCAGGACCACGAGCGCCTCGCGCCGTACTCCTCCACGCTCGCGCAGGAGCTCACCGAGATGCTCCGCGAGCACGCGCACGAGCAGTCCTACGTCTTCACGGGCCCGGTCACGATCACCTTCGACGAGCGGGAAGACCTCACCACCGGTCGCTTCCGGGTGCGCAGCGCCGCGCTGGCCAAGGTGACGCCGTCCTCGGCGCGCTCGGTCACCGACACCGCCGTGCGCCGCGCGAGCGTGATCCTCGAGGTCAACGGGATGAAGCACCCCCTCGACCCGCCCGGCATCGTCATCGGCCGCGGCACCGAGGCCGACCTCCGGATCAACGATCCGGGTGTCTCACGGCGGCACGCCGAGATCCGGGTGCACGCCAACGACCGGACGGGCACCGACGTCAGCGTCGTCGACCTGGGGTCCACCAACGGGATGCTGGTCAACGGCACCAAGGTGCAGCAGGCCTCCCTCGACGACGGCGGCACGATCAAGATCGGGAACACCACCATGACCGTGCGCTTCGTGACCGAGCCCGGTGGCGAGCGGCCCGACTGGGGAGGCGACCGTGAGTGAGCTGACCCTGATGCTCATCCGGTTCGCCTACCTCGCGATCCTCTGGATCTTCGTGCTGTCGGCGATCTCGGTGATCCGTTCGGACATGTTCGGCGCCCGTATCGACTCCACGCCACGCGCCGACCGGCAGGCCGACCGACAGGCCGACCGGGCGGCCCGCAAGGCGTCCAACCGCACCAAGCCGGCCAAGCGGCCGCGCGGCGCACCCACGCACGTCGCGATCGTCGAGGGCGCAAACGAGGGCGAGACCGTGTCCCTCGACGACGCCCCCATCCTGATCGGCCGGGGATCGGACGCCGCGATCCGGCTGGACGACGACTACGTCTCCACCCGGCATGCCCGCATCGCCAGCTCGGGCGACCAGTGGTTCGTCGAGGACCTCGGCTCCACCAACGGCACCTACATCGGGTCGCACCGCCTGACCCAGCCCACCACCCTCCAGCTCGGGAGCAAGGTCCGCATCGGCAAGACCATCCTCGAGCTGAGGAAGTAGGGGCTCGCGCCCCCATGGACCCGATGGACCCGACCGACGAGCACGCCACCGAGAGCCCCCGCCTCGGCCTGCGCTACGCCGCGCTGTCCGACGTCGGCCGCGTCCGCAAGGACAACCAGGACTCCGGCTTCGCCAGCGAGCACTTGCTGGTCATCGCCGACGGCGTCGGCGGAGCCGCCAGGGGCGACGTGGCCAGCTCGACCGCCGTACAGGCGTTGCGCCGGCTCGACGGCCCGCCGCCCGCGGACCTGCTCGAGGCCCTGGCCGGCGCGATCCACCGGGCCCACGATCGGATAGCCGAGCTGGTCGAGCAGGACCCCGAGCTCGACGGCACCAGCACGACGGTGACGGCCGCGCTCTTCGACGGGCACCGGATCGGCCTGGCGCACATCGGCGACAGCCGCGGCTACCTGCTCCGCGAGGGCACGCTGTCGCAGCTGACCAAGGACCACACCTTCGTGCAGAGCCTGATCGACGAGGGCCGCATCACCGAGGAGGAGTCCCGCACCCACCCGCACCGCAACCTGATCCTGCGAGCGGTCGACGGGGTGCACGAGACCGATCCCGACCTCTTCTACATCGAGCTCGTCCCCGGTGACCGGCTGCTGCTCTGCAGCGACGGTGCCTCCGGTGTGCTCGACCACCCGCGACTGGCCGACATCCTGGCCTCAGGCTCGATCGACTACGCGACGGTCGAGCTGATCCGGGCCTCGCTCGAGGCCGGCAGCTCCGACAACATCACCTGCGTGGTGGCCGACGTGGTCGACCCGGGGGTCGAGGACGACGGTCCGCCGCTGGCCGCCGCATCGACCGGGCCGATGGTCGTCGGCGCCGCGGCCGAGCAGCCGCGCCGCGCCGGCCAGGGCTCGAAGAGCTTCTTCCGCGGGCACCGCAGCGGGGACACCGGCGAGATCGACCCGGTCCCGGGCGACGAGGGCGACGGCACCCCGGTCGACCCGGAGGAGCTCCGCTACGCCCCGCAGGCGCCCCGTCGCCGGCGCCGGGTCACCACCGGCATCGCGCTGCTCGTCCTCGCACTCGTCGCGGCCGTGGTCGGCGTGGTCGCCTACCGCTGGAGCCAGCGGCAGTACTACGTCGCCGCCGACTCGTCCGAGGTCGCGATCTACCGCGGCGTGCAGGCCAGCATCCCCGGCCTGACCATGAACCACGTCGCCCAGAAGACGGACGTGACCATCGCGTCGCTGCCGGACTTCCCGGCCGAGCAGGTCCGCTCAGGCATCTCCGCGACGTCACTGGCCGACGCCCGCGAGATCGTCTCGCGCCTCGGGGACGCGGCCCGCGTCTGCCCCACCCCGACGCCGACGCCCACGCCCGCGCCGACGCCGACGCTCACCCCGACCCGGAAGCCGGGTGACGCGAAGCCGAGCGCGACGCCCAGCCCCACCGCGGCGCCCACGCCGACCCCGAGCGCGTCACCCACCCTGGCTCCCCCGGACTGCGTCGAGGCCACCCCGTGAACACCCCACGAAACCGCTTCCTGCGCTCGCTGCGCTCACTCCGGTCACGCTTCCGCGGGGACCCCGCATGAGCGCGATGCAGGCGCTGCGCGACGCCGCCTTCACGCACCGCCGGCGGCGCGGGGCCGAGCTGTTCCTGCTCGTGATCAGCCTGGTCGTCGGCGTCGGCGCCTACGCCGCAGTCGGACTCGGCGTCGAGGAGTCCGTGCCCACGGACATCGTGGGCTACGGCGGGTGGCTCGCCGTGCTGTGCCTGGTCTGCCACGTGGTCGTCCGGCTCGTCGCGCCGTACGCCGACCCGGTGCTGCTGCCGATCGTCGCCGCGCTCAACGGGCTCGGACTGGCCATGATCCACCGGATCGACCTCGCCGACCTGGCCGCCAACCCGGACACCAAGACCTTCGCCCGCGGCCAGCTGATCTGGATGACGCTCGGGGTGCTGCTGTTCGTGCTCGTGCTGGTTGTGGTCCGCGACCACCGCCGGCTGCAGTCGCTGACCTACACCTCCGGATTCCTCGCGCTGGTGCTGCTGCTGATGCCGCTGATGCCGGTCCTCGGCACCACGATCCACGGCTCGCGCATCTGGATCCGGCTCGGCCCGCTCAGCTTCCAGCCCGGCGAGATCGCTAAGGTGATGCTGGTGCTGTTCTTCGCCGGCTACCTCGTGCTGCACCGCGACGCGCTGGCCCTGGCCGGGCGCCGGTTCGCGGGTCTCGACCTGCCCCGCGGCCGCGACCTCGGCCCGATCCTGGCGATGTGGCTGGTCAGCCTCGGCATCCTGGTGTTCCAGAAGGACCTCGGCTCGTCTCTGCTGTTCTTCGGCCTGTTCCTGGTGATGCTGTACGTCGCGACCGAGCGGCCCGGCTGGCTCGTGGTCGGCTCGGTGATGTTCATGGCTGGTGCCTACGCCGGGTTCCTCGCGTTCGGCCACGTGCAGTCCCGGGTCAACGCTTGGCTGCACCCGTTCGACCCGCAGTTCGCCGACGGCTCCTACCAGATCGTGCAGGGGATGTACGGCATGGCGTGGGGCGGCCTGATCGGTCGCGGCTTCGGACAGGGCAACCCGACGCTGATCCCGTTCTCCTACTCCGACTTCATCTTCGCCTCGATCGGTGAGGAGCTCGGCCTGACCGGCGTCTTCGCGGTGCTGCTGCTCTACGGCCTCATCGTGGAGCGCGGGCTGCGCACCGCCCTGGTCTGCCGCGACGCCTTCGGCAAGCTCATCGCCGTCGGTCTCGCGGTGGTGTTCGCGCTCCAGGTGTTCGTCGTCGTCGGCGGGGTCACCAAGCTGATCCCGCTGACCGGCCTCACCACGCCGTTCATGTCCTACGGCGGCTCGTCGCTGGTGGCCAACTGGGCGATCATCGCCCTGCTGCTGCGGATCTCCGACCAGGCCCGCCGGCCGCTCCCCGAGCTCAGCGCTCCCGACGAGGACGACGCCACCCAGGTGGTGCGCATCAGATGAACAAGCCGATCCGCACCATGTCGATCTTCTGCATGCTGCTGTTCGCGGCCCTGCTGCTGAACAGCACCTACCTGCAGTACGTCGACGCCGGCAACCTGAACTCGCGCGGCGACAACAAGCGCGTGCGCGACGCGGAGTTCTCCCGCAAGCGGGGCGCGATCGTCGCCGGCGGCACGTCCGTGGCGGAGAGCAAGCCCGTCGACGACCAGTACAAGTACCAACGCGTCTACAAGCAGCCGCAGAAGTACGCCCCCCTCACCGGCTACTACTCCTACATCTACGGCCGGTCCGCGGTGGAGTCGAGCCAGAACGAGATCCTCTCCGGCAGCGACCCCCGGCTGTTCGTCAACCGGGTCGTCGACATGCTCGGCAACAGCCAGCCCAAGGGCGGGTCGGTCTCGCTGACGGTCGACCCCAAGGCGCAGACCGCGGCGTACGACGGCCTGCGCAAGCTCGGCAACGACGCGAAGGGCGCTGTCGTCGCGCTCGACCCGTCGACCGGCAAGGTGCTGGCGATGACCACCACGCCGACCTACGACCCCAACAAGCTGGCGTCGCACCAGTTCAGCCAGGTGCAGCAGGCCTGGAACCGGCTCAACGGCAACAAGTCCCGGCCGCTGCTCAACCGCGCGATCCAGGAGGTCTACCCCCCCGGGTCGACGTTCAAGCTGGTCACCGCGGCCGCCGCCCTGTCCAGCGGGCAGTTCACCCCCACTACTAAGGTCGCCGGTGGGTCGACGCTGGACCTGCCGGGCACGACGGTGAACCTGCCCAACGAGCCCGGCCTGGACTGCGGCACGGACCAGATCACGCTGACCCAGGCGCTGGTGAACTCCTGCAACACCTCCTTCGGCGACATCGGGCTCAAGCTCGGCGCGGACGCGCTGCGCGAGCAGGCCGAGAAGTTCGGCTTCGACCAGACCTACCTCAACGACCTCGACGGGCAGGTCAAGAGCCGCTTCCCGGCGGACCCGGACGAGCCGCAGACCGCGCTGTCCGCGATCGGCCAGTTCGACGTCGCGTCCACGCCCCTGCAGATGGCCATGGTCGTCTCCGGCATCGCCAACAACGGCACCGTGATGCGGCCCTACGTCGTCGACCAGGTGCAGGCCCCGGACCTCTCGAGCCTCGACCAGACCCGGCCGGAGGCGTTCCGCAGCAACGCGGTGTCCTCCTCGGTGGCCCGTGACCTGACCCAGATGATGATCGAGGTCGTCGACAACGGCACCGGCCGGACGGCGCAGATCCCCAACGTCAAGGTCGCCGGCAAGACCGGCACCGCGCAGCGCGGCCCGGACCAGCCGCCGTACGCCTGGTTCGTGTCGTTCGCCCCGGCCGACGACCCCAAGGTCGCGGTCGCCGTGTTCATCGACGACCCGTCCGTGCCCCGCGGCGAGATCTCCGGCAGCGGGCTGGCAGCGCCGATCGCCAAGGCCGTCATGGAAGCCGTGATCAACAAGTGAGCGGCCCGCAGCGGCCCGACGCGCAGCGCTACCGGCTCGGCCGCCGGATCGCGACCGGGGGCATGGGCGAGGTCTGGCAGGCCACCGACACCGTGCTCGGCCGCGAGGTGGCGGTCAAGCTGCTCAAGCGTGAGTACGCCGACGACGCGACGTTCCGGAGCCGGTTCGAGACCGAGGCCCGCAACGCCGCCGCGCTGCACCACGCCAACGTGGCCTCGGTGTTCGACTTCGGCGAGCTGCCCGCGGGGGCCGAGGGCGAAGCTCCCCAGCCCTACCTCGTGATGGAGCTGGTCCGGGGCGAGCCGTTGTCGGCGCTGCTCCGTGGCGGCGAGCGGATGCCGGCCGAGACCGCCGCGGACCTCCTCGCCCAGGCCGCCGACGGCGTCGCCGCCGCGCACAAGCTGGGGATCGTGCACCGCGACGTGAAGCCGGCCAACCTGCTGGTCACCCCCGACGGCACCGTGAAGATCACCGACTTCGGCATCGCCCGGGCTGCGGACGCGGTCGCCCTGACCCAGACCGGCCAGGTGATCGGCACCCCGCAGTACCTCTCCCCGGAGCAGGCCGAGGGCAAGCCGGCCACGGCGGCCAGCGACATCTACTCCCTGGGCGTGGTGCTGTACGAGTGCCTGGCCGGGCGCCGGCCCTTCGACTCCGACAGCCCCATCTCCACGGCGCTCTCCCACCTGCGCGACGACCCGCCTCCACTCCCCGACGACGTGCCCGACCACCTGCGGGAGACGGTCCGGGTCGCGTTGGCCAAGGACCCGGCCGCCCGCTTCGCCTCGGCCGGTGCCTTCTCCACCGCCCTGCTCGGCGGGCCTCTGGAGGCCGGTGAGGGCACCCCGCCCACGCGGGGCGCGGACGCCCCCACCGTGGTCGCCGCGGCGGCACCGGTCGCCGGCGCAGCGGTCGCCGCCTCCGCGCTGCATCGCGATGACGACGACGGCGGCACCCGGGTGATGCGGCCGGCCCCGGCCCCCGCCCGACCGCCGGCACCGCCGCACGACGAGCGCAGTGGAGGGCGGCGGCCGGCCTGGCTGCCCTGGGCGGCGGCCGCGGCCGCGGTGCTGCTGGTCATCGTGGTCGTCGCGACCATCGCGAACAGCCGGGACGACGGCAGCACCCCCGCGGACACGCCCAGCTCCTCGGCACCGGCGACCCGGACCAGCAGCTCCCCGAAGCCGTCCCCCAGCAGGACGCCCAGCAAGACGCCCTCACCGACGCCGAGTGAGGCGGCGACCCCCGAGACCGTGACGGTCGACAAGGCGGCGTACGTCGGAGCGCCCAAGAAGGACGTCGAGAAGGCGCTCAAGGCGCTGGGCCTGAAGGTGTCCGAGCAGCAGGTCGACAACACCGTGGGCGCACCCAAGGACACCGTCGCCGACGTCAGTCCGTCGGGCGACGTGGCCAAGGGCCAGACGGTCACGCTGTCGGTCTACGGCGACCCCGTCGCGACCGAGCAACCGTCCGCGACGACCAGCACACCCGCAGGCACGCCCACCCAGGGCACCGGCAAGGGGACTGGCAACGGGACTGGCAAGGGGAAGGGCAAGAAGCAGCCATGAGCAACCACGAGCCCGGCGGTGACGGACCCCGCGTAGGTGGACGGTACGAGCTGGGCGAGCTGCTCGGTCGCGGCGGGATGGCCGAGGTGCGCAAGGGCACCGACGTGCGTCTCGGACGCGTCGTGGCGGTCAAGCGGCTGCGCACCGACCTGGCCAGCGACCCCACCTTCCAGGCGCGCTTCCGGCGCGAGGCGCAGAGCTCCGCGTCGCTGAACCACCCCTCGATCGTGTCGGTCTACGACACCGGCGAGGAGCCGTCCACGGACGGCTCCGACGTTCCGCAGCCCTACATCGTGATGGAGTACGTCGCCGGGCGGACGTTGCGCGACATCCTGCGCGAGGGTCGCAAGATCCTGCCGGAGCGTGCCCTCGAGATCACCAGCGGAGTGCTCGCGGCGCTGGACTACAGCCACCGCGCCGGCATCGTGCACCGCGACATCAAGCCGGCCAACGTGATGCTCACTCCCAGCGGCGACGTCAAGGTGATGGACTTCGGCATCGCCCGCGCCCTGGCCGACGCGTCCTCGACGATGACCCAGACCGCCGCGGTCGTGGGCACCGCGCAGTACCTCTCCCCCGAGCAGGCCCGCGGCGAGACCGTCGACTCCCGCAGCGACGTCTACTCCACGGGCTGCCTGCTCTACGAACTGCTCACCGGACGTCCCCCCTTCGTCGGGGAGAGCCCGGTCTCGGTGGCCTACCAGCACGTGCGCGAGCAGGCCCCGCCTCCGTCCACGATCGACGAGGACCTGCCCCCCGAGATCGACGCGATCGTGATGAAGTCGCTGACCAAGAGCGTCGAGGACCGCTACCAGAGCGCCGCCGCCATGCGCGCGGACATCGAGCGCTTCCTGGCCGGCAAGCCGGTGGTCGCGCCCGTCGTACCCGTGCCGAGCGACGACGACTTCGTGCCGGCCGGCGAGCACACCACCCTGTTCGGTGCGCAGCGTGACGACGACCGCGACGACGACCGCCGCAAGCGCCGCTGGCCGCTGGTCCTGACCGTGCTCGGCGTGCTCGCGCTGCTGGTGCTCGCCGCGGTGCTCGGGCCGATGCTGTTCAACTCCGCGCCGGACGAGAAGACCGTCCCGCAGGTGGTCAACATGACCCGGGCTCAGGCCGAGCGCCGCGTCGAGGCCGCCGGGCTCGCGGTCGGGAAGGTCTCCCAGGAGGCGTCCGAGGACGTGCCCAAGGGCCGCGTCATCGCCCAGGACCCCGACCAGATGACCACCCTGCCGCCTGGTGACCCGGTAGACCTCACCGTGTCCACCGGCCAGCCCGACGTGGTAGTGCCGGACATCCTCGGTGACGACAAGGACACCGCCCGCCAGAAGCTGACGGACGCCGGCCTGCGCGTGAAGCTCGTCAAGAAGGCGTCAGACGAGGTCCGGGACACCGTGATCGACAGCGACCCGCGGCCCGCCACCAGCGTGTCCAAGGGCACCCTGGTCACGGTCGTGTTCGCGGCCGGGCCCAAGGAGGTCCCGAGCGTGGTCGGGCTCAAGGAGGCCGCGGCCAAGGCCAGGTTGGAGAAGGCCGGCTTCCAGGTCGAGAGCGTGACGGACTCGACCACCGAGGCCCAGAAGGGCACGGTGCTCAAGCAGAGCCCCGGCGCGTTCACTACCCAGCCGAAGGGCACCACGGTGTTCATCACGGTGTCGACCTTCGTGAAGCCCACGCCCACCCCCACCCCGACCCCGACGCCCACCCCGACCCCGACGCCGACGCCCACCCCGACGCCGACGCCCACCCCGACCGCGCCGGCCACCTCGCCGTCGGTCCCGCCGCCGGCGTAGCGCGGCACCTGTCAGCGGGCGGGACAGGCCGCAAATCAGACGACCGCTACGCAGCGGGCCTGGCGTACTCCAGGTCGGTGGTGCCGGTGTAGCCCGGCATGTCGATCGACGGGCTCGTCGCGACGTCCCAGCCGAGCCCGGACTGCTCCACCACCTGCAGGTAGAGCTGGATGTAGGGGCTGGTCGTCACCGACGTGAGCATCTCGTCGATCGGGCCGATCGCGGAGATGCGGTAGGGCGGGGAGTAGGGCACCCCGTGCAGGATCACCACGTTGCCGACGCACTTGATGCCGGTCGTGGACACCACCCGCTGGTCCTGGATGGTCATCGCCTCGGCCCCGCCGGCCCACAGCGCGTTGGCCACCGCCTGGATGTCCTGCTGGTGGACCAGCAGGTCGCTCACCGCGGAGAGGTCGTCCCCGGCGGCGTCGAGCGCCTGCTTGGGGGCGTCGTCGAGCGTGATCGTCACCGCGGGGCCGTACACCCGGCTCAGGCCGGCCGGCCCCTCGAGCTCCTTGGCCTTCTGCAGGTCCGCCTGGCCGCCGACGGACGCCAGGTCCTCGGTGAGCCGGTCCACCTGGGAGGTGAGGTCGGTAGAGCTGGCCCGGAGCCCTTCGAGCTGGTTGGCCTGCCGGTTGGCGAGACCGTCGAGGTCGTCGTACTGCCCGGCTCGCAGGTCGGTGCCGCGCGAGCTCACCATGCTCGTCACGAACAGCGTCCCGGCCAGCACGAACATCGTCGGCGCGAGCAGCCGCCAGGTCAGGGACCGGGACCGGTAGGTGCGGGTGCGGACGGCGAAGGCCGCCGACAGGCGTGCGACCCAGCGCTGACGGTGCGGGTGAGGAGTCATGGGGTGCCTGAGGTGCCTTCGTGGGAACGGATGACGACGACTAGGCTATCCGAGTCCATCACCCGGTCGTGTGCGCCTGCGCGCGCCCGTCCCGCAGCACCAGGAGCTCTCGTGTCCGCATCCCGCCCGTCCAGCCGTACCGGCAAGACCAAGCGGTCGCGTCCTGCGTCGAACATGAGCTTCTCCGCCGACGGCAGCATCTCCGTCGTCCGGACCGCTGCCGCCGCCGCGCTGGTCCTGCTCGGCATCGTCTGGCTCGTCGTCTACGTGACGGTCGCCGGACCGGACACCGACGGCACCAAGCTCACCTGGATGGGCGACCTGGACCGCTGGAACTACCTGATCGGCTTCGGCCTGGTGTGGCTCGGCCTGGTGGTGGCCGCGAACAAGTCCACCCCGCTCGGCCGCGGCCGCGGCGTCGTCATCGGGATGCTGGGCAGCTTCCTGATCGGCCTGGTGTGGATCGTCGTCTACTACGTCACCGGCTCCGACCTCACGCTGCCGCTGTTCACCGACCTCGGGCAGTACAACCTGA
>JBDSMW010000072.1:0-24663 GCA_039915665.1 Nocardioidaceae bacterium
CTCTGCATGCCCGAGATCGCGACGCTGGCCGGGCTCGAGCGGCTCGACATGATGCTCAACGACTCGATGTACGGGATCCTCTTCCGCGACATCAACCCACGCCGCACCTTCATCGACCAGCGCTTCAGCCGGATGGTGCACGCCCGAGCCGGCATCATCATCAACACCGGCGAGGACAACTACCTCACCACCGCGGACGCCGTGGAGGCCGCGCACACGGTGACGGTCAGCCAGCTCCTCAACGAGTACTTCGCCAAGGAGGCCGGCCTCGAGGACTGGCAGCTCGGCCTGGGTCATGCCTTCGAGATCAACCCCGAGGTGCCGGACAGCTTCCGGATGGAGCTCGCGCACGCCCTGCTGGCCCGCGAGCTGTTCCCCCAGGCACCCCTGAAGTGGATGCCGCCGACCCGGCACATGACCGGCGACGTGTTCCGCGGCTACCTGCTCGACGCGTTCTTCAACCTCGCCGGTGTGCTGACCGGCCAGAGCATCCTGCTGGTCGGCATGATGACCGAGGCCGTGGTGACGCCGTGGATCTCCGACCGGGACCTCGCGTTGCAGAACGTCCGGTACGTGATGGAGGCGGCGGGCAACCTGCACGAGGACTTCGTGCCGCGCCCGGACGGCTTCATCGTGCAACGGGCCAACCAGGTGCTGGCCGAGAGCATCGACCTGCTGGAGCGGATCCTGGCCCACGAGTCCAGGACCGGCCTGCTGGACGCGATCGGCGACGGCACGTTCGGCCTGATGAAGCGGCCCGCCGACGCGGGCCGCGGGCTCGAGGGCGTCGCGGTCAAGGCACCCGGCTACTTCAACCCGGCCACCGACATCCTGGAGGACAGGTCATGAGCATCCTGAGGCCGTACGGCGACACCACCGGCGACGGCATGGTGCAGGTGTCGTTCACGCTACCCATGGCCAACTCCAAGGTCGCCGAGGGCGCGGCAGCCCAGCTGGCCAACAAGATGGGCATCGAGCCAGCGCTCGTCGTGCACGCCAAGGCGATGGGACCGGACTTCACCTTCTTCGTGGTCTACGGGCGGGTCAACCACCTCGTCGACACCGACCTGGTCGAGATCGTCGAGCGCGACTACCCGCTGATGACCCCCAAGGAGGTCAACGCGTCCATCAAGAGCGGCCTGCGCCGCCGGCTGACGGTCGTGGGGGCCTGCATCGGCACCGATGCGCACACGGTCGGCATCGACGCGATCATGAACATCAAGGGGTTCGCGGGGGAGAAGGGGCTGGAGTACTACCGGGAGATCAAGGTCGTGAACCTCGGCGCCCAGGTCTCCGTGCCCCAGCTCGTCGCCCGGGCCCGTGAGGAGAAGGCCGACGCGATCCTGGTGTCCCAGGTGGTCACCCAGCGCGACGCGCACATCTTGAACACCAAGGAGAGGTCCGCGGCGTTCCGGGAGTCCTACCCGAGCGACAAGCGGCCGCTGCTGATCGTCGGCGGCCCCCGCTTCGACGAGAAGATGGCCGGCGAGCTCGGCGTCGACCGCGTCTTCGTCCGGGGTACGACGCCGGGCGAGGTGGCCTCCTACATCACCCACCAGCTGGTGCCGAGCCGGAAGAAGGTCACCGCATGAGCGCCGAGGTCGGTCTCACCGTCACCCACCGCCGCTACGTGCCGTACTCCCACGCGCACTACGCCGGCCACCTGGTCGACGGCGCCTACTCGCTCGGCCTCTTCGGCGACGTGGCCACGGAGATGTGCATCCGGACCGACGGCGACGAGGGGCTGTTCGCGTCGTACTCCGACGTGCAGTTCGCCGCGCCCGTCCGGGCCGGGGACGTCCTCGAGGTGACCGCCGAGATCGTCGCGGTCGGTCGTCGGTCGCGCACCCTGGCCTTCCGGGTGCTGGTGGTCGGGCGTGGCCGTCCCGACCGGTCGGAGTCGGCCGCGGAGCTGCTGACCGAACCCGTCGTCGCGACGACCGCCACCGGCGTCGTCGTGGTCCCCGCGACGAGCTGACGAAGACTGTGCGGCGTGTCGCCCCACGACACGCCGCCGGAGGTAAAAAACCCGGTGGACGAGGCGTGTCGCTCAGGGTGCCGATGACCTGCGCGTTTGGCCTGTTCTCCCTGGTCAGACGGAGGTTGACACCTACCACCTCGCACCGACAGTCTCTCCGAGTTCCATCAAGCAGGCCGTCGTTGCGTGCTGACGTCCAGGTGGCCGCGTGACCGGGTTCGGGTACCACGAACCAGGGTGCGACGCGGGTCCCGGAGGTCGGCGCGACAGCATCGGGGTGGCACGCGAACAAGAGTCCGGCGCCCAGTAGACAACGGCCCCGTCCCCCGCAGCCAGCGGAGGCGAGGTCGGTCCGAAGGGTCCGGGCTCTTTTCGCGTCCCGATACGTTGATCCCTGCACGGGGACGCACATCCAGCAGGAGGACACCGGTGAGGCTGCTCGCCCGCAGCGTGCTGGCCGCGACGGCCGGTGTCGCTGCCGGACTGGCGTTCGAGCCCTACCACTGGGTCGTCCTGCTGCCCCTCGCCGTCGCCGCCACGACCCTCCTCGCGGTGCACGCGCCGCGGCTGCGGTCCGGCTTCTGGGTGGGCTTCGTCTTCGGCACGTCGTTCCTGCTGGTGCTGCTGCCGTGGCTGCAGGTGATCGGCGTCTACGCCTGGATCCCGCTGGCCGTCATGGAGGGCCTGTTCTACGGGTTGGCCGGCCTCGCAGCACGGGCCGTTGCGCGGCTGCCCGGCTGGCCGGTGTGGGCGGCCACGGCGTGGGTGCTGGCCGAGGCGCTGCGCTCCGTCGTGCCCTTCGGCGGCTTCCCGTGGGGCCGGCTGGCCTTCGCCACCGAGGACACCCCCGTGGCGGCGACGTTCGCCTACCTCGGCGCTCCCGGGGCCAGCTTCGTGGTGGCGCTACTGGGCACGACCCTCGCGTGGGCCGTGCTGCGGTTGCGTCGTACGCCGGTGCGGGCGGTGGTGGGCGTCGCACTGGCCGCGGGCCTGGCCTGCCTGGCGTCCCTCGTCCCGTACGACGCAGGGACCGGCCGGGCCGTCACGGTGGCAGCCGTCCAGGGCAACGTGCCGGGGGAGGGCCTCGAGGCGATGTCCGAGCGCCGGGCCGTCCTGGAGAACCACGTGAACGCCACCTTCGAACTCGCCGACCGCATCGACGCGGGGAGGACCCGCCGCCCGGACCTCGTGGTGTGGCCGGAGAACTCCTCCGACATCGACCCCTACGCCGACCCGAGCGCCAAGGCCGAGATCGGCCAGGCCGCGGCCGCGGTCGGTGCTCCGCTGCTGATGGGCGCGGTCGTGGGCGACCGCGTCGACGAGAGCTGGTTCAACCGCGCGATCGTCTGGTCGGCGGACGGGCAGCCGGGGAAGTACTACGACAAGACCCACCCGGTGCCGTTCGGGGAGTACATCCCGCTGCGGTCGTTCCTCGCGCCCCGCATCCCCGCGCTGCGGCAGATCCCCAACGACATGGTCCGCGGCACCCGCCCCGGCGTGCTGCAGGTCGGCCCCGCCAAGGCCGGCGTGCTGATGTGCTTCGAGGTGGCGTACGACGGCCTGCTGCGCGACGTGGTCGACAGCGGGGCCGACGTGATCGTGGTGCCGACCAACAACGCGACGTACACCGGCACCGGCCAGATCGAGCAGCAGTTCGCGATGTCCCGGCTGCGGGCGATCGAGACCGGCCGCTATGTCGTGGTGGCTTCCACCAACGGCATCTCGGGGATCGTCGCCCCCGACGGCCAGGTGGTGCAGCGAGCCCCGTCGCGGGTGCGCGCCGTCCTGGAGCAGCAGGTCCGGCTGGTCTCCGGCCGGACCCCCGCCACGGTGCTCGGGCCGTGGCCCGAGCGGGCGCTCTCGGCGGTTTCGGTGATCTCGGTCCTGGTGGCCCTGGGAGTCGGCTATCGTCGGCGCCCGACCGCACTCGAGGACGCAGGAGCAGGACCGAACGATGAGCACGCCTGACGCTGCCCGGCCCCTGGGCCGGGTGCTGATGGTGGTGCCGACCTACGACGAGCGCGAGAACCTCGAGTGGATCGTCGGACGGCTGCGCACCGCAGCCCCGCAGGTCGACGTGCTCGTCGTGGACGACGACTCGCCGGACGGCACCGGGGACGTCGCCGACGCGCTGGCGGCCGCCGACCACCAGGTCACCGTGCTGCACCGCACCGAGAAGGCCGGTCTCGGCGCGGCCTACCTGCACGGCTTCCGGGTCGCCCTGGAGCGCGGCTACGACGTGGTGGGGGAGATGGACGCCGACGGCTCCCACCAGCCCGAGCAGCTCTCGAGGCTGCTGGACGCCCTGCGGCACGCCGACCTGGTCATCGGCTCCCGGTGGGTGCGCGGCGGGTCGGTGGTGAACTGGCCCATCACCCGCAAGGCGCTCTCGGTGGGCGGCAACATCTACGCCCGGATGCTCCTCGGCATCCCCGTCCGGGACGTGACCGCGGGCTACCGACTGTTCCGTCGTACGACGCTGGAGGCGATCGACCTCGAGAGCGTGGAGTCGGCCGGCTACATCTTCCAGACCGACCTGGCCTTCCGGACCGTCCGCGCCGGGCTTCGGGTCGTCGAGGTGCCGATCGAGTTCGTCGAGCGGGTCCGGGGCGAGTCGAAGATGAGCCGGGACGTGGCCACGGAGTCGCTGCGCCGCATCACGTCGTGGGGCCTGCGGGAGCGTCGGCGTCAGGTGAGCGACGTACTCTCGAAGCACAGACGCGGTCGCTAGCCGGCCGCCCGGGCGGAGGAGCACGGATGCGACGACGGGTGCCGTGGTGGGTGCTGGTGGTGCTGTTCGTGGTGCTGCCCGTGGTGGAGGTCTACGTGCTGATCCAGGTCGGCCAGGTGATCGGCGCCTGGTGGACGGTGCTGCTGCTGCTGGCCGACGGCTTCCTCGGTGGCTGGCTGATGAAGCGCGAGGGCGGCCGGGCCTGGCGGTCCCTTCGCGAGGCCCTGGAGACCCGGCGGATGCCCGCTCGCGAGCTGGCGGACGCGACGATGATCCTGGTCGGCGGCACCCTGCTGCTCACGCCGGGGTTCGTCTCCGACATCGCCGGGTTCTTCCTGGTGCTGCCGTTCACCCGGCCGATAGCCCGCACCGCCCTGACCCGGTTCCTGACCCGCAAGTTCCTGGCGGGACCGCAGGCCGCCGGGACGCGACAACGCCCCGGACCTGATGGAGTGGTCCGGGGCGAGGTCATCGACTGATCCTCCGAGGAGGGGTCAGGCCGACTTGGCCTTCTTCTTCGAGGGCCGGTGCAGGTGCGCCGGACCGATCTCACCACCGCGCAGCAGCTCGAGCCGCTCAGTGAGGATCTCCTCGAGCTCCTTGATGGAGCGACGCTCGAGCAGCATGTCCCAGTGCGTGCGGACCGGCTTCTCGGCCTTGGCTTCCTTGGTGATGCCGTCCCGGCTCAGGGCCTCGGCGCCGCAGCGCGGGCACTCCCACACCGCCGGCACATCGGCCTCGACGGACATCGGGATCTCGAACTGGTGCCCCTGCGGACAGGCGTAGCCGACGTTCTGCCGCGCCGCGAACTCGATGCCGCGCTCGTCCTCGAAGCTCTGGCCGCCGAGGCGGGCGCCGCGCAAAGTGCGCTCTCCCATGAGCCACCTCCTGGTCTTGTCTCCCCGTGTGTACGCCGGACGGGCCGCTCGGGCGGCACCGTAGACGTCTTTCATCTGGCACAACGAACCAGGGCCGGTGGAGATTCCCCTGGCAGCCGCAACGCGCCGGATGCTTTTCCTTGCCGTCACAGTTACCCACGGCCGCTACGCCCACACCCGGCGTCCAGGTGATATGTCACATATCCGCCACCCGGTCCGTAACCCGGTGGCCGGTGGACCAGTCCGCCGGCGGCTGGGTCGCGGCCACCTGAGGGTCAGACGACGGACGGCGCGGTGTTCCCGGCCTCCCGGATGCCGCGCTCCGGGTCGAGCCGGAGCAGGAAGAACGCACCGAGAACGAAGAACACGATCAGCGCCACGATGGCCGGCCGGTAGGACCCGGACAGCTGGAAGACCAGTCCGAAGAGGAACGTCCCGAACCACGACGTGCCGCGCTCGCAGGCGTTGTAGAGCGCGAAGTACTCACCCTCCCGGCCGCGCGGGATCAGCAGGCTGAAGAAGGAGCGGGAGAGGGCCTGCGTGCCGCCCAGCACGATCGCGATGGCGACCCCGAGGGCCAGGAACAGCGCGACGTTGCCGGCCGGCAGGAACATCGCCAGCACCACGATCACCATCCAGCCGTAGGTGCCCCACAGGATCGACTTGTAGGAGCCGTACCTCGCCGCCAGCCGGCCGAACAGGATCGCGCCGCCGAACGCCACGAACTGGATCAGCAGGATGGTCGCGATCAGCACTGACTGCCCGAAGCCGAGCTGCTTGGAGCCGTACGTCGACGCGACCCCGATCACCGTCTGGATGCCGTCGTTGTAGAACAGGAACGCGACCAGGAAGGTCAGCGTCATAGGGAACTGCCGCATCTCGCGCAACGTCGTCGCGAGCTGCCCGAAGCTGCGTGACATCAGCCCACCGGACTCGCGCACGACGTTGTGCGCCGGATAGTCCGCCAGGCGCAGCACCGGGATCAGCGTGAACCCGGCCCACCAGAGCCCGGCCGACAGGAGCGAGAGCCGCACCGCCAGGCCCTGGGAGATCCCGAACAGGTCGTGGCCGAGGAACATCACCAGGTTGACCAGCAGCAGCAGGCCGCCGCCGAGGTAGCCCCAGGCCCAGCCGCGCGAGGAGACCCGGTCGCGCTCCTCCTCGGTGGAGACGTCGACCAGGATCGCGTAGTAGCTGACCAGGGAGCAGCCGCCCAGGACGCTGCTCAGCACGATCGAGACGGCGCCGATCTGCCAGTGGTCGCCCTGCATGAAGAACAGCAGGCCCGTGAAGAACGAGGCCGCCCAGGCGAAGCTCGCCATGTGCATCTTCTTGCGGCTCGAGCGGTCCACGAAGGCGCCGACGACCGGCAGCAGGAACGCGCTGGCGATGGTGGCGAAGCTGGTCAGGTAGAACGGCAGCGAGCCGGCGGCGAGGTGCAGGCCGAGGACGCTGACGGTCTTGTTGCAGGTCTCCTCGGAGTCGGCGCAGCCGGCGGCCCGGCCGGCCACCGTGATCATGTACGGCGCGAACATCACGCTGAGCACGGTGGTGTAGTAGGCCGAGTTGGCCCAGTCGTACCAGTTCCAGGCCCGCTGCTGGCGCTGCCGGGCCAGCGGCTCCAGGTTCGCGATCCCGCGCGTCACGTCGGTCATGGCGTCGTTCCCCTCCACTGGCCCCGTTCCACCAGGACGTCCCTGAGCAGGTCGGTGCGGTCGGTCATCAGGCCGTCGACGCCGAGGTCGAGCAGCAGCCGCATCTCGTCGGGCTCGTCCACGGTCCACACGTGGACCGGCTTCCCTCGCTGGTGAGCGCGGGCCACGAAGCGCTCGGTCACGACTGTCCCGCCCCCGAGCCGGGCGGGCAGCCGGTGCGGCACCTGCAGAGCGTCGCCCCGTCCGCGCAGCAGCACCCCGGCCAGCACGCCGGGAGCGAACCGGCTCACACCGACCCCGACCGGCCCGAAGGACGTCGCGACCGGGCGGCTCACCAGCCGGCGGAACATCCGCAGCCGGGCCTCCGAGAACGACCCGACGCACACCCGGGCGTGCGCGGCGGTCCGCTCCACCAGCTCGGCGAGGGCCGGCACCGCGCGGTCGGACTTGAGGTCGACGTTGAAGCAGGCGCCGGCGAAGTGCTCGAGCAGGTCGGCCATCCGAGGGATCGGCTCGCGTCCCCCGATCAGGGCGTCGGTCAGGTCGTCGTACGACGTCGTGGCGATCGCCCCGCGCCGGTCGGTGACCCGGTCGAGGACGTGGTCGTGGAAGGCCAGCAGCACGCCGTCGGCCGTGAGGTGGACGTCGGTCTCGAGGTAGCCGTAGCCCAGCTTCACCGCGTGGTCGAAGGCGACCAGCGTGTTCTCCAGCCCGACGACGTCGGGGTGGTGCGCGCCGCCCCGGTGCGCGAAGGCGAGCACGACGCCCACGTCTCGACCGGCGTCGAGGAACGGCAAGCCGGTGTGCGGTCGCGTCACGCGAGCAGTATCCACGGACATGCGTCCACTCTGTCCGCGAATCGCGGCGCTGCCATCCGCGTTGCTACTCAGTCCGGCCGCGCACCCGCGTGGCAGTCGGACGGGCTTGTGCTGCGCGGAGTACCTTCTCAGGCATGGCCAACGACGCCGAGATGACCTGCCCCCAGTGCCAGTCCGCGATGGCCGCGCGCTACCTCGGAGACGTCACGGTGCACCAGTGCTCGTCGTGCCAGGGCGTGTTCCTCGAGCGGGCCGACCTCGGCAACCTCATCGAGGCCGAGAACGACTGGCACCGCGACAGCGGCCCCAAGACGATGCCGCTCCCGCGCATCACCGCCGACATGGTGGCGCCGCCGCCGAGCCGGCCCGTCACCCGGGCCTACGTCGAGACCCTCTTCGGCTAGACCGCCCGGGCGTGACCGTCAGATGTCGCGGAACGTCTCGATGCTGGCGCCCAGCGCGTTCAGGCGCGTGGCCAGGTCCTCGTAGCCACGGTTGATGACATAGACCGACCGCAGCACGGACTCGCCCTTGGACGCGAGCATCGCCAGCAGGATGACAACCGCGGGCCGCAGAGCCGGCGGGCAGATCATCTCCGTGCCGCGCCAGCGGGTCGGTCCCTCGATCATCACCCGGTGCGGGTCGAGCAGCTTGACCGAGGCGCCGAGCCTGGTGAGCTCCGTGAGGTAGATCGCGCGGTTCTCATAGACCCAGTCGTGCAGCAACGTCTGACCCTCGGCCACGGCCGCGATGACCGCGAAGAACGGCAGGTTGTCGATGTTCAGGCCCGGGAACGGCATCGGGTGGATCTTGTCGATGGGGGAGTGCAGGGTCGAGTGCCGGGTCGTCAGGTCGACGAGTCGGGTGTGCTTGTTGGCGGCGACGTACTCCTCGCTGCGCTCGTAGCGGAAGCCCATCTCCTCCAGCAGCGCGAGCTCGATCTCGAGGAACTCGATCGGCACCCGCCTGATGGTGATCTCGGAGTCCGTCACGATCGCGGCCGCGAGCAGCGACATCGCCTCGATCGGGTCCTCGGACGGCGCGTAGTCCACGTCGACGTCGATCTCCGGCGTGCCGTGCACGGTCAGCGTGGTGGTGCCGACGCCGTCGATGCGCACGCCGAGCTTGACCAGGAAGAAGCACAGGTCCTGGACCATGTAGTTGGGGCTCGCGTTGCGGATCACGGTGACCCCGTTGTGCCGCGCAGCCGCGAGGAGCGCGTTCTCGGTGACGGTGTCGCCGCGCTCGGTGAGCACGATCGGCCGGGTCGGGGAGACCGTCCGGTCGACGGTGGCGTGATAGCTGCCCTCGGTGGCCTTGACCTCGAGTCCGAAGGGGCGCAGCGCCGCCATGTGCGGCTCGACGGTGCGGGTGCCCAGGTCGCAGCCGCCGGCGTAGGGCAGCTCGAAGACGTCCTGCCGGTGCATCAGCGGGCCGAGGAACATGATGATCGAGCGGGTACGACGGGCCGCCTCCTCGTCGATGTGGTCGAGGTCGAGGTCGTGCGGTGGGATGATCTCGAGGTCGTTGTCCTCGTTGAGCCAGCGGGTCTGCACGCCCATGCTGGCCAGCACCTCGAGGAGCCGGTTGACCTCCTCGATGCGCGCGACCTTGCGCAGCGTCGTACGCCCCCGGTTGAGCAAGGACGCGCAGAGCAGCGCCACGCCGGCGTTCTTCGAGGACTTCACGTCGATCGCGCCGGACAGGGTGGTCGGGCCGGTGACGCGCAGGTGCGTCGGGCCGGCGCCGAGGGAGACGATCTCGGAGTCGAGAGCCTCGCCGATCCGGGCGAGCATCTCCAGGGACAGGTTCTGGTGGCCGCGCTCGATGCGGTTCACGGCGCTCTGGCTGGTGGTCAGCACGTCGGCGAGCTGCTGCTGGGTCCAGCCCCGGTGCTTGCGCGCGTCACGGATGAGGTTCCCGATGCGGGCCAGGTAGTCGTCGGTCATGCCGCGGACCTTATCTCACATGTGAGATAATCGCCGAACCCGCTGGCGGCGTGTCGCAGGCTACGCGGCGCGGCGCCGCCGAGGTCATGGACAGTGGGGGAGCCTGATGCCAGGGTGCGAGAGATGTCCCGCACCCGACCGGCCCGCACCCGACTGGCCCGCGCGCTCGCCCTGGCGGCATGCCTGGCGGCCGGCACGACGGCCTGCACGGGTGACCCCGCGCCTCCCGCGGCGGCCCGGACCGCGCCGCCGCTGCGGCTGGTCGCCTCGGTGGCGCAGTTCCGGTTCGACGAGGGCACCCGACACCTCAAGGCCGGGGTGACGAACCACTCGGACCGGCAGATCCGGGTCAGCCAGGCCACCATCGTCTGGGACGGGCTGGCGTTCCCGACCGTCCCGGTCGGCGGGGGCGCCGTGCTCCCGGGACAGACGGCCGCCTTCACCATCTCCTACGGCGCACCGCAGTGCAGCCAGCCGCCCGCCACCAAGCCGGTGCTCGTCGCGGTCGTCGACGGCCGGACCACCCGGCTGCCGCTGCAGGTCGAGGACCCGCAGCTGCTCGTCCGGCTGCACGCCAAGGCCTGTGCCGCCCAGCGGCTCGACGAGGTGGCGTCGGTCGACCTGCGGCTGTCCACGGCCACCGAGACGGTCCGGGGCGAGGAGTACCTGCCCGGCCACCTCGTGCTGCGGCGCCGGCCCGGCGCCACAGGGAGGGTCCGGCTGGTCGACCTGGGCGGCAGCGTCCTGCTCGAGCTCGTGCCGCGGTCGGGCGGTGCCCCGCGGGCTGCCCTCGCCGGCGACCGCCAGGTGCTGGACTATCAGGTGCTGCTCGGCTCCGCGCACCGGTGCGACCCGCACGCCCTGAGCCAGAGCTCGCAGACGTTCCTGCTCAGCGCCTACGTCCGGGTCGGGGACGACCCCACCCAGCGGGTGATCCTGCCGGTGACCAGCGCCGAGCGCGACCGGCTGTTCGGGATCCTCCACCGCGACTGCTCGTGAGCGCCGCGGCCTACTTCGCCCGGTAGGCGCCGTCGGTCACGCAGCCCTCGACGAGGCCGACGCGGCTGAACCCGGCCAGGTCCCCGGCACCCCAGTTGGTGGTGTCCACGGGGTACACACCCTCCTGCATCCGCTGGTAGCGGGCGACGACCGGACCGAGACCGACGACGGCGCCGATCTCGTGCATGAGGACGCGGACCCGCATCTGGGAGGCGGCGTGCTCGTCGATCCAGGAGTTCTCGGCGCTGTTGACCATGATCGCGGCCTTGACGATGCGGGTGACCGGGCCCTGCGCGTCGTGCGCGCGGTTGGTGTCCAGCAGGCCGCCGTAGGACATCGACTCCGGTGGCAGCGTGAAGCCGGTGTCGGCCTGCGTGCCCCACGCGACCAGGATGTCGGCGGGGGAGACCGCCCCGGCCTGGGGGTAGGCGGTGGTCGTGCCCAGCGACGTGAAGGTGATGCCGGTGGCCTGGTGAACCAGCGCGAAGGCGGCCTTGACGTCGGCTACGGCGCCCGGGGTGCCCTGGGTGTTGTTCATCGCGAACGTGACCGGGACGCACGGGTTGAAGCGGTACTCCTTGCCGCGGGCGCGGGCGACCCAGTCGGTGGTCAGCCCGCCCGGCGCGTAGGCCGGGACGACGGCGAAGGGCCGGCTGGCGGTGGTGCCACCTGCGGCCTTGGACGTGGCGCCGACCCGCAGCTGCATGGGTCGCTTGAAGTAGTAGCCCGTCGGCAGCTTCACCGTGTAGTAGCCGTTGGCCCCGGTGCGCGTGTAGGCCACCCGCCGCCAGCCCGACTTCAGGTAGCTGTAGAGGTTGACCGCCCGGCCCGACTTGTAGCGGCTGTAGACGCGGCCGCGCACGGTGGCGTTCTCGCCGAGCGCCGCCTGCGAGGACGTCCAGGTGGCGGTGATCCGGCTCGTCGCCCGCTTCGAGAACTGCGCTTCCAGGGTCGGCACGAACATCGTGGTCAGCGCGACGGCGAGGGCGACGCCCACGACGACGGCGACGTTGACGAGGCGGCTCGTGCTGCGCCCGGTTGCGTGCATCGGCTCTCCCGGAGGATCGTTTCCGCCGCGACGTCGATCGCCGCGGTGGAGAAGGTCTCCTTTACTTTAGACACGATGCGGGGGGTTATGTCGGAGAACGGCAGAACACTGGTGGTGCGGGTGTGACGACCTGGGCCGCGCTCGAGCAGTGGGCGCTGCGGCTGCCCGAGACCCTCAGCACCCCGTCGTACGGCGGGGCGCCGGCGCTGCGGGTGAACAAGAGAATGTTCGCGCGGCTGCGGGGCGAGATGGCCGAGCACGTCGACGAGCTCACCGGAGCGCCCTACGGGGAGGTGCTGATGGTGGGGGTGGCCGACCTTGGCGAGAAGGAGGCGCTGCTGTCCTCGGGTGGGGACGCGTTCTTCACGATCCCGCACTACGACGGCTACCCGGCGGTGCTGGTGCGCCTGGCGCGGGCCGATGACGCCGAGGTCCATGAGCTGCTCGTCGAGGCGTGGATGCGATCCGCGCCCAAACGAGCCCTCACGGCCTACGTCGACACCATCGGCCCGCTGCCGGGGACCTAGCGGCGGCTACCGCGCAGGATCGCGATCGTGCCCTTGGCCGGCACCGTCACCGTCGCGGCGCCGCTGCCGTCCACGGCCACGCGCGTGCCGGCGCAGGTCGTGCCGCCGGTCACCACGTCGCAGTAGGTGCCGGTCGGGAGACCGGTCTGCCAGCGAACGGTGCGCGGCTCGGTGTTGTTGTTCATCGCCACCCAGCCGCGGTGGCCGCGGCTGAACCCGATGACGTTGCCGCCGTCGTCACGCCAGTTGCGCTGCGCGGCGGTGCCCACCGAGTTGTGCCAGCGCACCAGGGCCTCGACGCCGGTGTCCCGGTGCGTGCAGGCCCAGCCGGACGTGCAGCTGCTGTCGGTGATCTTGCCGTTCGCGTCCGACGGGGGAGAGTCGTCGCGGTTCGTGAACTCGAACGCGGAGTAGACCTGCGGGCGACCGTAGGCCGTGGCCAGCACGAACTGGGTCGCCAGCCGGTTGGTGTCGCCGTCCTTGTAGCTGAGGGCGTCGCCGTTGCGCTCGGTGTCGTGGTTCTGCACGAACGACAGCGTCTTGCTGCTCGTGGTCAGGCCGGACTGCTCACCGAAGTCGCGCAGCGTCGAGATGCTGCCGGTCGCGTCGGTCGGGTAGCTCTTGAACGCGCTCTTGAGCTGCTTGACCCCGTCGAGCCCAAGCACCGAGCCGCTGCTCGTGAACGCCTGCGGCGCCAGGCTGCCCGGCCCGCCACCGAAGACCTCGAGGGCCCAGTAGGGACGGGTGCCCTCCTTGGTCCGGTGCAGCCGCTTGTAGATCGCGTCCAGGTCGGTCTGCCCGATGTGCTTGGCGGCGTCGACCCGGAAGCCGGAGACGCCGTAGCCGATCAGCTTGTTGAGGTAGTCGGCCACCCGTCCGGCGACCGCGTTCGTGTCGGTGCGCAGGTCGGCTAGCCCGACCAGCTCGCAGTTGAACACCTGACGCAAGTTGTTGAAGTCCTCGATGCCGCCGCTCTTGGACGGGCAGTCACCGGAGTACTTGTGGAAGTTGACCGGGGTGTAGAGGCCCTCGTAGCGGTAGCGCTCGTACTTCACACCGCCGTAGGACGTGTCGCCCTGGCCGGTCATGTGGTTGATCACCGCGTCGACGTACACCTTGACGCCGGCCTTGCGGCACTGCCGGACCATCGAGGCGAACTGCGCCTCGCCGCCCATCCGGCTGGTGAGGCTGTAGCTCACCGCCTGGTAGACCTCCCACCACGGGTGCAGCACCGTGTCACTGCCGTCGCCGAGCTGCTGGCGCTTGACCGAGTCCTGCGGCGGGGCGACCTGCACCGCGCCGTATCCCTTGGGGCCCAGGACGTTGGTGCACTCCTGTGCCACCGAGTGCCAGTTCCACTCCCACAGGTTGACGACCACGTCGTGGTCGGGCGCCGCGGTGACCTTGGCGGCCACGGGCGCGGCCTCGGCGGTGCCGATGCCGGTCGTCGACAAGCCGGCCGCGAGGAGCGCGACGGCGGCCAACGTGGCCAGCGGCCGGCGCCTCCGCAGGGGCGACGTGCGTAGATGCTTCATGATGGGTGCTCCCGAGCTCGTGGGTTGATCCTCCGGGGCACCTTCGTAGTGACCGGAGTCATATCCGTCAAGGGCCCGACCACGCACCGACCCCCGAGGACCATCCGTGAAGACGTCCTGACGCGTTCCGTCTCGGACCGGCTCGACTACGTGCCCGGCAGCAGCACGGTGACGGACGGCGCGACCGACAGTCTGCTCGGCGGCGCCGGCGTGTGCCGCGACTACTCGCACCTGACGATCGGCCTGCTGCGCGCCCCGGCTGTCGCTGTTGCGGATCAGCACCGGCCGCGACGCCGCCGACACCGCGTTCCTGACCAACTACGGCAGCGACCTGGTGCTGGGGTCGACGGTGGGTCCTGACCCCCGTTTGCCGCCCGCAGGACCGGGTAACCAACTCGCATGACTGAATCGAACACGCATTCGAACGAGGCCGACTCCCTGGACGAGCCGATGCTCGGCGCGCCGCGCGAGGGTCAGGGCGGCACCACCGAGAAGGACCCCGACGACTGGGTCACCGGCGACGAGCCGATGACCGGTGCGCAGCGCAGCTACCTCGACACGCTGGCCCGGGAAGCCGGGGAGCAGCTCAGCCCCGACCTGACCAAGGCCGAGGCCTCCGAGCACATCGAGCGGCTGCAGACCGTGACGGGTCGCGGCGAGGCCTGACGTCCCGCCCAGCGAGACAATGGGCGACGCCCGCGACGGGTCGCCGCCAGGCGCGTCGTGCAGCGCGCGCAGGCGTGGCCGGTCCGTCATCGTTCTCCTCACGACCCTCTGACAGGATTGCCGGGTGGAAGACACCAGGGGGACGGGCGAGGCGAACGCCGGGGGAGGGGAGCCCGACGACGTCAGGGAGCTGCGCACGACGGCCGACACCGTCCGTGAGGCGTTGCTCGACGCGACACTGATGGCGCACGGCGGCGAGCTGCAGCGGATCGTCGGGAGCGCCGAGATCGGGTCCCACCTGGCCCGGCTCGAGCCGTCGGCCCGGCACACCGTCTGGAACATGCAGCCGGACCTCTTCTACGACCCCCACGACTCCAGCCCGGAGCTCAACGAGGCGTCGCGGTCGCGCGGGGTCGAGACCCGGCTGGTGACCCGGCCGACCACGCTGGTCAGCAACCCGGTGCTGTCCTCGATGCACCCGCAGCTGCGCTCCGGTCCGGTGTTCCTGCGGGCCCTGGTCGTCGACGAGGCCCGGGTGCTCATCGAGGGGCTGGACACCGCCGACGGCGAGCCGACCGCCTGGCTGACCGACCGGATGGACTTCGTGGTCCCGGTCCTGGAGGTCTGGCACCGCACCTTCGAGCTGTCCACCCCGGTGCTCGCCCCGGGGGAGGACCCTCCACTCTCTCGACGTCAGCTCCAGGTGGCCCGGCTCCTCGCGACCGGCGAGAAGGACCAGTCGATCGCCCGGCGGCTCGACATGTCCGCCCGAACCGTGGAGCGCGACGTCCGCACCATCCTCGAGGTGCTCGGGGCCCGCAGCCGCACCGACGCCGTGCTGGCGATGAGCGGCCGGGGCGGCGCCGGCAACCGCCGGGTGCGCGGGTTCAGTCCGTCGAGCTGACCGACTCGGCCGCGAGCACGGCCGCCCCGACGATGCCGGCGGTGTTCCGCAGGGTTGCCGGCACGATGCGGGTCTCTATCTCGAGCAGCGGCAGGAACTTGTCGGCGTGCTTGCTGACCCCTCCGCCTACGACGAACAGGTCGGGGGAGAGCAGCTTCTCCAGCGTCCGGTAGTAGGCCGTGAGCCGCTCGGCCCAGTCCTTCCAGCTCAGGTCCTTCTTCTCGCGCACGCTGTTGGCCGCGACGGTCTCGGCGTCCTTGCCGTCGACCTCGATGTGCCCGAGCTCGGCGTTCGGGATGAGCACGCCGTCGTACACCAGGGCGGTGCCGATGCCGGTGCCGAGCGTGGTCACGACGACGAGGCCGGACTGGTCGCGTGCCGCGCCGTACCTCACCTCGGCCAGGCCCGCGGCGTCGGCGTCGTTGACGACCACGACGTCGCGGCGGAGCTTGTCGCCGAACATCGTGGCCGCGTCGGTGTACACCCAGGACTCGTCGATGTTGGCCGCTGACTTCACGACGCCGCGCACGACGACACCGGGCACGGTGATGCCGATCGGTGCTCCCTCGGGGGCGCCCTTCTCGACCAGCTCGGCCACGACCGCCGCCACGTCCTGCGGCTTGCCGCCGCGAGGGGTCTCGACGCGCACACGCTCGGCGGCGAACTCGCCGGTGCCGAGGTCGACCGGTGCGCCCTTGATGCCGCTGCCTCCGAAGTCCACACCGAAGGGTCGGACCGGGTGCTCGCTGGAGGCCGCCATGCCCGGGACGCTACCAACGTCGGCGACGAGCGCAATACTGACCTCGTGCCCCGCCGCCCCGACGAAGCGCAGCGACTGCGCGATCTGGCCCGGCTGCGCCGTGTCCGCGACCGGATGGACCGGGAGTACGCCGAGCCGCTCGACGTCGAGGCGCTCGCCCGCGGCGTGCACATGTCGGCGGGTCATCTCAGCCGGGAGTTCCGGCGGGCCTACGGCGAGTCGCCCTACGGCTACCTGATGACGCGGCGCATCGAGCGCGCTATGGCGCTTCTGCGCCGGGGCGGTCTGAGCGTCACCGAGGTCTGCTTCGCGGTCGGCTGCTCGTCGCTGGGCACCTTCAGCACCCGCTTCACCGAGTTGGTCGGAGTGCCGCCGAGCGTCTACCGCCGCGAGGGCGTGCACTCGACCGTGGGCATGCCGCCCTGCGTGGCCAAACAAGTCACGAGACCGATCAGGAATCGAGAAGCCGCGGCTCCCCTGGGGCAACTAGCGTGAGCGGCATGAACCTCAGCATCCACACCACCGTCCTCCCGCACGACGACCCGGACGCCTCCGTGGCCTTCTACCGCGACGTCCTCGGCTTCGAGGTGCGCAGCGACTTCGGCCAGGGCCAGATGCGCTGGATCACCGTCGGCCCCGAGGGCCAGCCCGACACCTGCCTGCTGCTGGCCCCGCCGGCCGCCGACCCTGGCGTCACCGACGACGAGCGCCGCACCATCTCCGAGATGATGGCCAAGGGCACCTACGGGTGGATCCTGCTGGCCACCCAGGACCTGGACGGCACCTTCGAACGCGTCCAGGCCAGCGACGCCGAGGTCGTGCAGGAGCCGACCGAGCAGCCGTACGGCGTCCGCGACTGCGCCTTCCGCGATCCCGCCGGCAACCAGATCCGCATCCAGGAGCTCTCATGAGGACGATGACCTGCCGCCAGCTCGGTGGACCCTGCGACCTGCCACTCCACGGTGAGACCGCCGACGAGGTGATCAAGGCCCAGGACAAGCACCTCAAGGAGGTCGTGGCCTCCGGGGACACCGCCCACGAAGGGGCTCTGAGCGACATGAAGGGGCGTTGGAAGCACCCGGTCAAGGGCATGGGCTGGTACAAGACCACCAAGCGCGAGTTCGCCGAGCTTCCCGAGGACTGATTGCATGCCGCCGAAGTCGAGGAAGCCGCACGACGCCGACACCCACGACCTGATCCGCGTGCAGGGCGCGCGGGAGAACAACCTCAAGGACGTCAGCGTCGAGATCCCGAAACGACGGCTGACGGTGTTCACCGGCGTCTCCGGCTCGGGCAAGTCCTCGTTGGTGTTCGACACCATCGCCGCCGAGTCGCAGCGGATGATCAACGAGACCTACAGCGCCTTCGTGCAGGGCTTCATGCCCAACCTGGCCCGCCCGGAGGTCGACCGCCTCGAGGGCCTGACCACGGCGATCATCGTCGACCAGGAGCGGCTGGGGGCGAACCCCCGCTCGACGGTCGGCACCGCCACCGACGCCAACGCGATGCTGCGGATCCTGTTCAGCCGGCTGGGGGAGCCCTACGTCGGTCCGCAGACCGCGTTCTCCTTCAACGTGCCCACCCGCAGGGCGAGCGGCGTGATGTCCACCGACCGGGGCGGTCGCGTCGAGAAGAACGTCGTGCGGGACGCGGTCTACCTCGGCGGCATGTGCCCGCGCTGCGAGGGCATGGGCAACGTCAGCGACATCGACCTCACCGCGCTGTACGACGAGACCAAGTCGCTGCGCGACGGCGCCCTGACGATCCCGGGCTACTCGATGGACGGGTGGTACGGCCGGTTGTTCGAGGGCGTCGGCCTGCCGATGGACAAGCCGATCGCGAAGTTCACCCAGAAGCAGCTCGACACGATGCTCTACGCCGAGCCGACCAAGATCAAGGTCGAGGGCATCAACCTCACGTTCGACGGCATCATCCCGAAGATCTCGAAGTCGATGCTGTCCAAGGACCCGGAGGCCATGCAGCCGCACGTGCGCCGTTTCGTCGAGCGGGCCGTGACGTTCCAGACCTGCCCCGACTGCGGCGGCACACGGCTCACCCAGGAGGCGCTCTCGTCGAAGGTCGGGGGCAAGAACATCGCCGACCTGTGCGTGCTGCAGATCAGCGACCTGGCCGACTGGGTGCGTGACCTCGAGGAGCCGTCCGTGGCCCCGCTGCTCGCCGGGCTGCAGCACCTGCTCGACTCGTTCACCGCGATCGGCCTCGGCTACCTGTCGCTGGACCGGCCCGCCGGCACGCTGTCCGGGGGCGAGGCCCAGCGGACCAAGATGATCCGGCATCTCGGGTCGTCGCTCACCGACGTCACCTACGTCTTCGACGAGCCCACGATCGGCCTGCACCCCCACGACATCGAGCGGATGAACCAGCTGTTGCTCCAGCTGCGGGACAAGGGCAACACCGTGCTGGTCGTCGAGCACAAGCCGGAGACGATCGCCATCGCGGACCACGTGATCGACCTGGGCCCGGGAGCGGGCACCGGCGGCGGCACGATCTGCTTCGAGGGCACGCTGGAAGGCCTGCGGGGGAGCGGCACCACCACCGGGAGGCATCTTGACGACCGGGCCCGGATCAAGGATTCGGTGCGCGAGCCGTCGGGCACGCTCGAGGTCCGCGGCGCCTCGACGCACAACCTGCGCGACGTCGACGTCGACGTCCCGCTCGGCGTGCTCTGCGTCCTGACCGGGGTCGCCGGCTCGGGCAAGAGCTCCCTGGTGACCGGCTCGGTCGTCGGCCGCGACGGCGTCGTCTCGGTCGACCAGGGCGCCATCCGCGGCTCCCGGCGCAGCAACCCGGCGACGTACACCGGGCTGCTGGAGCCGGTCCGCAAGGCGTTCGGCAAGGCCAACGGGGTGAAGCCGGCCCTGTTCAGCTCCAACTCCGAGGGCGCCTGCTCCACCTGCAACGGCGCCGGCGTCATCTTCACCGAGCTCGGCGTGATGGCCACGGTCGAGTCGCCGTGCGAGGAGTGCGAGGGCCGTCGCTTCCAGGCCTCGGTGCTGGAGTACACCCTGGGCGGCCAGGACATCAGCCAGGTGCTGGCCATGCCGGTCAGCGAGGCAGCGGACTTCTTCTCCGACGGTGACGCCCAGGTGCCCGCCGCCCACAAGATCCTCGAGCGGCTCTCCGACGTCGGCCTGGGCTACCTCAGCCTCGGCCAGCCGCTCACCACGCTGTCCGGCGGCGAGCGGCAGCGGCTCAAGCTGGCCACCCAGATGGCGGAGAAGGGCGACGTCTACGTCCTGGACGAGCCCACGACGGGCCTGCACCTCGCCGACGTGCAGCAGCTGCTCGGTCTGCTGGACCGGCTGGTCGATTCCGGCAAGTCGGTGATCGTCATCGAGCACCACCAGGCCGTGATGGCGCACGCCGACTGGATCATCGACCTCGGTCCCGGTGCCGGCCACGACGGCGGCGCGATCGTCTTCGAGGGCACGCCCGCCGACCTGGTCGCCGACGCGTCCACCCTGACCGGCAAGCACCTCGCGGCGTACGTCGGCTGAGCGGTCAGCAGGCCATTGACAGGAAGTCGTCCGGCCGGATCTGCTTCCGGTCCGGATCGCCGATAAGCGACATTATGTCAACTTGCGCTCGTGGCACGACCACCGACAGCTCTCACCCGGTCAGACGTACGGCATCGCAACGGCGGCCGGAGCCGCCTGGCGACGCAGGTACGCTGCGGCGTCCTCGGTCGGCAACGGCCGGGCGAACAGGTAGCCCTGGCCGATGTCGCAGCCGTTGCGACGCAGCCGCAGGCACTGCGGCTCGTCCTCGATGCCCTCGCCGTAGACCTCCATGCCCAGCGCCTGGCCGAGGCTGATGACCCCGCGGAGCAGGTCGTCGGCCCGGGCCTCGTCGACGGCGTCGAGGTAGGACCGGTCGACCTTCAAGATGTCCACGGCCAGCGTCTGCAGGTAGGCCAGCGCCGTACGTCCGGTGCCGAAGTCGTCCAGGGCGATCCGCACGCCGATCTCGTGCAGCGCGTCGAAGCGGACGCGGGCCGTCTCGAGCTGCGGCTCCACGGCGGACTCGGTCACCTCCAGCACCAGCTGGGAGGTGGGCAGGCCACTCACCTGGAGGACCTCCTCGACCATGTCCACGAAGCCCGGGTTGGCCAGGTCGATGCCCGAGACGTTCACGTGCGCGGTCAGCGGGATGCGGAACGTGGAGGACCACTGCTGGATCTGGGCGCTCGCGGTGGACAGCACCATCCGGCCCAGCTCGGAGATCAGGCCGAACTCCTCGGCGACCGGCACGAAGCGGGCCGGTGAGACCTGGCCGTGCACCGGGTGGCTCCAGCGCACCAGCGCCTCGAAGCCGACGATCGAGCCGTGCGTCAGGTCGACCAGCGGCTGGTAGCAGACCCGCAGGCCCTTGTCGTCGAGTGCCTTGCGGAGGTCCTTGCCGATGGCCAGCGTCTCGTCGGCGACGGCGATCAGCTCGGCCGTGCACACCTCGATGTGGTTGCGGCCGGCCCGGCGGGCCTCGCGCACGGCCAGCCCCGCGCCGCGCAGCAGGTCGTCCGCGGTGGCGCGGGCACCCATCGAGTCCCAGGTGACCAGGCCGACGCTCGTGGAGAGCTGGATCTGGCGCTGGCTCTGCAGGACCAGTGGCGTCGAGGCGGCGGAGACCACGCGGTAGGCGAGGTCGAGAGCCGTGGCGGCGGAGGTCAGCCTCGGGAACAGCACGCCGAGCTGGTGGTCCTTGATGCGGGCCAGCACCCCGAGCGAGCCGACCTCGCGCGCGAGCCGCGACGAGACCATCCGCATCAGGTCGTCGCCGGCGGTGCGCTCGTCCAGGTCGACCGCGTCGTTGACCCCCTCGACGTCGATGAGCAGGACGGCGGGCTGGGCCTCGTTGGTCCGGGCCGTCACGGCGTCCGCGCACTGGTGCACGAAGGCCGCGTAGGTCATCAGACCGGTGACCTCGTCACGAGCGTCCAGCCAGCTCACCCGCGCGGCCGACCTATTCCGTGACTTCTGTCCCCACCGCATGCACTGACCCCCACGACTCGCAGGCTGACCGCAGCCGGGCGGACGTGCCGCGACTAGAGACCCAAGGATAGGGAGCAGACGACCCGATATGCCCGGTTACCCGGGGACACCCGGCAATGCCGACCGCACGGACAGGCTTAATGGCCCAACTGGGCCATATTGTGGTTTTCTCCGGCCGACAGCAGCTCGGCCCCACCGGAAACGAGAGCCTCATGGCCGATCTCCGCGTCGTCGCCGTCATCCCCGCCAAGCCAGGGTCGGAGGACACCGTCCGGGCCGCCCTGAACACGCTCGCCGACGCCAGCCGCGGCCACCAGGGTTGCCTGTCCTACGACCTGTTCGAGTCCGCGGCGTCCCCGGGCACGTTCGTGACCATCGAGTCGTGGACCGGCCAGGAGGACCTGGACGCCCACATGGGCACCGACGACGTCGCGGCGGCCTTCGGGGCGGCGGCCGACCACCTCGCCGGCGAGGTCGCGATCCATCCCCTCGTCCCGGCCGGGTCCTAGAGCAACCGGTGGCCGAGCTGCTTCCCGGGGACGACGTGCTCCCCCGGGCCGACCCGGTCATGGACCGGCACTTGGACCTGTCGGCCGGGGTGGACGTCGCCTGGCCGTGGGTCGAGCAGCTCGGCAAGGGCCGGGCGGGGTGGTACCTCCCCCGGTCCGTCGAGCGGGTCGTCCCCTCGGCCCGGCGGGCTGCCCGCGGGGTCGAGCCGCGCTGGCGCCTCGAGGTCGGTGAGGCGGTTCCCGACTGGGGCCCGGGCGACCCGACCTTCGAGGTGCTCGCGATCGAGCGGCCGCGTCACCTCGTCTACTGGTCGGAGCGCCCGCGCCGTCCCCGTCGCGGGGTGCAGCGCCCGCCGATGCGGATGACCTGGGCCCTGGTCCTCTCCCCCGCCGGCCAGGACCGCTCGCACCTGCACCTGCGGCTCCGTCTCGACCTCGGCCGTCCGGCCGGCCCGCTCGCGACGTACGGCGGCGGCGCGGTCGACTGGCTGACGGTCGCGCTGATGGGCCGCGGCCTCGACGAACGGCTCCGCGCCACCCGGTGACATTCCGGAACCCATCCGTCTCGCCTGTGTGATCGAATGACGGGCATGGGGATCCGGGCCGACATGACGGCGTACGTGCTCCAGAAGTCCGCGCCGTTCACGGTCGACTACGGCAAGTCCTTGTACTTCTCCGGCGCCGACCTGCCCGGACCCACCCGGATCTCGGTGCCCACCCGGCACGGCCGCGTCCGCTGCGACGTCTACCGGCCCCAGGACGACGGTGAGACGCCTCCGGTCTACGTCCACCTGCACGGCGGGGCGTTCGTGATGCGCTACCCGAAGATGGACGACTTCTTCGCACGGTTCGTGGCCGAGGAGTGCCGGGCGGTGGTCGTGAACGTCGACTACGACGTCGCCCCGCAGGCCCGCTACCCGGTCGCGCAGCAGCAGGCGCACGACGTCGCCGCCTGGGTCGCCGGGCACGGCTTCGAGTTCGGGGCGGACGGCGACCGGGTCGCGGTCGGCGGCTTCAGCGCCGGCGGGAACCTGGCTGCCAGCGCGGCGCTGCAGGCCCGCGACCTGGGCTCGTTCAGCCCGGTGCTCCAGGTCCTCGGCGTGCCGTCCCTCGACGTGGCCGCCGGCCTCGACACGAAGACCTCGCCGATCCCCTCACCGATGATCACCCCGTCCCTGCTCCGGCTCGTTCGCTCGACGTACTTCCGGGACGAGACCACGCGCGCGGACGCCTACGCCTCTCCCTTGCTCGCTCCCGACGTGGGCGGCCTGGCGCCCGCGGTGGTCGTGACGGCGGAGTACGACGTGCTGCGGGCCGAGGGCGACGCCTACGCCGCCCGACTCAGCGACGCGGGCGTCGACGTGGTCCACCGCGTCGTGACGGGACGCGACCACTACTTCCTCGACGGCGACCGGGTCCGGGCCCGCGGCACCCTCGACCTGGTCGCGCACCGGCTGCGCGAGGCCTTCGGGACGACGTACTAGTTTGTGCAGGTGAGCAACCAGCCGTACTCCCGTCGTCGGCTGCGCACGGACCTGGTCACCGGCCTGCCCGCGATCGGGATGCTCCTCGGGGCGGTGCTCGGAGCCGCGCTGGGACTGCTGAACCCCGATGCGTCGGCCGTCTCGTTCGCCGGCATCGGCATCGGCGTCGGGCTGGTCCTCGGGGTCTTCCTGCGCGTGGTGCTGCGGCGTGACTGACGTGCTGCAGGGGCGGGCCACGCCGCACCTCGTGGTCGACGCCGACGTGCTCGACGCCAACGTCGCCGGCATGGCCGGATTTGCCCGGGGCCACGGCGTGGCGCTGCGGCCGCACGCCAAGACCCACAAGAGCCCCGATGTCGGCGCCCGGCAGCTGGCGGCCGGCGCGACCGGTCTCACCGTGGCGACCGTCGCGGAGGCCGAGGTGTTCGCGGACGCCGGCTGCACCGACCTCTTCCTGGCCTACCCGCTCTGGGTCGACGTCGCCCGAGGAGCCCGGCTGACGGCCCTCGCGGACCGGCTGGACCTGTCCGTCGGGATCGACTCGGTCGACGGGTCCCGGGCGCTGCAGACCCACGCCCCCGGGACCTCCGTGCTGGTCGAGGTGGACTGCGGGCAGCACCGGTCCGGCGTCCCGCCGCACGACGCCGGGGCCCTCGCGGAGGTGGCCCGGCACACCGGGCTCGACGTGCGCGGCGTGTTCACCTTCCCCGGCCACAGCTACTCCCCCGGCGCCGCCCGCGACGTCGCCGCGCAGGAGTCCGCGGCCCTGCGTACGGCGGCCGCCTCCCTGGCCGAGCACGGGATCGAGCCGCTCGTCGTCAGCGGCGGCTCGACGCCGAGCGTGGCGGACATGGACGCGCACGTGCTCACCGAGCTGCGTCCGGGCGTCTACGTGTTCGGCGACGCGCAGCAGTGGGAGCTCGGCAGCACGATGCCTGAGGACATCGCCCTCACCTGCCTCGCGACGGTGGTCAGCCTGGCCGGCGGCCGGGTCGTCCTGGACTCCGGCAGCAAGGCGCTCGGCGCCGACCGGCCGCCGTGGACGAGCGGGTGGGGCCGGCTGCTCGACCACCCGGACGCCACCATCGGGCTCCTCTCGGAGCACCACGCCGTCGTCGACTGGACCGACCGGCCCCTTCCCGCGCTGGGCAGCCGGCTCCGCGTCGTACCCAACCACGTGTGCAGCGCCGTCAACCTCGCCGACGAGCTCGTG
>JBDSMW010000152.1:0-24123 GCA_039915665.1 Nocardioidaceae bacterium
CCCGTGCACCCCGGCCAGGCACGCGTGGTGCAGGGAGCCGACCAGGTCGTCGTAGTGCAGCACCTGGATCCGGGCGTCGAACCCGACCACCCGGGGCACGGGGTTGAGCCGGAGGTAGTCGCCCAGCGGGGTGCTGCCCTGCGAGGACAGCGTGTTGGCGTTGCGCAGCAGGGTGACGATGACGTCAGGCCGACGGCGCGAGAAGCCCCGGACGTACCCCTCCACCTCGAGGACGTCCTTGGCGTAGCCGCTGCGCAGCAGCCGCTTGGCCGCCATCTCCTCGGTGAACATCGCCGGGTCCTTCGAGGAGGACCCGTAGACCTCCGAGGACGACTTCACCACCAGCCGCTCGAGACCGGGCGCCCGCTGGCAGGCCGCGAGGAGCTGCATCGTGCCGATGACGTTGTGCTCCTTCATCGACGTACGCCCGCCGGCCTCGTGGGGCGCGGACTGCACGCTCAGGTGCACCACCGTGTCGACGTCCTGCCCGGTGATCACCTTGGCGATCACCGGGTTGCGGATGTCCGCACGGACGAACGAGACCGGGCCCAGGTCGCCACGGGGAGGAACGGTGTCGACCCCGATGACACGCTCGATCCCGGGGGCGGCCGCGATCCGGCGCGCAAACCGTCCACCGAAGTCGCGAGAGACTCCGGTGACCAGCACGACGCGGCCCACGAGCGGTCCCGACCCGGGTGCGATGCGGCTACTTGCCCTGGCGGCGACGCTGGATGCGCGTCTTCTTCAGGAGCTTGCGGTGCTTCTTCTTGGCCATGCGCTTGCGTCGCTTCTTGACTACCGAACCCACTACACGGACCTTCCGGGACTTCACGACGGCCCGGGGCCGACGTAGGCGTTGGCAACGCCGGGATATCCCCGGGCGCCGCGCGAAGGGGCCAGCCTAGCCGCCGGGTGCTGCGGCACGAAACGGTGGCCACCGCGCGGCGCCACGCCGGGTCGCTGGGTAAAAACAGGGGCGCAACTTCGGTCAATTCCTCAAGTCGCGATTCCCGGGCTCCGACACTGTTCATGGTCGGACATCTGGCCGCCTGGTGGGCGGCGCGGGACCCGCCGTGAGGCCTTGGGAGGGGCCTTCGCCATGAACCTTGACCGTCTGCTGCGCCCTGCGCGAAAGATCCTCACCGCCGCCGTCGTCACGCTCGTGACGGCCGCCGGAGTCACCGTCGCCGCTCCCTCGACCGCCACCGCCGCCACGCCGGCCGTGTCGCTGGTCGCCAAGGCCAGCGTCTTCCCCGCCTACTCCGACACCTACTACGAGCAGGGTGTGCAGTACTGGGTGAACCGGGTCCGCAAGCAGCACGGGCTGCGCGCGCTGGGCTTCGCGAGCTGCGCCGACGGCGTCGCTGAGAACTGGAGCACGGTCCTGGCGACCACGAACTCCTTCTACCACCAGTCGATGACCAAGCTGCTCTCCCGCTGTCACGCGTTCTACGCCGGCGAGACCCTGGGCCGGGGCTCCATCACGCCCCGCACGCTGGTCACCATGTGGATGCACTCCCCGCCGCACCGCGCGGTCCTGATGAGCCGCAGCCCCAACCGCATCGGCATCGGCGCCACGCCGAGCGCGTCGGGCGAGTGGGTCGTGGCGGCTAACTTCCTGAAGCTCTGAACCACCGGGCCACCCCCCGTGCAAGCAAGCAGCCACCCGCCTGAGGCGGGTGGCTGCTTGACGTTGGCAGAGTTTCGACCGGGTTCAGCCGGTCTGGAAGAAGCTCTTGCGGAGGTACTCGTTGACCGCGTCTTCCGGAACCCGGAAGGAGCGACCGACCCGGACGGCCGGAAGCTCACCGGAGTGGACCAACCGGTAGACCGTCATCTTGGACACACGCATGACGGCCGCAACTTCTGCGACCGTCAGGAACTTCACCTCTGAGATGTCGCCGCCGCTTCCGGCAGGTCCGTTGTTCGAGGCCATGATGCACCGCTCTTTCGCGCACATGCGCCCTCCGGCTTCCCCACCGGAGACCCTTCGTATGTGCTTCCGTGAGAGTAGAGCCTAGTGTGACTGTTGGGGAAGAGGAGACTTCCCGGTCAACATTTTGCTTTGCCCGCGGCGTGTCGGCTGGACGGACCCATTTCTGGAGCTCGGCTACGGCAGCGGATCCAACCCGTTCAGCGGGAAGACCGCCTCCCGGGTGGCGTGGATCGCGCGGTCCAGCCACACCGATGGGTCGTACCCCTGCCGCCAGTCGCGGTACGCCGGGGAGCGACCGTCGGTCATCCGGAGCGGACCCGTCTGCCCGAGCAACTGCTGCACGTGTGCGCGCCAGGCCTCGGGGGTCTCGGTGCTCGGGTCCAGCGGCTCGCCGCCGACGATCGCGAGCAGATGCGTCCACGAGCGCGGCACCACGTCGACCACTGCGTAGCCGCCGCCCCCGGTGACCAGCCACTTGCCCTCACAGACCTCGTGAGCCAGGTCGTGCAGGGCCAGGTGGGCCGCGCGCTGTCCGTCGACGGTGAGCATCAGGTGCGCAAGCGGGTCCTCGATGTGCGAGTCGCAGCCGTGCTGGGTGACGAGCACGTCGGGTGCGAACTCCCGCACGAGCGGCGGCACGATCGCGTGGAAGGCGCGCAGCCACCCGGCGTCCGACGTACCCGGGGGAAGGGCGACGTTGACGGCACTGCCCTCGGCCCCCGGGCCGCCCGTGTCACTGGGGAAGCCGGTGCCGGGGAAGAGCATCTGCCCGGTCTCGTGCAGGCTGATCGTAAGGACCCGGGGGTCCTCGTAGAACACCGCCTCGACGCCGTCGCCGTGGTGCACGTCGATGTCGACGTACGCCACCCGCCCGGCCCCGTGCTCGAGCAGCCAACGGATCCCGACCGCGACGTCGTTGTAGACGCAGAAGCCGCTGGCCCGGTCAGGCATCGCGTGGTGCAGGCCGCCGGCGATGTTCGCGGCGTGCAGCGCCTCGCCGGTCCAGACCCGGCGGGCGGCCTCGACCGTCGCGCCGACGACGTGAGCCGACGCCTCGTGCATGCCCTCGAAGGTCGGGTTGTCCGCCGTGCCCAGGCCGCGCTCCTCGATCACGCGGAAGGGGTCCTTGCCGGCGAGCTTCACGGCGTCCATGTACGCCGGGTCGTGCACCGTCGCGACCAGGTCGTCCTCGGCCATCGGGGCGTCGACCGTGGCGAGTCCTGGACCACCGGGACGGTCCGAGAGCACGCCGAGCTCGCGGGCCAGCATCACGGTGAGGTCCACGCGGAGGGGAGACATCGGGTGGCCCACCCCGAAGTCGTAGTCGGTGAGCGTCGGGTCGAACACGACGCAGGCGGGACCGGACATGCGGCTGACAGTACCGTGGCGCGCGTCACTACGATCGAGATGTGACCACACCCCAGAACATCACGCACTGGATCAGCGGCGCTGCCTACGACGGCACCTCCGGACGCACGTCCCCGGTCCACAACCCCGCGACCGGGCAGGTCACCGGCGCGGTCGCCCTTGCGTCGGAGGCGGACGTCGAGCACGCCGTGGCCACCGCCAAGGAGGCCGCGGCGGGCTGGCGCCACGCGTCGCTTTCACAGCGGGCCGGCGTGCTCTTCGCGTTCCGCGAGATCCTGAACAACCGCACCGACGAGCTCGCCGCGGTCGTCACTGCCGAGCACGGCAAGGTGCTGGCCGACGCGGCCGGCGAGATCGCCCGCGGCCTCGAGAACGTCGAGTTCGCCACCGGCATCCCGCACCTGATCAAGGGCGGCTTCTCCGAGCAGGCCTCCACGGGCGTGGACGTCTACTCGATCCGCCAGCCGCTCGGCGTGGTCGCCGGCATCACGCCGTTCAACTTCCCGGTCATGGTCCCGCTGTGGATGTGCGCCAACGCGATCGCGTGCGGCAACGCCTTCATCCTCAAGCCGAGCGAGAAGGACCCGTCCGCGGCGCTCCTGCTCGCGCAGTGGTGGAAGGAGGCCGGCCTGCCCGACGGCGTCTTCACCGTGCTGCAGGGCGACAAGCTCGCCGTCGACGGCCTGCTCACCCACCCGGACGTCGCCGCCCTCAGCTTCGTCGGCTCGACGCCGATCGCCCGCTACGTCTACGAGTCCGGCACCCAGCACGGCAAGCGGGTGCAGGCCCTCGGCGGCGCGAAGAACCACATGGTCGTGCTGCCCGACGCCGATGTCGACCTCGCAGCCGACGCAGCGGTCTCGGCGGCATACGGTGCGGCCGGCGAACGCTGCATGGCGGTGTCCGTCGCGGTGGCCGTGGGCGACGTGGGAGACCGGCTCGTCGACGCCATCGCCGCCCGGCTGCCCAAGCTCACGATCGGCGACGGCGCCGTCCCGGGCACGGACATGGGTCCGCTGATCACTGCCGAGCACCGCGACAAGGTCGCCTCCTACATCGGCGCCGGAGCGGACGCAGGCGCGACCGTCGTCATCGACGGCCGCGACGAGGAGGTGCCGACCGAGGGCTTCTTCCTCGGCACCACGCTGCTCGACCACGTCGGCACCGACATGTCGGTCTACACCGACGAGATCTTCGGCCCGGTGCTGTGCGTCGTGCGGGTCGAGGACTACGACGCCGCGCTCGCCGTGCTGAACGCCAACCCCTACGCCAACGGCACCGCGATCTTCACCCGGGACGGCGGCACCGCGAGGCAGTTCCAGTTCGACGCCGAGGTCGGCATGGTGGGCATCAACGTGCCGATCCCCGTGCCGGTGGCGTACTACTCCTTCGGCGGCTGGCGCTCGTCGCTGTTCGGCGACCAGCACATGTACGGCCCCGAGGGGATCACGTTCTACACCCGCGGCAAGGTCGTCACGTCGCGCTGGCCGGACCCGACGGACTCGCAGGTCGACCTCGGGTTCCCGCGCACCCGCTGAGGCGTAGCATCGCCGCATGCGCACGAACCTGAACCAGTGGTGGCCCGCCTCCTAGGCGGACCCGACTGCGCGCACCCTCTCGCACCAACGGCCGCCCACGGGCGGCCGTTCTGCGTGTCCGGACGTCTCGTGGGCCCACACCCAGGAGAACCACGATGACCAACACCCACGAACGACGGCTGTCGCTGCTGACGCCGAGCGGACACCTGACGCTGGGCAACCTGCTCGGCGCGCTGCGCGGGATGGCCGCGGCCCAGGCCGGCGACACCTGCTTCTACGGCGTCTCGGACCTGCACGCGATGACGACCACGCACGACCCGCGCAAACTGGCGGCAGCAACGCGCGAGCTGCAGACGCTGATGCTCGCGTGCGGGCTGGACCCGGGGCGGGCCACTCTGTTCCGGCAGAGCCGGGTGCCGGCGCACGCCGAGCTGGCCTACCTGCTGGAGTGCACGGCCTACGTCGGCGAGCTCGGCCGGATGATCCAGTACAAGGAGAAGGGCCAGGTCGACGGGGTGGCGCGGCCCCAGACCCGGGTCTCGCTGTTCACCTACCCGGTGCTGATGGCAGCGGACATCCTGCTCTACCGACCGAGCCACGTGCCGGTCGGCGACGACCAGCGCCAGCACGTGGAGCTGACCCGGGACCTGGCGGTGCGGTTCAACCGGACGTACGGCGCGGTGTTCACGGTCCCCGAGATCACCACACCGGCGGCCGGCGCCCGGGTGATGGACCTGGCCGACCCGCTGCGCAAGATGAGCAAGTCGGACCCGGTCGGGGCCGGGGTGGTGTTCCTCCTCGACGGGGCGGACGTGGTCGCCCGCAAGATCGCACGAGCGGTGACCGACAGCGACACCGGCCCCGACGCCGTACGCCACGAGCGGGCGAGCAAGCCCGGGGTGAGCAACCTGCTCGACATCCTGGCCGCGTGCACGGGGATGTCGCCGGACGAGGCCGCGGTGGGCGTCGCGACGTACGGGCAGCTGAAGAAGGTCACGACCGATGCGGTGCTGGCGGTGCTGGAGCCGCTGCAGCGCAGGTACGTCGATCTGGCCGACGACCCGGCACACGTCGACGGCGTTTTCGACGACGGGGCGGAGCGATGCCGTGAGGAGACGGCGCCGGTGCTGGCCGCGGCGCGGGAGGCGATCGGGCTCTAACCGATACCGGCGACGCGGGCGAGGATGCGTTTGAGGGCGGCGACGTCGCGGGCCGACAGCCGTCGCGCCCACAGGTCCTCGACGCTCTGCAGGGTCTGCCGCGCCCAGGCCGCGGCCTCCCGTCCCTCCGGGGTGAGGGAGACCAGGCGAGCGCGACGGTCGGCGGGGTCCGGCTCGACGACCACGAACCCACGCTCGGCGAGGTCGGCGACGAACTCCCCCATCGCCTGCTTGGTCATCGCGGCGACGCTCGAGAGGTCGGTGAGCCGGCGGCCGCCCTCGGGCGGGACCATCGAGAGCACCCGGAACTGCGATCCCCGCAAGGGGATCGTCGGGGCGTCGACGGCGTCGGGGAAGCTGCGGATCACTTCGCGCTGGGCCAGGTCGAGCAGCTGGACCAGACCGGCGTCACCGTCGACCTCGAACCCGTTGACCATGAACATAAGGCAACCTTACTATTCTGCCTATGGTAAGGCTACCTGATCAAACCACGGACCTGCGGGTCCTCGGCCCGGCCGAACCGACGGCGGCCGTGCTGCGGGACGTGGCCCGCGGGGTGCTCGCCGACGAGAGCGCCGAGGTGACCGACGCGCACGCCTGCGCGACCGGCTACGACTACACGAGCATCGCCACCGGAGGGCTCTACCGGGTGACCGGGACCGCCGCGACGGCGGTCGGCGAGCGGCCGTGGTCGGCGTTCCTCAAGGTGCTGCACCACCCGCGGCACTGGCCGTTGATCGAGCACGTCCCGCCGGTCGCGGCCGCCGAGATCAAGGAGCTCTTCCCCTGGCGGGACGAGCTCGACGCGCGCGAGCAGGTGCTGCCCGTGCTCCCGGCGGGGCTCCGCGTCCCGGACGAGTACGCCGCCGTCGACCTCGGGGACGAACGGGTGGCGTGGTGGATGGAGGACATCGATGTCGACGACGACCCCTGGCCCGACGAGGCCTACGCACGTGCAGCCCACCTGCTGGCCCGGCTGGCGGCCCGACGTACCCCTGGCGTGCCCGCCGGCGCCAGCGACCTCCCCACCGGGTTCGCGGTCCGCAAGGTCGTGGACTCTCGCGGCCCGCTGCTGGCCGGCGTTCTGGATGATGACGCCCTGTGGGGCCGGCCGGTGGTGGCCGCCGTCGTCGACGGGGACTTCCGCGAGGACCTCCGTCGGGCGCTAGGCCTGCTGCCGGCCCTTCTCGAGGAGATGGACACGCTGCCGACGTCCTTGCCCCACGGCGACGCGGCCCCGGTCAACCTGCTGCGGCCGCGGGCCGAACCCGGGACGTTCGTCGCGATCGACTGGGCGTTCCGCTGCCAGCTCCCGCTGGGGCACGACCTGGGCCAGCTGCTCGCGGGTGAGGTCGAGCGCGGCCGGATGGAGCCGGACCGGCTGCCGGGGCTGCTCGCGGTCGTCGAGTCGGCGTACGGCGCCGGGCTGGCCGTCGAAGGCCTCGACGTCGACGCAGCGACCGTTCGACGGGGCCTGGTGTGCAGCTCGCTCGGACCGCGGACGCTGCCCGGCGCCTTCCCCGTCGAGCACCTCGACGCTCCGGAGACCGACGAGCACGTGGCCTACCTCCGGCGCCGGGCCGGGCTCGGCCGGTGGGTGCTGGACCTGGTGCTCGGGTCCTAGTCCATGCCCTCGGCCAGGGCGCGGGAGCGGTCGCGGGCCGCCTCGATGGCGACCAGGAACGCAGCACGCACGCTGTGCTCCTCGAGCTTGCGCAGCGCGGCCGCCGTGGTCCCCCCGGGAGAGGTGACCCGCTCGCGCAGCACGACGGGGTGCTCGGCCGTGTCGCGGATCAGCTTCGCAGAGCCGACGACGGTCTGCACGACGAGCTCGGTGGCGGTCGAGCGCGGGAGGCCGAGGTGCACGCCGGCCTCGATCATCGACTCGACCACGAAGAAGATGTAGCCCGGTCCGGAGCCGCTGATCGCGGTGACCGCGTCCTGCTGCCGCTCGGGAACCCGGATCACCTTGCCGGTCGAGGCCATCAGCGACTCGGCCTCGGCGAGGTGCGACTCGTCGCAGTGCGACCCGTGGGAGATCGCGGCCATCCCCTCGTCGACGAGGGCCGGGGTGTTGGGCATGACGCGGACGACCGCGGTGCCCTCGGGCAGGCGCGCCTCGATGAATCCCGTGGTGATCCCGGCGGCGAGCGAGACGACCAGCTGTCCCGGGCGTACGACGGGCGCGAGCTCGTCGAGGACGTCACCCATGTCCTGCGGCTTCACGACCAGCACCAGGGTGTCGGCCTTGGCGGCCGCGTCGAGGTTCGACACCACGTCGACGCCGTACCTCTCCTGGAGCTCGACGGCCCGCTCGCGGCGCTTCTCACCGACCAGCAGGTCGGCGGGGCGACGGCCGGAGCGGATCAGGCCGGAGAGCAGGGTCTCCCCCATCACTCCCGCGCCGATGATGGCGACCGTCATGAGCTCCCCTACTTCTTGGACACCAGCGAGTGCACGAAGAACGACAGGTTCTGCGGGCGCTCGGCGAGGCGGCGCATGAGATAGCCGTACCACTCCTGGCCGTAGGGCACGTAGACGCGGACCTTCTCGCCGGCGTCGGCCAGCCGCTTCTGCTCGTCGGGGCGGATGCCGAAGAGCATCTGGTACTCGTAGGTGCCCTGGGCCCGGCCGTTGCGGGTCGCGAGGGCGCCGGCGATGTCCACCATCCGCGGGTCGTGCGAGGCGACCATCGGGTAGCCGTCGCCAGCCATCAGCACCTTGAGGCAGCGGACGTAGGACTTGTCCACGTCGTGCTTGTCGCCGAAGGCGACCGACTCGGGCTCGTTGTAGGCCCCCTTGCACAGCCGGACGCGCGAGCCCTCGTAGGCCAGGTCGCGGCAGTCGGCCTCGGTGCGGTGCAGGTAGGCCTGCAGGACCGCGCCGGTCTCCGGGAAGTCCTTGCGCAGCTCGCGCAGGATGCCCAGTGTCGAGTCGGTGGTGGTGTGGTCCTCCATGTCGAGGGTGACCGTGGTGCCGGCGTTGCGGGCCGCGTGGCAGATGGTGCGGGCGTTCTCGATCGCCACCTTCTCGCCGATCTCCGACAGCGACTGGCCGACCGCCGACAGCTTGACCGAGACCTCGGCGTTGCGCGAGAGGCCCTTGCTGCTCAGGGCTTCCAGGACGTCGAGGTAGGCAGCGACGGTGGCGTCGGCCTGCTCGCGGTCGAGCGTGTCCTCGCCGAGGAAGTCGAGCGTGACGTGCAGGCCCGACTCGATCAGCTCCCCGGTCGCCGTGACGGCGTCGTCGGTGGCCTCACCGGGCACGTAGCGGGACACGATGCCGCTCGACACCGGCATGGCGGTGACGAAGCTCTTGACCTTGTCGCTGCGCGAGAGCATCAGCAACGGCTGCCGTAACACGAATCTCCTCCAGCACGGACGGTGGCGGGCCGCGGCGGTGCGACCCGCCGCCCAGGCTACGCCGTGTCCGGGGCCGCCGCGAAGTTGAGCCGGGCGAAGGCCAGCGCCTCCATGAGGTCGAGCTCGCGGGCCGCGCGGTCGGCGGCCCTGCGGGTGTTGATCTCCAGCACGACGTGCCCGGCGAACCCCACGCCCGCGAGGTGCTCGAGCAGCTCCACGACGGGCTGGTTGCCGCGCCCCGGCACCAGGTGCTCGTCCTTGGCCGACCCGGTGCCGTCGGTCAGGTGGATGTGCCGCAGCCGCGAGCCGAGCCGCTCGGCCATCTGTACCGGGTCCTGCCGCGCGACGGCCGAGTGCGACAGGTCGATGGTGGCGTTGCCGTAGTCCTGCTCGGAAGGGTCGAAGGACGGCACGTAGACCTGCACCTCGCGCCTCGAGGCACGCCAGGGGTACATGTTCTCCACAGCGAACGCGACTCCCGTGCGCTCCTCCAGCTCCGCGATGCCCTCGACGAAGCCACGGGCGTAGTCGCGCTGCCACCGGAACGGCGGGTGCACGACGACCACGTCGGCGCCGACCGCGACGGCCATCTCGGCGCTCTTCTCCAGCTTGCCCCAGGGCTCGGTCCCCCAGACCCGCTGGGTGATCAGCAGGCAGGGCGCGTGCACGGCGCACACCGGCATCTCGTGGTAGTCCGACAGGTGCCGGACCGCGTCGACCTCCTGGCTGATCGGGTCGATGCCGACCATCACCTCGACCGCGTCGTAGCCAAGCCTCGACGCGAGCTCGAATCCGTTCGCCGTCGTCTCGGGGTAGACCGAGGCGGTGGACAGGGCGATCACGGTACGAGCCTATCCAGTGCCCGTCCTCGCACCCGGCCTACGCTCGACAGCCCTGACGCCGACCGCACGGGAAGAGGCGCGATGAGCGAGTTCACGGTGGCCGACCACCCCGGGCTGCACCGCTACGAGGTGCGTGACGCCGACGGCACCGTCGTCGGCTTCGCCGCCTACCGGCGCGACGGTGACGTCGTGGTCTTCACCCACACCGAGGTCGACGACGCCCAGGAGGGCAAGGGCGTCGGGTCCCGGCTGGTCCGCGGCGCCCTGGACGACGTACGCGCGGCCGGACTGACCCTCCGCCCGCTGTGCCCGTTCGTGAAGGCGTACGTCGACCGGCACCCGGAGTACGCCGGCCTGGTGGCGGGTTAGACGATCCGGTCGAGGCGCTCCAGGATGATCCCCTCGCGCAGCGCCCACGGGCAGATCTCCAGCTCCGCCAGGTCGAAGAGGTCGAGCACAGCGTCCGCGACCAGCGCGCCGGCGACGAGCTGGTGGGCCCGGCTCGGGGAGACGCCCGGCAGTTCACCGATCTCGTCGGGCGACATCTCGACGAGCTTCGGGATCATCTCGCGGAGCGCCTGACGGCCGAGCACGCGCCGTACCAGCGGACCGTCCCCCGACGGCGCCGCACCGCAGATCCGGGCCAGCGACCGGAACGACTTCGACGTCGCCACGGCGTGGTCCGGCGCGTCCCGCAGCACCGACCCCGCGTCGTGCGCGATGTCGGCCCGGATCTTCCTCCTCAGCTCGCGCACGGCGTCCGGGCCGATCCCCGCCGCGAGGTGGTCGCGGGTCAACCGGCCGGCGCCGAGGGGCATCGACTGCGCCACGTCGGGCGTCTCGTCCGAGCCGACGGCGATCTCCAGCGAGCCGCCGCCGATGTCGAAGACGGCCAGCCGTCCGGACGACCAGCCGAACCACCGGCGCACCGCCAGGAAGGTCAGCCGCGCCTCGTCCTCCCCGGGCAGCACCTCGATCGTGACGCCGGTCTTCTCCCGGACGTGGTCGAGCACCTCCTCGGAGTTGCTCGCGTCCCGGACCGCGGAGGTGGCGAAGCCGGCCATCTCCTCGCAGCCCTTGTCCTCGGCCACCTCGACCGACGACGCGACGAACGACGTCAGGGCCTCGACGCCCTCGTCGGTCACGGCGCCGGAGGCGTCCAGGTGCTCGGCCAGCCGCAGCGGCTCCTTGTGCTTGTACGCCGGCATCGGGGCCGCGCCTCGCGCGGCGTCGACGACCAGCAGGTGCCCCGTGTTCGAGCCGATGTCGAGAACGCCCAGCCGCATGCGCGCCAACCTATCGTCCGACGTAGGGTTTCCCCGTGCCAGAGACCGATCTCGTGATCCCCCGCGCCTACATCGAGTTCGCCGATCCCGCCGACGCCGCCCAGGTGTTCAAGTGCGACCTGACCTGGCTCACGTCGCAGTACATGTGCATCTTCGGCCAGGGCTGCCAGGGGATCTACAGCGAGCGGCCCGACGACGGCTGCTGCACGCTCGGCGCGCACTTCGCCGACAAGGACGACGAGAAGCGCACCAGGAAGTACATGTTGGAGCTCACCCCCGAGACGTGGCAGTTCCACGCCGAGGGCACGGCTAAGAAGAACGCGTGGGTCGACACCGACGACGAGGGCGACCGCAAGACCGCCGTCCTCGAGGGCGCCTGCATCTTCCTGAACCGGCCGGGCTTCGCCGGGGGCGAGGGGTGCGCGCTGCACGGCCTCGCACTGCGCAAGGACATGCAGCCTCTCGAGACCAAGCCGGACGTCTGCTGGCAGCTGCCGATCCGGCGCACCTTCCGCGACGTCGAGCTGCCCGACGGCACGGCTTACAGCGAGGTCACGATCAGCGAGTACGACCGCCGGGGCTGGGGTGCCGGCGGGCACGACCTGGACTGGTACTGCTCGGGCAACCCGGAGGCGCACGTCGCCCCGGACCCGCTCTACGTCACCAACGCCCCCGAGCTCGTGGCGCTGATGGGGCAGCCGGCCTACGACGAGCTGGTGGACCACTGCGAGGCGCACCTCGCGTCGCGCTCGATGCTGGCGCTCCACCCCGCCGACCCGCGCTAGGCCCTCACCGGCCGGCGTGCCGCTGGGCTACCGCGTCGGGCATCGGCTCGTATCGGGCGAACCGGCGCGTGAAGGTCGCGGCCCCGTGCGAGGCGGCCCGCAGGTCGATGGAGTAGCGGTCGATCTCCACCTGCGGTACCTCGGCGCGCACCAGGGTGCGGTCCGGTCCGGCGGGCTCGCTGCCGAGCACCTTGCCGCGCCGACCGGACAGGTCGCTCATCACGGTGCCGACCAGCTGGTCCGGGACGAGCACCTCGACCTCGTCGACGGGCTCGAGCAGACAGGTGCGCGTGGCGCCGGCGGCCTCCCGCAGCGCCAGCCCCGCCGCGGTCTGGAAGGCCATGTCGGAGGAGTCCACGCTGTGCGACTTGCCGTCGGTCAGCGTGACCCGGATGTCCACGACCGGGTAGCCCGCGGCGAGGCCGCGCTCCATCTGGGCGCGCAGCCCCTTCTCGACCGACGGGACGTACTGCCGCGGAACCGAGCCGCCCACCACCTTGTCGACGAACTCGAAGCCGGACCCGCCCGGCAGCGGCTCGACCTCGATGTGGCACACCGCGAACTGGCCGTGCCCGCCCGCCTGCTTGACGTGCCGCCCCAACCCGCTCGCCGGGCCGGCGAACGTCTCCCGCAGCGGCACCCGCAGCGCCACCTGGTCGACGGCGACGCCGTGCCGGTGGGCGAGTCGGTCGAGGACGACGTCGGCGTGCGCCTCCCCCATCGTCCACAGCACGATCTGGTGCGTCTCGGCGTTGTGCTCGATGCGCAGGGTCGGGTCCTCCGCGGCCAACCGCGCCAGTCCCGGTCCGAGCTTGTCCTCGTCGACCTTGGCCCGGGCCTCGATGGCGACCGGGAGCAGCGGTTCGGGCATCGTCCAGGGCCGGAGCACGAGCGGCGTGGCCTGGTCGGAGAGGGTGTCGCCGGTCTCCGCCCGGGACAGCCGGCCGATCGCGCAGATGTCACCGGCGACGGCCCGGTCGGCGTGCCGCTGGGTCTTGCCGAGCGGCACCGACAGTCCGCCGATCCGCTCGTCCTCGTCGTGGTCCTCGTGCCCGTCGAGGGGACCCTGCGAGAACTGGCCTCGGTGCCCCGAGACGTGCACGGTGCCGTCGGGCCGGAGGGTCCCGGAGAACACGCGAACGAGGCTGAGCCGTCCGACGTACGCATCGCTCGTCGTCTTGACCACCTCGGCCACCAGCGGCCCGTCGGGGTCGCAGAGCAGGTCCGGTCCGCGCTTGCCGGCGGGCGTGTAGACCTCGGGCATCGGGTGCTCGAGCGGCGACGGGAATCCGGCGACGACGAGGTCGAGCAGCTCGCGGGCACCCGTGCCGGTGCCGGAGTCGACGGGTACGACGGGATGGAACGAGGCTCGCGCGACCGCGCGTTCGAGGTCCTGCACCAGCAACGCGGCGTCGACCTCCTCGCCGCCGAGGAACCGCTCCATCAAGGTCTCGTCCTCGGACTCCTCGATGACCCCCTCGATCAGGCGGTCCCGGGCCGCGTCGTGTCCCCGCAGTGAGTCCGCGTCGCCGGTGATCAGCCCGACGAGGCCGTCGCCGTCGCGAAGGTAGACCGGCAGCACCCGGTCCCCGAAGGCCTCCTGGGCCTGGCGCAGCAGACCGTCGTAGTCGGCCCGCGCGTGGTCGAGCTTGGTCACCACGACGACGCGCGGCATCGCGACGTCGGCGCACTCGCGCCAGAGGATGCGGGTGGGCTCGTCGATCCCGTCGTTGGCGGCGAGCACGAACAGCGCGCAGTCAGCAGCGCGCAGACCGGCCCGCAGCTCGCCCACGAAGTCGGTGTAGCCCGGGGTGTCGAGCAGGTTGACCTTGACGCCGTCGTGCACCAGCGGGGCCAGCGCCAGGCCGACCGAACGCTGCTGGCGGACCTCCGCCTCGTCGTAGTCGCTCACGGTGGTCCCGTCGGCCGTCGTACCCGCCCGGTTCAGCACACCGGCCGAGACCAGGAGGGTCTCGACCAGGGTCGTCTTGCCGGATCCGGCGGGGCCCACGACGGCCACGTTGCGGATCGACGCGGGTCGGTCCGCCACCGGGACGCGGTCCTTCCCGGCGACTCCGGCTGCCTGCTTGCCTGTCACGTCGTCCCTCCTCGGGCTGCGATGCACCCGCAGGGACTCGTGGGCGCACGGCTCACTTTTCACCCGCGTGAGGACCGGCACAAGGGGGAGCCGGAGCCGACCCCGGTGTCCGGCCGCACCGTCGCTGTGGTGACAATGATTCGTATGCGCCTCGACCACGTCTCGTACGCTGCCGGCCCCGACGGTCTGAAGAGCACGGCCGCACGCATCGGCACCCTGCTGGGTGAGGAGTTCCGCGACGGCGGCATCCACCCCCGCTTCGGGACGCGCAACATGGTGATGCCACTGACCGCCGGCACCTACATCGAGGTCGTCGAGGTGCTAGACCACCCGGCCTCGGACAAGGCGCCGTTCGGCCAGGCCGTCCGCGCCCGCTCCGAGCTCGGCGGCGGCTGGCTGGGCTGGGTCGTCGCGGTCGACGACATCGGCAAGGTCGCCGAGCGACTCGGCCGGGACTCCGTGCCCGGCAACCGGCACCGCCCCGACGGCGTCGAGCTGCGCTGGCGTCAGGTCGGCGTGAAGGGTCTCCAGTCCGACCCGCAGCTGCCGTTCTTCATCGAGTGGGAGTCCCCGGTCGACCAGCACCCGAGTGCCGGCGCCACCGGGGCCGTGGTGCTGTCCGCGATCGAGATCGCGGGTGACCCGCACCGGGTGGGCGACTGGCTGGGCAACTCCGCGGAGGCGCCCTTCGACGACGTGAACGTGCAGTGGGTCGCGCCGCACGGCACCCCCGGGGTCGTCGCCGCACAGTTCCTCACGCCGAACGGCGTCGTCCGCATCTGAGCGTGGCGACGCCTCTTCCGGGCTCGGTCCCGAGCCCGAACATCTGGCACCACACCGAGACCTACGAGCTCGAGAACCGGGCCGTCGACCCCGACGGTGTGATCGAGTCGACCATGCGTGAGGTCCTCGGCGGCGACGGCTGGGCCGGCCTCGACCTGCTCGACCTCGGCTGCGGCACCGGCTTCCACCTGCCCCGCTGGGCGGACGGTCCGGGCGGCGCCAGGACGGTGTACGGCGTCGAGCCGCACCCCGACCTGGCCGCGGTCGCCGCCCGTCGTACGGCGCGACGGGACTTCGTGACGGTGCTGGTCGGCACGGCCCAGGAGGTCCCGCTGCCGGCCGCCAGCGTCGACGTCGCGCAGGCCCGGTGGGCGTACTTCTTCGGTCCCGGCTGCGAACCCGGACTCCGCGAGCTCGACCGGGTGGTGCGCCGGGGAGGCACCGCCTTCGTGGTTGACAACGACACCTCGCGCAGCACCTTCGGCGGATGGTTCCGGCGGGGCTACCCGATGATCGACGCCGGCGAGGTGCAGGCCTTCTGGTGGCGGCACGGCTGGCAGGGCCGGTCGCTCGACATCGTGTGGCGCTTCGCGACGCGGGCCGACCTGGAGGCGTGCGTCCGCATCGAGTTCTCCGAGGAGGTCGCGGACGAGGCGCTGGCCGGCCACGCGGGCACCGAGGTGGACTACGCGGTCAACCTCTGGTGGCGCCGCTTCTAGCTGGTCTCGCGGACCCGCAGGGTCGGCGTCAGCACGGAGCCGAGGTCGGGGATCGGTCGGTGCGCGAGCAGCTCGCCGAGGTAACGCACCACCTCGACCGCCACCTCCTCCAGGGGTTGCCGCACCGACGTCAGGCCGGGGGTCGCGACCTGCGCCGCGATGGAGTCGTCGAAGCCGACCACGGCCGCGTCCCGACCCGCGCGCAGGCCGAGCTCGTCGAAGGTCCTGAGCACGCCCATCGCGAGGGTGTCGCTCGCGCACACGAAGGCGGTCGGCCGCTCCCCCGCCTCGACGTCGAGCAGGGCCCGGGCCGCACGGGCACCGAACTCCAGGGTGTCGTCTCCGCGGGCGGAGAGCCGGCTCGTCGACAGGCCGCGCGTGTGCATCTGGTCGACCCAGCCGCTGCGGCGGTCCTCGCCGATGAACGAGCCCTTCTGCCAGCCCACCCACGCGATCCGGGCGTGGCCGCGCTCGACGAGGTGGTCGACCGCCGCGATCACACCGGCCCGGCCGTCGACGTCGACCCAGGGGTGCCGCGCGGCCGGCTCGCCCCACGGCCGCCCGAACGCGACGAACGGCACGCCCTGCTGGGCCAGCCAGGCGGCGTGCGGGTTGCCGCGGTAGGTGTCGGTGACCACGAAGGCGTCGACGGCCGCGGAGCGCAGCAGCTCGTCGTACCCCTCGGTGGCGTCGTCGTCGGCGCCGTCCCCGCTGAACAGCAGCACGTGGTAGCCGGTCTCGCGGGTGCTCTCCACCAGGGAGTGCACGAACCGGTCCATCAGCGCGTTGGCGCTGTCCTCGATCGCGGGGTCGACCCGGAGACCGACCAGGTGGGACGCGCGCGTGCGCAGGCTGCGGGCGGCCCGGTTGGGCGAGTAGCCCAGGCGCTCGATGGCCGCCTGCACCCGCGCGAGCGTGTCCGGCCGGAGCAGCTCGGGGCTGTTCAACGCGTTCGAGACCGTCTGCCGGGAGACGCCCGCCTCGTCCGCGACCGTGGCCAGCGTCGGCGCGCTGCTCCCGGCGTCGGTGCGGCGTGACATCGGTGGACCCCCCGGATCGTGCTGCGGACGAAGGCGCTGGCTGCGAGTGAATGGATCGATCAAATGGTCTCACGCATGATCACCGGAGCCACCTCGGCACGTCAACCGCGCCCTGTCGGTGGACTGGCCTAGCGTCATGGTCATGAGCACTGCGAGGACCCGCGCCGCACGCCCGAGCTACCGCTGCTCGGAGTGCGGCTGGACGACGGCCAAGTGGGTGGGCCGGTGCGGTGAGTGCCAGGCCTGGGGCAGCGTCGCCGAGGCGGCTGCCGCCACCGGGCGCACGGCCGTCGGACCGGTCAGCACCCCGGCCGTCCGGATCGGCGACGTCTCCGTGGAGGAGTCCCGCTCACGCACCAGCGGCATCCCCGAGCTCGACCGGGTGCTCGGTGGCGGCGTCGTCCCCGGGGCGGCGGTGCTGCTCGCCGGCGAGCCCGGCGTCGGCAAGTCCACCCTGCTCCTCGAGGTGGCCGCCCAGACCGCCCGGTCCGGGCTGCGCACCCTCTACGTCACCGGCGAGGAGTCCGCCTCCCAGGTCCGGCTCCGCGCCGACCGCACCGGCGGGATCCACGACGAGCTGTTCCTGGCCGCGGAGACCGACCTCGGCGCGGTCCTCGGGCACATCGAGGCGGTCCGGCCGCAGCTGCTGGTGGTCGACTCCGTGCAGACCATCGGCGCCGCCGACGTCGACGGCGTCCCGGGCGGGGTCACCCAGGTCAAGGAGGTCGCGGCCGCCCTGGTCCGGGTGGCCAAGACCCAGAACATCGCCACGATCATGGTCGGCCACGTCACCAAGGACGGCAGCATCGCCGGGCCGCGGGTGCTCGAGCACCTCGTCGACGTGGTGCTCTACTTCGAGGGTGAGCGCAGCTCGCGGCTGCGGATGGTCCGGGCGGTCAAGAACCGTTTCGGCCCCGTCGATGAGGTCGGCTGCTTCGACCTCTCGGGCGAGGGCATCGCCGCGGTGACCGACCCGACCGGCCTGTTCATCGCCCGGCACCACGAGCCGGTCGCCGGCACCTGCGTCAGCGTGGTGCTCGAGGGCCGGCGCCCGATCCTGGCCGAGGTGCAGGCCCTGGTCACCCCGGCGACGGCCGAGCGCCCCCGGCGTACGACGTCCGGGCTCGACTCGTCGCGCATCGCGATGATCGTGGCCGTCCTGCAGCAGCGGGCGCGGATCCGGCTGCACCAGCACGACGTGTTCGCCTCAACGGTAGGCGGCGTCCGGATCGCCGAGCCCGCTGCGGACCTGGCCTCGGCCATCGCCGTCGCGTCCGCCTGGAAGCAGCGCGACATCCCGACCGACCTGGTCGCCATCGGCGAGATCGGTCTCGCAGGCGAGCTCCGGCGGGTCCGCGACATCCCCCAGCGGCTGGCCGAGGCCGCCCGGCTCGGCTTCCGGGGCGCGATCGTGCCGGCCGAGTCGCACCGCGACGCGGGCGTGGTCCGCTCGGTCGACGGCATGAGGGTGGTCGCGGTCCCCGACCTCGACGCCGCGCTGCGGACGCTCGACCTGGGCGTGCAGGACAGCACGCCGACGTTCCGGGTGCACCGCACCGAGCCCGGTCGCCCCGCCCTCGGCGTCGTGTGAGGTCCGGCGCGTCCGGCGCTGGCCGGTTCCGGTCACGACTGGCGGACCCTTCCCCTTAGACTGACCCGCCGAGGGGCACGACCGACACCAGCAGGACCGGGGAGCACAGTGGCAGGGATCGACCGCACGGACGACGTGCTCAGGCTGCGGGCCACGCTCGCGAGCATCGCGCCGGGCACGACGTTGCGCGACGGGCTGGAGCGCATCCTGCGCGGCCGCACCGGCGCCCTGCTGGTCCTCGGCAGCGACAAGGTCGTCGACTCGATCTCCACCGGTGGGTTCTTCCTGGACGTCCCGTTCACGGCCACCGGGCTGCGCGAGCTGGCCAAGATGGACGGCGCGCTCGTCCTCGACCGCGACGCCGGCCGGATCCTGCACGCCGCCGTCCACCTGATGCCCGACCCCGGGATCCACTCCGAGGAGACCGGCACCCGGCACCGCACCGCCGACCGGGTCGCCCGGCAGACCGGCTACCCGGTCATCTCGGTGTCGCAGTCGATGCAGATCATCGCGGTCTACGTCGGCGAGATCCGCTACGTCCTGGAGGACTCGGGCCAGATCCTGTCCCGCGCCAACCAGGCGCTGGCCACCCTCGAGCGCTACAAGATGCGGCTCGACGAGGTCTCCAGCACGCTGTCCGCGCTCGAGATCGAGGACCTGGTCACGACCCGCGACGTGGCCGTCGTCGCGCAGCGGCTGGAGATGGTCACCCGGATCGCCCGCGAGATCGAGGACTACGTGCTCGAGCTCGGCAGCGACGGACGACTGCTGTCGCTCCAGCTCGACGAGCTCGTCACCGGCGTGGACATGGAGCGGGAGCTGGTGATCCGCGACTACCTTCCGAGCGGCCGCCGCAAGCGCACCCCCGAGGACGTGCTGACCGACCTCGAGACGCTGGGCCCGACCGAGCTCGTCGACGTCGCCGCGGTGGCCCGGGCCCTCGGCCTCGGCGCCAGCGAGCACCTCGACGGTGCCGTCACCCCGCGCGGCTACCGGCTGCTGGCCAAGGTGCCCCGCCTGCCCGGCACCGTCGTGGACCGGCTCGTCGACCACTTCGGCAGCCTCCAGAAGCTGCTCTCCGCAAGCATCGACGACCTGCAGGCCGTCGACGGCGTCGGCGAGCTCCGGGCCCGCAGCGTGCGTGAGGGACTGTCCCGGCTGGCCGAGTCCAGCATCCTCGAGCGCTACGTCTGACCCGACCGTGACCGGCCCATGACCGACACCGTGTACGACGTCCTGCTGGCTGTCACCGCGGTGGGCTGCGGGCTCGTCGGCGGGGTGTTCTTCACCTTCTCCACGTTCGTGACGGCCGCCCTGCGCCGGCTGCCGGACGCCGAGGGCACCCGCGCCATGCAGGCGGTCAACCTCACCGCGGTCCGGCCGCCGTTGATGGGGCTGCTGTTCGGCACCGCGGTGCTCTGCCTGGTGGCGGCCGGCTGGTCGTTCGGCGCCGACGCCGCGTCGTGGGTGCTGCCGGCCGCCCTGGTCTACCTCGTCGGCACCATCGTCGTCACCGCCGCCGCGAACGTCCCGCTGAACAACCGGCTCGCGGGCGTCGAGGCCGGCACGCCCGCCGCGACGAGCACCTGGGCGACGTACACCAGGGTGTGGGTGCGGTGGAACCACGTCCGCACAGTCGCGGGAGCCGTGTCCTGCGGCCTGTTCTGCCTGGCGCTGCTTCAGCGCTGAGCCGACGGCTTCTGGCTGGGCTTCTTGCTGGGCTTCTGGGTGGGCTGCTTCGACGGCGACGCACTGGCCGTCGCACTGGCCGACGCACTGGCCGACGCACTGGGCTTCTCGCTGGGGGTCGGGGTCGCGGTGATCGTGCGCGGCACGGGGGACTTCAGCTCGAACTGGACATCGACCGGGTCGGCCCCGAAGGAGGCGGAGACGACGTGGTAGTAGCCCGGCTCGGCCCAGGCTGTGGACCGGGTGCAGTCGGTGTCGGAGCGCTGACCGTTCCACCCGACCGCCACCGTGGTGGGGTGGTCGCGCCGCACCACGACCGACTGCTTCGGGACGGCGCCGAAGCACTCCTGGGTCGACCAGATCCGATCGACGCCCGAGGTCACCTTGACCACCAGCGTCCGCGAGGACACCTCCCAGGTGCAGGCCTCGGAGACCTGGGTCGCCAACGTCATCGTGAACACGACCGGCTGGCCGGCGTACGCCGTGCCCTTCACCGACGGGGTGGTGACCACGTCGGTGTCGGCGCAGGCGCCGCTGGGTGAGGCGAGCGGCGTCGGTGTGGGGGTGGCCTTCTTGTTCCGCTTCTTGCCGGTGCCGGCGGCCGGGCCGGTCGCGATCGCCTGCGAGCCGGCCCCAGGTGTGGTGACCTGCGCGTCCGCGCTGGACGGCGTCGCGCCGACGGGCCGCGCGGTGGGACCGCCGGAGCCGCCGCTGCCGAGCAGCCGAGCGAGGCCGAAGACGAGGGCGAACGCCACCACGACGAGCAGCAGCCGTCGCGTCCAGTACACCCGGGGCGGGAGCGGCCCCCGAGGGCGCGTCACGGTGGTCATGGCGTCACCGTAACTTCGCCTCCGTGCCGCGTCGGGGTGCCACACCGGAGGCGGCCGCGATCGGCTGTGGCCTTTGGCTCTGCCCATAGTCTGGGCGGACCGTGTCCGACCTCCGTGAACCCCTGCTCGCGTGGTACGACGAGCACGCCCGCGACCTGCCCTGGCGGGAGCCGTCGGCCTCACCGTGGGCGGTGCTGGTCAGCGAGTTCATGCTCCAGCAGACGCCGGTCACCCGCGTGCTCCCGGTCTACGAGCGGTGGCTGTCCGACTGGCCCACACCGGCCGACCTTGCCGCGCAGCCGACGGGTGCCGCCGTCCGGGCCTGGGGCCGACTCGGCTACCCCCGACGCGCCCTCCGGCTGCACGCCGCGGCCACCGCGATCATGGCCGACCACGACGGCGAGGTGCCGTCGGACTACGACGACCTCATCGCGCTGCCCGGCGTCGGCGACTACACCGCAGCCGCCGTCGCGTCGTTCGCGTTCCGCCGGCGACACGTCGTTCTCGACACCAACGTCCGCCGGGTGCTGGCCCGGACCGTGCGCGGCGTGGAGTTCCCCGCGACCGCCGTCACCCGCGCCGAGCGCGACCTGGCCGCAACCCTGCTGCCCGACGACGGCCCGACCGCTGCCGCCTGGGCGATCTCCACCATGGAGCTCGGCGCGACCGTCTGCGTCGCCGCGTCACCCCGGTGCGCGGACTGCCCCGTCGCCGACCTGTGCGCGTGGCGGGCGGCCGGCTACCCGGCGTACGACGGACCGCCCCGGAAGGGACAGGCCTACGACGGCACCGACCGTCAGTGCCGCGGCCGGCTGCTCGGCGTGCTCCGGGACAACGACGGACCCGTTCACCGCAGCCGGCTCGACGAGGCCTGGCCCACCGTCGAGCAGCGCGACCGCTGCCTGCGGTGGCTCGTCGACGACGGCCTGGTTGCGCGGGTCTCCGACGACACCTACGCGCTGCCCTGACCGCGGTGGTCTCGAGGCGCGCTCCGCTCGCACCTCAACCGGCGTGGGTGGCGATGGCGACGACGGCGTCGGCCAGGTCGCGCACCGCCTGCTCCAGGACCGGGTCGCCGGCGTCCAGCGGCAGGTCGAGCTGGAACCCCATCAGCGCGGCGTCCAGCAGCGCGACCGCGCGCCGGGACCGCTCACGCGGGGTGCCCGACGCGACGAGGTGGTCGGCGACCGCGCCGATCCAGATCTCGTTGGCCTCCCGGACGACCGACGCGTAGGGCTCCCGCCCGAACAGGCCGAGCGCAGCCGCCTCGACGTACATCCGCTGGCAGCGGGCCAGCCGCGGTGTGTTCATCGCGGCCCAGAGGTCGAGCACGGCGGCCCGCACGTCGATCGACGCGGGCAGGGCGCGGATCTCGGCGACCGAGCGGTCGTTGGAGACCCGCAGGACCGTCGCGACCAGGTCGTCCTTGCTGGCGAAGTGGTAGAGCAGCATCCGGTCGCTGGTGCCCAGCTCGGCGGCGAGCGGTCGCAGGCTGAGCCCGACGAGGCCGTGCTCCAGCACGTAGTCGGTCGCGGCCTGGGCGACCTCGTCGCGGCGGCTGGTGTCGCGCGGCACGGGTGCTCCTCACGGGTGGGCGACGGCTTCGATGATGACTGTAGCAAGTGCTACAGTAGCCGCGTAGCGACTGCTACACGAACGTAGGAGGTCAGGTCATGGTCGGCGCGTACGTGCTGCTGGTGGGGGCGATCGGGGTCGAGGTGGCCTCGACGGCCGCGCTGCCGCGCACGCACGGCTTCCGCGAGCCGCTGTGGACCGCTGCCGTGCTGGGCGGCTACGCGCTGTCGATCTGGCTGCTGGCGCTGGTGATCCGTGACATCCCGGTCTCGGTGACCTACGCCGTCTGGTCCGGCCTTGGCACCGCCGGCATCGCCTTGGTGGGCGTGCTGCTGCTCAACGAGCCCTGGGACCTGCTCAAGGGCCTCGCGCTGCTGATGATCATCGGCGGCGTCATGGTGCTCAACCTGCACGGCGCGCACTGACCCCCGCCTTAACAGACACACCCCCGACGTAGCAACGTCGGGGGTGTGCAGGATTCACTGGGTACCCAGTGAATCGGCGATCTGGGTGCTACTCGGTCTCGCCGGTCGCGGCCGGCTCCTCGAGCGGAGCCAGGTCGGGCAGCTCGCTCTTCTGCTCGCCGCGGAAGGTGAACTTCGCCTCCGCGCCCTCGCCCTCGACGTCGACCAGGATGATCTGGCCGGGCCGCACCTCGCCGTACAACATCTTCTCGGCGAGGGTGTCCTCGATCTCCCGCTGGACGGTACGGCGCAAGGGCCGCGCGCCCAGGACCGGGTCGAAGCCGCGGTTCGCCAGCAGGTCCTTGGCGGCCTGCGTCAGCTCGATGGCCATGTCGCGGTCCTTGAGGCGGACGTCGACGGCGGCGACCATGTTGTCGACCATCGCGACGATCTGCTCCTTGGTGAGCGGCGGGAAGACCACGATCTCGTCCACACGGTTGAGGAACTCGGGACGGAAGTGCTGCTTGAGCTCCTCCGACACCTTGGCCTTCATCCGGTCGTAGTTGCCCTGGACGTCCGTCGTCTGCTGGAAGCCGAGGCTCGCACCCTTGGAGATGTCCCGGGTGCCGAGGTTCGTGGTCATGATGATCACGGTGTTCTTGAAGTCGACCACTCGGCCCTGAGAGTCGGTCAGGCGACCTTCCTCGAGGATCTGCAGCAGCGAGTTGAAGATGTCGGGGTGGGCCTTCTCGATCTCGTCGAAGAGCACCACCGAGAACGGCTTGCGCCGCACCTTCTCGGTCAGCTGGCCACCCTCCTCGTAGCCGACGTAGCCGGGCGGGGAGCCGAACAGCCGCGAGACGGTGTGCTTCTCGCTGAACTCGCTCATGTCGAGCTGGATCAGCGCGTCCTCGTCGCCGAACAGGAACTCAGCAAGCGTCTTGGACAGCCACGTCTTGCCGACGCCCGAGGGGCCGGCGAAGATGAACGACCCGCCGGGACGCTTGGGGTCCTTGAGGCCCGCACGGGTGCGCCGGATCGCCCGGGACAGGGCCTTGACGGCCTGGTCCTGACCGATGACGCGCTTGTGCAGCTCGTCCTCCATCTTGAGCAGCCG
>JBDSMW010000164.1:0-40078 GCA_039915665.1 Nocardioidaceae bacterium
GCACGAGTACGTCGACTTCGCGATGGGCGACACCGGGGCGATGGCGGGTCACACGCCACGCGCGACCGTCGACGCGGTGACCGAGCGGCTCACCGGGACCGGCGGGATCACCACGATGCTGCCGACCTCGGACGCCGAATGGGTCGGCGCGGAGCTGTCGCGGCGGTTCGGGCTGCCGCTGTGGTCGTTCACGCTGACCGCGACCGACGCCAACCGGTGGGCGATCCGGATCGCCCGGATGGTGACGGGGAAGCCCAAGATCCTGACGTTCGCCTACTGCTACCACGGCTCCGTCGACGAGGCCTTCGCCGTGCCGGGGCCGGGCGGCGAGGCCGTCGCGCGGGCAGGGCTCGTCGGTGCCCCGGTCGCACCGGCCGAGACGACCCGCGTCGCGGAGTTCAACGACCTCGCCGGCGTGGAGGAGCAGCTGCGGCACGGCGACGTCGCGGCGATCCTCACCGAGCCGGCCCTGACCAACATCGGCATCGTGCTGCCCGAGGAAGGCTTCCTCACCGGCCTGCGCGAGCTCGCGACGAGGTACGGCGCGCTGCTGATGATCGACGAGACGCACACCTTCTCGGCCGGCCCCGGCGGCGCCACTGCCCTGTGGGGCCTGGAGCCGGACATCTTCGTGATCGGCAAGAGCATCGGCGGCGGCATCCCCAGCGGCGCCTACGGCCTCACCCGCGAGGTCGCCCGGGCGGCGGCCGGCAACCCCGACGCGGACCTGGTCGACGTCGGCGGGGTCGGCGGCACGCTGGCCGGCAACGCGCTGTCGGTGACCGCGATGCGCGCGACGCTGGAGCAGGTGCTGACCGAGGAGGCGTTCGCCCGGATGGTCGCCCTGGCCGACGACTTCACGGCAGGCGTGCAGTCGACCCTGGACGAGACCGGCGTGCCGTGGTCGGTCAGCCGGCTCGGCGCGCGGTCGGAGTACCGCTTCGCGTCACCCGCCCCCCGCACCGGCAGCGAGTCGGCCGCGGCGGCCGACGACGAGCTCGACGAGTACCTCCACCTGTTCATGGCCAACCGCGGCGTCCTCATCACGCCGTTCCACAACATGGCCCTGATGTGCCCGGACACCTCGGCCGACGACGTCGCCCTGCACACCCGACTGTTCACGGAGGCGGTCTCCGACCTGATGTCCCCGTCGACCTGACACAATGCGCGGCGTGACGGCACCAGGTTGGCCCCTTCCCAGTGGCGAGGCTCGGCGCCTCGCGACCCTGCACGGACTCGGCGTGCTCGACGAGCCCCAAGACGCTGAGCTCGACGGGCTGACCCGCCTCGCGTCGTACATCTGCGGCACCCCGACCGCCGTCCTCAACCTGATCGACAGCGACCGGCAGTGGCAGGCCTCGGCCTACGGCGCCGAGCGCGGTGAGGTCACCCGCGACGAGTCGATGTGCGGCTACAGCATCCTGTCCCGCGACGTGACCTACACACCGGACGCCTCGGTCGACGCAGTGTTCGCCGGGAACCCACACGTCACGGGTGAGCTCTCCAACATCCGGTTGTACGTCGCGGCGCCGCTGATCGTCGGAGCCGACCAGGTCATCGGCACGCTCTGCGCTTTCGCGCCTGAGCCGTCGCAGCTCAGCCGGGTGCAGATCGAGCGGCTGCGCGACCTGGCCGCGACCACCGTCCGGTTGCTCGAGCTGCGGCAGGCCGCCGGCGAGCTGGCCCAGGCCGCAACGCGGGACGCCCTGACCGGTCTGCCGAACCGCACGCTGTTCACCGAGGCGATGACGCGGGCTTTCGCGCGCCAGGACCGGTCGATCAGCCTGCCGTCGTTGCTGTTCATCGACCTCGACGGGTTCAAGCGGGTCAACGACGTGCACGGCCACGCGGCCGGCGACGAGGTGCTTCGCACGGTGGCCGAGCGGCTGCTGGACACCGTCCGCGCCACCGACCTGGTCGCCCGGCTCGGCGGTGACGAGTTCGTCGTGCTCGTGGAGGACCCGACGCAGGGCCTCGGCTCGCCCGACGGGACTGACGGGACCGACGGTCTGGAGGAGCTCGCGGCGCGGGTCCGCGAGACGCTGGGCCGCCCTCTGACGCTCTCGGACGGCTCCGTCCTGCCCGTCGGCGGATCGGTCGGCATCGCCCGCACCAGCGGCTCCGACGACTCCCCCGAGGACATGCTGGCCCGCGCCGACGCCGCGATGTACTTCGACAAGTCCTCCACGTCACGGGACGCCCGGCAACGCGCCCCTCTCGCGTGACCAGCACCTTCCTCGTCGAGCACCGGTGGATCACGACCGTGGCCTTGGTGGCGCTGGTCGGGCTCGACCAACGACTGGCTCTCCAACACGCTCGGTGCAGTCCTGGGTGCGGCGATCGCGGCTCTGGCCCTCTGGTTGCATCGCCGACCAGACGGGCCCGCCGCCCTCTAGTGACCGCGAGCCAACAGGTCGCCCTGCGGTGTCGAAGACTGGGCCCATGTCCCCTCTCCGCGTCGAAGCGAGTGTCGAGCTGCTGCTGGGTTCACAGGACGCGTCCGGAGCCATTCCCGCGAGTCCGGTGCACGAGGTCTACCAGTTCGGCTGGCTGCGGGACGGGTCGTGGTGCGCGTACGCGCTGGACGTCGCGGGGCACCCTGGAGCGGCGTCCCGCTGGCACCACTGGGTGGCCCGCACGCTGATCAGGCACGAGCACCGGGTCGACGAGGCGCTCTCCGCGGTGGCCACGGGCCAGGTGAACGGCCAGGTGATGATGCCGGCCCGCTTCACGCTCGACGGTGACGAGGAGGACGTGGTCGGCGCCGAGGAGTGGCCGAACTTCCAGACCGACTGCTACGGGTTCTGGCTCTGGGCGCTGGCCGACCACGTGAGCCGGGGCGGTGACCTCGACGAGGAGCTGGAGCGCGCGGCCCGGCTGGTGGTGCGCTACCCCATGGGTGCGGCGGAGGTTCCCTGCTTCGACTGCTGGGAGGAGAACCCCGGGCTGGTGCACACCTACAGCGTCGGGGTGAACGCGGCCGGGGTGCGCGATGCCGGCGAGCTCCTCGGCGACCAGGCTGCGCTGGGGCTCGCCGTACCCCTCGGCATGGTCGACGTCAACGACGCACTCTTCGGGGTGATGCTGCAGCGGGTCGTCTCCGAGCTCCGCGTGCACGGCGGTGGTGTGCGTCGCTACCTGGGCGACTCGTTCCACGGCGGAAGCCAGTGGCTGCTGCTGGCCGCGACGCTGGGCTGGTGCGCCGACGTCGCCGGTCAGCGTGAGCTCGCGGTCGAGCTGCTCGACTGGGTCACCGCCTCCGCCGACGCCGAGGGTCACCTTCCCGAGCAGGTGGCCGAGGAAGTTCAGTCGCCGCACATGCTCGCCTTCTGGCGCGAGAAGTGGGGCGGCACGGCCACACCCCTGCTGTGGTCGCACGCCATGCACATCGTCCTCAGCCATGCTCTCGAGTGAGGGCTCGATGCTGGCGGGTCGGTGGTGGCGCACTGCGCTCTCGTTGACGGCCGTGGGCATACTGGTCTACGTCGGCCTGCTGATCTCGAACTTCGTCTGCTTCGTCTACGGCGTCAGCGCTCCGGCGTACCCGGGTCAGCCTGTGCGCACGTGGATCGAGCACCTCTGGAGCTTCACCGCCCGGTGGATGTGGTGGTGGGTTGGCGCGGCCCTCGTCCTGGGCCTCAGCGGCGTCGTGTCGATGCTGCTTCCCAGGCGAAAGTGACGCGGGCGGGCGACCCGCAGGGAGATCAGCCCCTGCCGAGCCACGGAGCGAGCCGCTCAACGGATATCTGCCGCACGACGCCGGGGCTCACGTCGACCGCTCTCAGGCTCTGGGCGAAGCCGGGGTTCTGCCGCCGGGTGTTGGAACAGCCACCAGTCCGAGGGGCTGAAGTCTTCTTGCCCTGTCGACTCACCCACGCCGTTCATTATCGCCAGCGCGCGTCAGCGGTGTTGCCGGCGCGACTCAGTGCCCGGGCGTCACCAAGTAGGTGCGGCCGTGCGGATCGGTCCACTCGTAGTCGCCGTCTGGCAGGGGTCGATAGGCCCACGCGGTGAAGGTCTTCAGTCGATGATGTCGTCGGCAGAGGCACGCAAGGTTCGCGGGACCGGTCTGGGCGGGTGGACCACCGTGGTCCGGCGGTCGGTAGGGCTCGATGTGGTCGACGTCGCAGGTCCGGGCGTCGATGGCGCAACCGGGGAAGACGCAGTGCGCGTCGCGGAGGATGACGGTCTCGCGCATCCAGTCGGGTGGGTCGTGGACGTCGACGGTGTCGGTGCGACTCAGGTCGAGGACCGGCCGGATCGTGCAGGAGGAGAACCGGCCGAGCCAGTCCCGCAGCAGGTCGACGCTGGCCGGTCCGAGATTCTCGGCCCGCCCGCCGGTGCCGTGCTCGAGGTCGTCGAGGCCCACGTGCAGGAACAGGGTGGCCCGGGAGACGTTCGACCTGGTAGGTAGCTCGCGACCGGCGGCCAGATCGAGGGCCCGTTGCGGGCGAGCCAGCAGGCCGAGCGCGGTGGCCTGACGGATGTCCGTCGGACGGTCGTCGCCGAGGGTTCCGAGCAGGCTCGCGAGGTCGGCCACGGATGCCTGCAGGTCGAGGGCGTCGAGCGTGTCGAGCCGGGCGGTCACATCGGTGGTGGCGGTCGAGGCCCGGTGGTCGAACCACACCCCGCGAGCGTCCAGGGCGGCCTGCTCGACGCCGGCCGCCTGGTCGGGGTCACAGCGCAGCATCGCCTCGTGGACCAGCTCACGCAGCCTCCCGGCCGGCAGGATCCGGTTGCGACGGGCGATGACCGCGACGTGGCGGTCCACGAACGCCACCGCGTCGACGGACAGCTGGCTGTCTCGTGCGCGACCTGGCGGGCCTTCCACGCCTGAAGGCGACCGTCCTGCACCAGGGACCACAGCCTGGGGAGGCGGAAACACAGCTCGACCGCCTCCGACACCAGCCGTAGCGCCGCGCCGTAAGAGAGACCCAGCGCCGGGGCCAACGCCTCGACCGCGTACTCGCTCACACCTGGCGTGCCCGCGCCGCCGAGCGAGGCTGTGACAGTCTCGGCGGTGAACGCGCCGGCGACGCCGGTTCGCACGGTGAACGACACCGCCGGGTGGTCGTCGGTGACCGGGTGCAGATCGACCCAGTGCACCGCCAACGCGAGGAGTTCGGCCTCCGCCCGGTCCGCCGTACGCCGCCGATCAGCGAGCGCGGACAGCACCTCGCCGGCTGCGAGGTCCCGCAGCTCGGAGGGGGTGTCGCCGGTGCTGGTCATGGCTCAAACCTAGACCCGACCACCGACAGAAACTGTCGGAATTCCCTCTGTCCACAAGGGAAATCTCGGAACGACGGTTACCAGTCGCAGGTCTCGTCCGGACTGTCGAGCAGCGCCGTGACGTCGAACCGGGCGAGCATCGGGACGAGTGGACGTCCGTCGTCCTGGTAGTGCCGGGCGCCCGACTCCAGCACCACCCACAGGCCTCCGTCACCGTCGAGCTGCAGGTCCTCCGCACCGGGTGCGAAGGCGATCCGGCGACCGCTCGGCGCGACGAGCAGTCCGCACGTCGAGGTCGACGACGTGGACCAGACGCCGTCGTGACCTCGCGTGACCCCCTGCACGCGGCGGATCGCCGACGACGTACGCACCGGAGCGACGGATTCCGTGGAGGTGGACGGGCCGGGGACCAGTGCCGTGATGCCGGGCGCCAGCAGGTCCGCCAGACCCGCAGCACCTGGTCCGCGCGGCCGACCTTGGCCGGGTCGACGGGCCAGAGCCGGTCCGCCTCGGCCAGCCAGAGACCGTGCCAGTCCAGGGAGAGCGCTAGACCCTGCGGCACGAACCACCGGTCCGCACCCGGGAGCCACAGCCCGCGGCACATCGCGTCGGCGGCCGGGTAGTCGGCCAGCGGCGGGCGGGCGTACGACGGAACCGGTCCACGGACGTCGTCGAAGTGCACCCCCGGGCAGGGCGAGTACGACGGAGCCGCCGGGGCTCGGACCACGTGCACGCGGAGGCGAGCAGGACGCAGAGCAGCCCCAGAAACAGGGAGGTCACCCGGCTCCGACACATGCGGGCATCGTGCCAGGCGACCCGAGAGCGGCGACCGGCGAGCGATGGAACGTCGTAGGGCAGACTCGTCGCAGGAGGGTGGCCGATGCTGAAGATGACGTGGCGCAACCTGTTCGCGCGCAAGGTCCGCCTGGCCCTCAGCGCGTTCGCGGTCGTGCTCGGCGTGGCCTTCGTGGCCGGGTCGTTCATCTTCACCGACGCGATGGGCGACGCCTTCGACGGCATCATCGAGGGCTCCACCTCCGACGTCGAGATCGCCTACAAGGGCGCCGCGGACTTCGACTCCCAGCAGGACCTCCGGACCATCCCGGCCTCCGTGGCCAACCAGCTCGACCAGCTGCCCGAGGTGGGGTCGGTGCACCCGAGCGTCCAGCTCCAGTCGGTCTACGTGATCGGCAAGAACCGCAAGGTCGTCGGTGGCAACGGTCCGCCCGGCCTGGCCTTCAACGACACCGGAGCCACGTCGGTCGCCGGCAACCCGATCGTCTCGCTGACCGACGGCGCCTTCCCCGCTCGGACCGGGCAGGTGGCCCTTGACGTCGACACCGCTCGCAAAGCGGGGTACGGCGTCGGGGACACCGTCACCCTGGTGACACCGGGCGACCCGCCGACGATGAAGGCCGAGATCGTCGGCCTCGTCGAGTTCGGGTCCGGCGGCCTCAACGGCGCGACCCTGACGCTGTTCGACCTGCCGACGCTGCAGGACGCGTTCTACGGCGGCAAGAACGTCTTCACGTCGATCTCGCTCGACGCCGCCCCGGGGGTGTCGCAGAAGGAGCTCGCCGCGGCCGCGCAGAAGGTGCTGCCTACCGGCGTCGTGGCCCGGACCGGCGACGCCACGGTGAAGAAGAACAAGGCCACCCTCGACGAGTTCCTCGGCTTCCTGAACAAGTTCCTGCTGGTCTTCGCGGCCGTCTCCCTGGTGGTCGGCACGTTCCTGATCGTCAACACCTTCTCGATCCTGGTGGCGCAGCGCAGCCGCGAGCTCGCCCTGCTGCGTGCTCTCGGTGCGTCCCGTCGCCAGGTCAACGTCTCGGTGCTCGTCGAGGCCGTCGTCGTCGGGCTGTTCGGGTCCACGGCGGGCCTCGCGGTGGGCTACGTCCTCGCCCGCGGGCTGCAGCTGCTCTTCAGCGCGATCGGCTTCGACCTGAGCCGGGCGTCCTTCCCGGTCAACCTGCGCACGGTTGCTGCGTCGTACCTCGTCGGCGTGCTGGTAACCGTCGTCGCGGCCTACCTGCCCGCCCGTCGCGCCTCCACCATCCCGCCGGTGGCGGCGCTGCGCGACGACGTCGCGCTGCCCGAGTCGTCCCTGCGGCGCCGGGTGCTGGTCGGCTTCGGGCTCGTCGCGCTCGGGGTGGCGGGCATGGTCTACGGCTTCGCCCGCAGCGGCAACCTCGGCCTCACCCTCATCGGGCTCGGGATGTTGTCGATCCTCATCGGGGTCTCGCTGCTCAGCCCCTGGGTCGGTCGTCCCCTGACCCGGCTCTTCCAGATCGTCTACCGCCGCGTCTACGGCACCGTCGGGACGCTGGCAGCGCAGAACTCCCTGCGCAACCCCCGACGTACGGCGGCGACCGCGAGCGCCCTGATGATCGGGCTCACGCTCGTCGCGATGATGTCGATCCTCGGCGAGTCCGCGACGGCCAGCACCGACGCCGCGGTGAAGCGGAGCCTCACCTCGCAGTTCGTGGTGTCCAACGTGGTCAACACCCCGTTCTCCACCAGCGTCGCGAGGCAGATCCGCAAGGTCGACGGCGTGCGCAGCGTCGCGGAGTTCCGCACCGCTCCCGGCACGATCAAGGGCGACCGGGGATTCCTCGGCGCCGTCGACGCCCAGTCGCTGGGCCTCGCGGTGGCGCTGCCGGTCGACCAGGGCTCGATGTTCGCGCTCAAGCCGGGGACGATCGCGGTCAACAGCCAGTCGGCGAAGCGGCGCGGGATCAAGCTCGGTGACACGGTCCCGGTGAAGTTCCAGGCTGCCACCGTCCAGCTCAAGGTCATCGCGCTGTTCGGGCAGTCCGGTGTCCTGCCGACCAACTACATCGTCACGCCCGACACCTTCGTCAAGGGCGGCCTCACGCCGCTCGACACGTTGCTGTTCGTCACCAAGGACGACGGCGCGAACGCGGACGCGGTGCGCAAGCAGGTCGACACGATCATCAAGCCGCTGCCGACGGTCACCGTCAAGGACCCGGGCGAGCTCGCGGCCCAGGCCCGTCAGCAGGTGAACGTCTTCCTGTACTTCATCTATGCCCTGCTCGGCCTGGCCGTCGTCATCGCGCTGCTCGGCATCGTCAACACGCTGGCGCTCTCCGTCATCGAGCGCACGCGCGAGGTCGGCCTGCTCCGTGCCGTCGGCCTGTCGCGTCGTCAGCTGCGGCTGATGGTGCGGCTCGAGGCGGTCGTCGTGGCTGTACTCGGCGCCGTGCTGGGGGTCGGCATGGGGCTGGTGTTCGGCATCATGCTGCAACGCGCCATCGCCGACCAGGGCGTCGACGTGCTGGCGATCCCGTGGCTGCGGCTGGTGATCTTCGTCGCGCTATCGGCCGTCGCCGGCGTGCTCGCGGCGGTGGTCCCTGCGCGGCGGGCCGCCCGTCTGGACGTGCTCCGGGCCATCGGGGCTGAATAGACCGGTCGGCCGGGCGATTTGCTTCTCCCGGCCCGGTTCGGGTTACCGTCGTTGCACCTCGCGGGGGGCGCACAGCGTCGCGGGGCAGCCCCCACCGGTCGACGGTGGGGCGGTCCGGTCCACGCCGAGGCTCACCAGGGAGCCGGACGACACCCGCGAGACATCGCAGCAGTGGTGAGCACGGACGACCCAGCACGGCGACAGCCTCCGCGGAGACTGTCTTGGGGTGAAGCCACCAGCTCTGGTGGCCGGGCATTCTTCGGTCCCGAATCCGACAGGTCATCGTTCGCAGGCGTCGCCGAAGGGTTCCCATGTTCGCGACGAATCGTCGTTTCCTCCTGCACGCTCTCGTGCTGGTTCTCACCGTGTTCGGCGCCCTCCTGGCGTCACTCTCCCTGTCCTCCCCCGCGGAGGCGATGACGGCCCAGGCCCGTGACCGCGTGGTCCACGTCGCCGCCTCGAAGGCCGGCACCCCCTACCGCTACGGAGCCGACGGCCCGAGCGCCTTCGACTGCTCCGGCTACACCAAGTGGGTGTTCTCCAAGATGGGCCGCCACCTGCCGCGTACGTCGAGCGCGCAGGCCGGCGCCGTACGCCACGTGAGCCGGGCCAACCGGCACCGCGGCGACCTGGTGATCTTCCGGTCGGGAGGCCACGTCTACCACGTCGGCATCTACGCCGGTCACAACCGCGTCTGGCACGCCCCGCGTCCCGGCGGGCGCGTGCACCGCGAGCACATCTGGACCCGTTCTGTGTCCTACGGCCGGGTGCGCTGACCTGACCCCGGCTACCGTGGCGCCGGGGCCGCAACGAGGCGCCCCACGGAGGGAGTCCTCAGGTGCTGTCCGACATCGAGATCGCGAACGCCGCCACGCTCTACCGGATCACCGACGTGGCCCGGGACGAGCTGGGCATCGCCGAGGAGCACCTCGTTCCCTACGGCCACCACAAGGCCAAGGTCGACCTCCGTTACCTCGCGACGCTCGAGGACCGGCCCACCGGCCGGCTGATCCTGATGACCGCTATCTCGCCGACCCCGGCCGGTGAGGGCAAGACGACCACGACGGTCGGCCTGACCGACGCGCTGCACGGCCTCGGGCACCGCTCGATGGCCTGCCTGCGTGAACCTTCGATGGGCCCGGTGTTCGGGATGAAGGGCGGCGCCGCGGGCGGTGGCTACGCGCAGGTCGTGCCGATGACCGACATCAACCTGCACTTCACCGGTGACTTCGCGGCTATCGCCGCCGCGCACAACCTGCTGTCCGCCCTGATCGACAACCACGTGCACCACGGCAACGAACTGGGCCTCGACGTCCGCTCGATCACCTGGAAGCGCGTGGTGGACCTCAACGACCGCGCCCTGCGCGGCATGGTCGTCGGCCTCGGCGGGGTAGGCAACGGCTACCCGCGCGAGGACGGCTTCGACATCGTCGTCGCCTCCGAGCTGATGGCCATCTTCTGCCTCACCGAGTCCTGGGCCGACCTGAAGCGCCGCATCGGCGACATCGTCGTGGGCTACACGCGGGACAAGTTGCCCGTGACCGCCCGCGACCTGGAGGCGCACGGCGCCATGACCGTGCTGCTCCGCGACGCCCTCGCCCCCAACCTGGTGCAGACCCTCGAGCACGCGCCGGCGTTCGTGCACGGCGGCCCGTTCGCCAACATCGCGCACGGCTGCTCGTCGGTCGTCGCGACCCGGGCGGCCCTGCGGCTGGCCGACTACGTCGTGACCGAGGCGGGCTTCGGCGCCGACCTGGGCGCCGAGAAGTTCGTGGACATCAAGTGCCGCAAGTCCGGCCTACGTCCCGACGTGGCGGTCGTCGTCGCGACGATCCGGGCGCTGAAGTACCACGGCGGCGTCGCCGTTGCCGACCTCGCCGCCGAGGACCTCGCCGCCCTGGAGACCGGGATGGCCAACCTCCGGAGGCACCTGCGCAACATCCGCGAGGTGTACGGCGTCCCGGCCGTCGTCGCGGTCAACCGCTTCCCCACCGACACGCAGGCCGAGGTCGACCGGGTCGTCGAGCTGGTCGCCACAGAGGGCGTCAAGGCGTTCCCCGCCACGCACTTCTCCGACGGCGGTGTGGGCGCCGAGTCGCTGGCCAAGGGCGTGCTCGAGGTGCTCGACGAGCCGTCGCCCTACGAGTTCTCCTTCACCTACGACGACGACCTGTCGCTGACCGAGAAGGTCGAGACCCTCGCCAGCCGTGTGTACGGCGCCCGCGAGGTGACCTGGGACGGCAAGGCCCGCCGGCGGCTCGAGCGCATCGAGGCCGACGGCTACGGCTCGCTGCCCGTCTGCGTCGCGAAGACGCAGTACTCCTTCTCCACCGACGCCACCCTGCGCGGCGCACCGGACGGCCACGAGCTGCACGTCCGCGAGGTCCGGCTGGCCGCCGGCGCCGGCTTCGTGGTGCTCGTCTGCGGCGACGTGATGACGATGCCGGGACTGCCCAGACGGCCGGCCTCGGACCACATCGACCTCACCGACGACGGCGTGATCCTGGGGCTCAGCTAGCGGAGTCGTCGTGCTCGCTGGGACGGTTGCGGAAGGTCACGCGCACGCGCTGGAAACCCTTGTGGCGCTGGGCCTTGGCGTAGTCCGCGTAAGCCCGACGGTCCGCGTCGGTCAGCTCGACGTCGTCGGTGAACGGAGTCAGCAGCGCCCGCGGCCACAGCCGCCGCGCCAGCACCACGTTGATCTCCAGGCCGATCACGGCCATCACCGAGGCGACGTAGATCAGGGCGACGAGACCGAGCACCACCGCGAACACGGCGTTGAGGTCGTCGGCGCGCGACACCACCCGTCCGACGTACGCACCACCGACCCACTGCAGCACCTGCCACATGACCGCGATGGCGAGACCGCCGGGCAGCACCTCGCGTATCGTCTCGCGCTGCGCCGTGGCGAGACGCATCATCGTGCTGATCACGAACGCGTTCAGAGTCACCGAGAGCAGCAGGAACATCGCCCGGATCCCGTAGTGCGCCTCGGCCCCGAACATGCTCAGGTGACTCGCCGCGCTCGACAGCATCGCCGCCAGCAGCACGGTCACGCCGGCCAGGATCATCAGCACGAAGCTGCGGAGCCGGCTGACCAACGGGTTCAGACGGCTGTTGCGCGGCACCGCCCACGCCACGTTGACGGCGTTCTGCGCGGCCTGGCCGAGTCCCAGCACGCCGTACAGCGCGGCCACGCTGCCGATCACCACAGCGGACGCGCTGCCCTGGATGCCCTTCGGGGCGCCCAGCTGCGTGCCGACGATCGGGAACTGGCTCAGCGCCGAGGTGAGCACCGCCTGCCGCAGTGCCGCGTTGCCCTGGAGCAGCAGCCCGAGCACCGAGGAGGCGATCAGCAACAGGGGGAAGATCGAGATGAACGCGTAGTAGGTCACCGTCGCGGCCAGGTAGTTGCCCTGGTCGTCGAAGAACTTGTAGGTGACGGCGAGGGGGAACCCGACGACCGGGTGGCGCTGCTGGAAGTCGTCGACCCGATCGACGAGGGCGGTCATGACGAGAACGCTACGGGTCGCACCCGCATCGCGGACGCGCGACTCTCAGCAGACGGGTGTCTCGAGTGCCGGTGTGCGCGCGGTCGCAGCCGCCTCGTGGTGGCGTCGCTTCGCGCGCGCATCGGCCTTCCGGCTCGCCCTGGACCGGCTGGCCTTGGCGGTGGCCTTCTTGCCGGTGGCCTTCTTGCCGGTGGCCCGCGACGCGGCGGCCTTCGGGGTGGCCGGTGACGGTGCCGCGGCCACCGGGGCGCACGCGCTGGCCGATCCGGACTTGCCGTTGAGCTGCGCCCAGAGGTCCGGGCCCCAGGTGCCGGCGGTGGAGACGAGGTGCGGTCCGTTCAGCGCGAGGACGCCGACGATCGCGGCCGCGACGAGCAGCCTGAGTATCTTGGCGACCTTGCGCTTGCCCTTCGGCTTCTTGGCGGCCGAGCCGTCCTTGCCCTGGAGCTCGGCCAGCTTGGCGGCGTGGGCGTCGCGCGTCGCCATCGCCTCCGCGACGCGCTTGGCCCGGCCGGTGAGCGCGGGCTCGGGTTCCGGCGCGGGATTGGCCGCGACGACCTCGACCGGCTCGGTGCGGGCGATAGACGGGGGCGGGGGCGAGCGCGGGGTGATCATCGGCACCGACATCGGCGGCAGGGCCGACACCACCGCTGCGGGCTCCAGCTCCGGCTCCGGCTCCGGTTCGACCACCCGGGCCCGCTTGCCGCGGGGTTCCTCGTGCTGGGCGGCGAGGGGGGCCACGGTCGGCTCCGGCTCGCTGTCCGGCTCGACCGGGCGGGCGCGCTTGCCGCGGGGGGCCGGGTCGGCCGGCTCTCCGCCGAGCAGCGTCACGGCCTCGTCGCACTGCGCCGCGGCCAGGACCACGGGTGCGGAGGTGAGGGCGGTGGCGAGGGTGACGGGGCTGCAGACGATCACGTCCTTCGCCTGCTCGAGCACCTCGGCGTCCCCCAGGATGCAGAGCACCGGACGGACCCGCCGGGCGTAGGCGCCCGACATCTCGGCCACGACGTCAGCCGCGCTCGAGCAGGCCAGGATGTCGTCGTCCCGCGAGCTCGTGTACTCAGCGCTGGGCCGGTCGCGCACGGAGACCAGGAAGATGCCGCCGGGGCCCACGACCACGTGGTCCGCGTCGGCGGTCCCGGGGGTCGAGCCGTCGTGGACGACCTTCCAGCTGGACGGAAGTCCGCGCAGCACGACACCCGCGTCGGCCGCACCGCTCCCCGCCGTCATCCCGCCTCCACCGCATTGATGTCCGAATTGAGAGGATACGGAGGCGTGCGATCCCCCGGGCCGAAACGCGGGAACCGCTCCCAGGAGCGAGGCTCCTCCGGTGGCACCGGGCGCGAGGACAGGAAGCCCTGCCCCAGCTCGCAGCCGAGCGTCCGGACCATCTCCCACTGCTCGACGGTCTCGATGCCCTCGGCGGTCGAGGTAGCGCAGCGAGGAGTAGCCGGTGCCCCTCGATCAGGACGATGCACAGCCCTTGTCGTTGGCCTCGGCCTCGTAGAGCGCGATGTCCGGCGTGACCGTCCCGGTCGTTGATCACCTTGAAGTCGTCGAGGTCGAGCAAGCAGCAGGCCGAGGGGCCGGGGTTGGAAGCAGCCGACTTGTTTGTCATCCTGTTCCGTCGCCGGGGTCAGGGTCTCACCGCGACGCTACGAGGGGGATCTCGATGGAATTCACGTGCGACGTATGCCACCGAGGAGCAGGTGCCCGCGCTGGAGCGGGCGCAGCGGCGCTGGCTCAGCCGCCGCTGACCCACCACCGACCCACCACCGGCCCTGGCTGGGGCCGCGCGGCAGACTGTCCTCATGACCTTCCGCCTCGTCGCCCTCGGTGACAGCACGGTCGAGGGTCTGATGGACCCCGGCCCCGACGGTGCGTACGTCGGCTGGGCCGACCGTTTCGCGATCCACCTGGCCCGCACGCACCCGGGGCTGCTCTACGCAAACCTCGGGGTCCGCGGCCAGACCACCGACGAGGTCCGCGCCACCCAGCTCGAGCGCGCCGTCGCGATGCAGCCCGACGTGGCGCTGCTCGTGGCCGGCGTCAACGACCTGCTGCGGCCCCGCGTCGACCGGGTCCGCCTGCGCGAGAACCTGCTCGCGACGCACGCCGCCCTGCACGACGCGGGAGCCCTGGTGCTGGCCTTCACGATGCCGGACATGTCGCGCGTGGCGCCGCTGACCCGGGCGCTGCGCTCGCGCATCGAGCACCTCGACGCCGTGGTCCGGGAGGCCCGGGCGACGTACGGCACGGTGGTGGTGGACTTCGCGCACGAGCCGATGGCCGGGCACCCGGCGCTGTGGCACGACGACCGCCTGCACGTGAACTCCGAGGGCCACCGTCGGATCGCGGCGGCGCTGGCCGAGGCCTACGGGCTCGAGACCGAGGACTGGCGCACCGAGCCGGACGGGCCGGTCGTCACCGGCTTCCTGCGGATCGTCGCACGCGAGGCCGGCTGGATCGCCACGCACATGGCGCCGTGGGTGTGGGGTCGGGTCCGAGGCCACGAGTTCGCCACCGCCGGGCTCTGCAAGCGACCGGACCTGCTGCCGGTCGAGCCGCAGCGGGTCGGCTGAGCTACTCGAGCTCCTTGCGCGGGCGGCGCACCTTGCCCCCGGCGCGACGGACCCGGTTGCGCAGCTCCTGCTCGTGGATGGCCTCGGGCGTGCGTCGCTTCGAGAGGTCCTTCTTGGCCACCAGCTCGGCCAACGACTTCTCGGTGGAGGGGTACGACGCCACCGGGTCCTCCCCGGCGAACACGACGTAGAACGTCTCGCCCTGGTCGACGAGCCGCAGCACCGTTCCGTCCTGCGTGCCCTCGGCCTGCGCGACCGCCGTGCGCCGCAGCCCGGCCTCGTCGAACCGGGCCCGCACGGCCGCCTGGACGTGCTTGCCGCCGACCTCCCACGCGACCTTGGCGTGGGGACCGTACTTCGCGCCGTACTTCGCCGCGTTCCTCGCGACCGGACCGACCCAGGACATCTACTGATCCTGCTCGGTGGGCCGCACGAGGATCTCGTTGACGGCCATCCGGCGTGGCCGGGTCACCATGTAGCCGATCGCCTCCGCGATGTCCTCGGCCTCCAGCCGCTCCATGCCGCCGAACCGCTTGCTCATGCCCTCGAGGACCTCGGGGCGGTTGTGGCTCGGCAGCTCGGTCACGACAGCGCCCGGCTCGATCAGGCCGACGCGCACGTGCCGCTTGGTGACCTCCTGGCGCAGGGACTCGCTGAACGCGCCGACCGCGTGCTTGGTGGCGTTGTAGACCCCGCTGCCCAGCCGCGGGACCCGACCGGCCACCGACGAGACGTTCACCAGGTCGGCGGTGCCACGCTCCCCCGACTCGGCCGCGTCGAGCAGGTGGGGCAGGGCCGCCTTCGCACAGTAGAGCAGGCCGAGCACGTTGACCTGCACCATCTGCTCCCACTCCTCGACGGGTGAGTCGGCGACGGGCCCGAGCAGCATCACGCCGGCGTTGTTGACCAGGGTGTCGAGGCGGCCGAGCTCGTCGACGGTCCGCTGCACCGCGGCCTCGGCCTGGCCCCGGTCGGTCACGTCGGCCTCGATGACGACGACGCGGCGTCCGGTGCCACGGATCTCCTGGGCCAGCGCCTCGATCCGGTCGAGCCGGCGGGCCACCAGGGCCACGTCCGCCCCGAGGGACGCGAGGTGCCGCGCGGTGGCCTCGCCGATGCCGCTGGACGCGCCGGTCACCAGGGCCGTCGTACCTGTCAGGGGTGCGTTGTCACTCATGCCTGCGCCCCTACCCAGTCCGCCGGCTTGCTACGCGCGGCCCGAGGCTACCGGGGGTCACTTGTCGTCACCGTTTGCCATGATGAAGGAGCACCCTGACGAAAGGTACGTCGATGCAGCTGGAGCTGTCCGCCGAGGACGCCGCGTTCCGCGACGAGATGCGCACGTTCTTCACCACGCAGGTCCCCCAGGACATCCGGGACGCCGTGTCCGAGCGCCGCGAGCTCACCAAGGACCAGATCGTCACGGCCCAGCGGGTGCTCAACGAGCACGGCCTCGCGGTGCCGCACTGGCCCGAGGAGTGGGGGGGCCGCGGCTGGTCCCCCCTGCGGCGGCACATCTGGCACGAGGAGATGCAGCGAGCGAGCGTCCCGCCGCCGCTGGCGTTCAACGCCTCGATGGTCGGCCCGGTGATCGCCTCGTTCGGCTCGCAGGAGCAGAAGGAGCGCTTCCTGCCCAAGACCGCGAACCTCGACATCTGGTGGAGCCAGGGCTTCTCCGAGCCGGACGCCGGCTCCGACCTCGCGTCGCTGCGCACGACCGCGGTCCGCGACCCTTCGACAGGCTCAGGACAAGCGGCGGATCTCGTCGTCAACGGCCAGAAGACGTGGACCACGCTCGGGCAGCACGGCGACTGGATCTTCTGCCTGGTCCGCACCGACCCCGACGTCAAGAAGCAGGCCGGCATCTCCTTCCTGCTCATCGACATGACCTCACCCGGCGTGACCGTGCGGCCGATCGAGCTGATCGACGGTGGCGTCGAGGTCAACGAGGTGTGGTTCGAGGACGTGCGCGTCCCGGCCGGCAACCTCGTCGGCGAGGAGAACAAGGGCTGGGACTACGCGAAGTTCCTGCTCGGCAACGAGCGCGTCGGTGTCGCACCCGTCGGGTCGACCAAGCGCGTGCTCGCGCAGGCCAAGGACTACGCACGCTCGGTGACCGTCGCCGGTGGGCTGACCCTGCTCGACGACCCGCTGACCGCGGCGCGCATCGCCGAGCTGGAGAACGAGCTGCTGGCCCTCGAGCTGACCGCGCTGCGCGTGGTGGCGCACTCGGTCGACGGCAAGCCGCACCCGGCGTCCTCGGTGCTCAAGCTCAAGGGCAGCGAGCTGCAGCAGTCCGTGAGCGAGCTGGTCGTGGACCTCGCGGGTCCCGCCTCGCTGGCGTCCGGGGCCGGTGACGACTCCGACCTCGCAGGCTGGGCCCGCCGGGCGACCCCGGTCTACCTCAACCTGCGCAAGGCCTCGATCTACGGCGGATCCAACGAGATCCAGCGGCAGATCATCGCGAAGACGATCCTCGGACTCTGAGAGGCACTGGTATGGACTTCACCTATGACGACGAGCAGCAGGCGCTGCGGGAGGCCGTCCGCGGTCTGGTTGGCAAGTCGTACTCCGACTTCGAGAACCGTCGCAAGGCCGTCGCCGACGACCCCGGCTTCGACGAGTTGCTCTGGATGCGGCTCGCCGAGATGGGCGTGCTCGGCCTGCCCTTCGCCGAGGAGCACGGCGGCATGGGCGCCGGTCCGATCGAGGTCGGCATCGTCGCCCAGGAGCTCGGGCGGGTCCTCGCACCCGAGCCGTTTCTCACGTCCGTCGTGCTCGCCGGAGGGGTGGTGGCCGCGGCCGGCACCGACGAGCAGCGCACCGAGGTGCTCGGGGCGCTGGCGTCCGGGGAGTCCCTGCTCGCGTTCGCGCACGCCGAGCCTGGCAACCGCTGGTCGGCCGACGCCGCGGCGGTGACCGCGACCGGTTCTGGCGACGCCTGGACGCTGTCGGGCGTCAAGGAGCCGGTCTCGCACGGCGCCCGCGCCGACCTGCTCGTCGTGAGTGCGGTGCTGGAGTCCGGTGCGACCGGGCTGTTCCTGGTGGCCGGCGACGCCGCTGGGCTGACCCGCACCGGCTACGCCACCCACGACGGCGGCCGCGCGGCCCGCATCGCCTTCGACGCCACGCCCGCGACGCCGCTGGGCGAGGCCGGGGCCGATGCCCGCGCAGTGATCGCGACCGCCCTCGACGGGGCGCGGATCGCGGCGGGCATGGAGGCGGTGGGCACGATGCAGTTCGCACTCGACGCCACCTCCGAGTACCTCACCAGCCTCAAGCAGTTCGGGGTGCCGCTCAAGACGTTCCAGGCGCTCACCTTCCGGGCCTCGGACATGTACGTCTCCCTCGAGCTCGCGCACAGCGTCGCGCTCTGGGCCACCATGGTGCTCGCCGCAGGCCAGCCCGACGAGGTGCACGAAGCCGCCTCCCGGTCGGGGCTCCAGGTCAGCCGGGCCGGTCGGCACATCGGGCAGGAGGCGATCCAGCTGCACGGCGGCATCGCGATGACCGCGGAGTACAGCGTGGGCAGCTACACCAGCCACCTCACGGCGCTGGACCACCTGCTCGGCGACGGGCAGTTCCACCTCTCCGCGCTGGCTGCGACGATCGCCGACCACGACGAGGTCGACCCGCTGCCGTAGTCCGAGTCCGTTCATCCGTTCGTCCGTTCGTCCGTTCGTCCGATTTTTCCGAATTCGCCCCCACGCCGCGAGCCGTCGGCTACACACTGAACGTCTACCGACACCACGGCAGTGTTCTCGGACCTCACCGCCCACCACCCATCAGGGGGAGCACACATGTACGAGACCGACGACACCACCACGCCCTTCGTTTCCGCGAACTCGCAGGCGGCAGCCCGTCTCCTCGAGATGGCGGCCAACAACGCCGACCAGCTGGTCGCCGAGGCCAAGGCCGAGGCTGCCGCGCTGCTGAACGCCGCCAGCTCTGACGCGGACCAGGTCACGTCCTCGGCCGTCGCCGAGTCCGACCAGCTTCTCGCCGCCGCGCGCGACGAGGCCCAGCAGATCTCCGACGAGGCCCAGCAGGCCCGCACGGAGCAGGCCGCCGACCTGGAGCGGGCGCGGGCCGCCTCGCTCGCTGACCTGGCCGACGAGAAGGCGCACCTCGCAGCGGCGGTCGACCGTCTGCGCGAGGTCGAGCGCGACCACGTGGCCCGCATGCGGACCTACCTGGCCGAGGAGCTCGCCCACCTCGACCAGCTCGCCCCGGTCCCCGACGTGGCCGCGGTTGCCGACACGGCTGCCTGACCGGTTGGCCGGGACGCGGTCCGACGAGCAAGATGGGCCGCGTGCACGGATGGTGGCGTCGCAGCCTCGACCGAGAGATCACGCGTCTGCGTGACGGCGGTCGGGCCGCGCTTCTCTGGTCGTCGCGGGTCACCGTCGCGGCCACGGCCAGCTATGTCGTAGCCCTGCTGATCTTCCCGGGCACCTTGCCGCTGCTCGCCCCGCTGACCGCGATGCTCGTCGTCCAGGTCACGCCGGTCAGCCTGCTGGCCAGCGGCCTCGACCGGGTCATCGCGGTCGTCGCGGGAGTGTCCCTGGCGGTCGCCTTCTCGGTGGTGGTGCCGTTGCACTGGTGGAGCCTGGGCGCCCTGCTGTTCGTGTCGTTGACCCTGGGGCAGGTGCTGCGGCTGCGGTCGAACCTCATCGAGGTGGCCATCAGCGCGATGCTGGTCCTGGGCGTGGGCACGATGGGGGCCGAGGCCGCGGCCTGGCAGCGACTGACGGTGACCCTCGTCGGTGCCGCCGTCGGCATCGCGGTCAACCTGCTCATCCCGCCCAAGGTGGCCAGCGCCGACGCGGGCCAGGCGATCGACAGCCTCGCGGACCGGGTCGGTGACCTGCTGACCCGCGCCGCCGACGAGCTCACCGAGATCGTCGCCCGCGACCAGGACGTCGCGGTCGGTGCGCGCGAGTGGCTCGACGACGCCCGCAGGATCACCCACGAGGACGTCCCCCGGGCCGGTGCTGCCCTGCTGCGGGCCGAGCAGGGCCGACGCTTCAACGTGCGCGCGGTGGGCACTGCGGACGTCGGGCCCGGGCTTCGGCAGGGCCTCGAGGCGCTCGAGCACTCGACGGTCGCCCTGCGCGGCATGTTCAGGGCGCTCGCCGACGCGACGTACGACGCACCGTGGCTGCGGGACGAGACCGCACCCGACGTGCTCCTCGGACTGGCCCAGACGTTCCGCGACCTCGCGGCCGGCGTCGACGCGTTCGGCCGTCTCGTCCGGACCGAGTCCGACCCGACGCTCCCGCTGGCACCGGTCGAGGTCACCGACCTCCGCAGCGCGCTGGACGGGCTGCACGACTCGCGGGCCCGGCTCGACGAGCTGTTCCTGTCCTCGGACTCCCAGCTCCTCCTCGAGCTGCATGCCGCGGTGCTGGCCACCGTGAAGCGGCTGCTGCAGGAGATGGACCTCGACGAGCGGGTGCGCCGACAGGTGCGGCTGCTGCGACGCCGCCGTCCGCACCGCTCCCCGGTGTCGTCGGACCTGTCGGAGCAGCCGTCCGAGCCGAGCCCGGACGCCGAGACCCAGCTCCTTCCGCGGCAGAAGCCGAACGCCTAGGCTCTCGACCGTCCGTCCTCCAACTCCGGGAATCGAGCCGCATGAGCGAGTCCACGCACATCGAGCAGTACGGCTACACCCAGGAGCTCCACCGCTCGCTGTCGTTCACGGACCTGCTGGTCTACGGCCTGGTGTTCATGGTCCCGATCGCCCCGTTCGGCATCTTCGGTGGCGTCTTCCAGGGCTCCGGCGGGATGGTCGCGCTGGCCTACGCGATCGGCATGGTCGCGATGATGTTCACCGCGCTGTCGTACTCCCAGATGTCGCAGGCCTTCCCGATGGCCGGCTCGGTCTACACCTACGCCGGACGCGGGATCGCCGCCCCCGTCGGCTTCCTGGCGGGCTGGATGATCCTGCTGGACTACATCCTGGTCCCGAGCCTGCTCTACCTGATCGCTGGCATCGCGATGAACTCGCTGGTGTCCGCCGTGCCCGTGTGGATCTGGATCATCGGGTTCGTGCTGCTGAACACCGCGGTCAACTACGCCGGGATCGAGCTCACCGCCAAGGTCAACAAGGTGATGCTGGTGGCGGAGCTCGTGGTGCTGGCCGTCTTCATCGTCATCGGCATCGTCGCCCTCACGCAGGGCAAGGGACGCGGCTTCGACTTCACCCCGATCTACAACGGGGACACGTTCTCGTTGTCCTTGGTGTTCGGGGCGGTCTCGATCGCCGTGCTGTCGTTCCTCGGCTTCGACGGCATCTCCACGCTGGCCGAGGAGAACAAGGAGTCATCGCGGGCGATCGGTCGCTCGATGATCGCGGCCCTGCTGCTCGCGGGCGTGCTGTTCATCGTGCAGACCTGGGTCGCGGCGCTGCTGGTGCCCGACCCCGCCGGGCTGATCAGCAAGGGCGATCCCGGCGGTACGGCGTTCTACGACGCCGCCGACGTAGCCGCCGGGGCCTGGCTGGCCAAGGTCACGGCGCTCGCGACCGCCATCGCCTGGGGGTTCGCGAACTCCCTCGTCGCCCAGGCGGCCACCTCGCGGCTGCTCTTCGCGATGGCGCGCGACCGGCAGCTGCCGTCGTTCCTGGCCAAGATCCACCCGACCAAGGGGGTGCCGGTCAACGCCACCCTGCTCGTGGCGGCGGTGTCAATCGTCGTCGGGCTGTACTTCGCCACCTTGGACAACGGCATCTCGCTGCTCTCGACCCTGGTCAACGTCGGCGCCCTGACGGCGTTCCTGGCCCTGAACGTCTCGGTGGTCTGGCACTACGTCGTCCGCCTCGGCAGCCGGGACTGGCTGCGGCACGTCGTGTCACCGGTGCTCGGCTTCCTGATCCTGGCCTACGTGCTGCTCAACGCCCAGCTCGAGGCGAAGTACCTCGGCCTGATCTGGTTCGCGCTCGGTCTGCTGGTCCTGGTGTTCCTGCTGGCGACCGGGCGCCGGCCCGAGCTGACCCTCGACGACAGCGCCCCGACGACCGCCGGAGAGACCCGATGACCGACGTACGCACCCTGCACCCGACGCCGGACCAGTACGCCTACGCGTTCGGCGGCCGAGAGCCGCTGCTCACCGTCGCGTCGGGCACGATCGTCGAGCTGTCCACGGAGGACTGCTTCGCCGGCAACGTGCGCGGGGTCGACGACCTGCCCAGCGAGGTCTGCACCTTCCCGTTCCTCAACCCGGTGACCGGCCCGATCGCGGTCGAGGGGGCCGAGGTCGGCGACACCCTGGCCGTGCACTTCGTCGACATCGCCCCGGCCCGGGACTGGGCGGCGTCCAGCACCTTCCCGCACTTCGGCGCCCTCACGACCACCCACCAGACCGCGATGCTGCACCCGGCGCTCGAGGAGCGCGTGTGGATCTACGAGATCGACGTGGCGGCGGGCGTCTGCCGGTTCCGGGCCCGGCGGTCGGACTTCACCGTGGACCTGCCGCTGGACCCGATGCACGGCACCGTCGGGGTCGCCCCGGCCGCCGGTGAGGTGCTCATGTCGATCACCCCCGCGGCGCACGGCGGCAACATGGACACCCCGGAGATGCGGGCCGGCGTGACGGCGTACTTCCCCGTCAACGTTCCGGGCGGCCTGGTCTCCATCGGTGACGGTCACGCGCGTCAAGGCGAGGGCGAGGTGTGCGGCACCGCGGTGGAGGCCGCGATGAACACCGTCGTCGTGGTCGACCTCGTGAAGGGCGGCACCGCTCCGCCGTCGCCGCGGATCGAGAGCGACGACTTCCTCATGACGACCGGCTCGACCCGGCCACTGGAGGACGCCTACCGGATGAGCCAGCACGACCTGGTCGGCTGGACCGGCGCCCTGCTCGGCCTCGAGGAGCTTGACGCCTACCAGCTCGTCAGCCAGGCCGGCCTCGCCCCTGCGGGCAACGTCGTCGACACCAACTACACGATGGTCGCGAAGCTGCCGAAGTCGTTGTTGGGCACCGGTTCTGCGTACGACGGCCTGCACGCCCGGCTCCGCGACGTGGGCCGCGACTACCTCGACCGCCGCTAGCCTGACGTCCCCTATCCAGACGAGGAGCACCGTGGAGCAACCCCCGCGCGGACCCGTCGACGCGACCCAGGTGCCGCGCTTCGCCGGTCCCCCGACCTTCGCCCGGCTCCCGCGGCTCGACGAGGTGGACCGCTGCGACGTGGCTGTTGTGGGGGTGCCGTTCGACGCCGGTGTCTCCTACCGTCCCGGAGCCCGGTTCGGTCCCGCCCACATCCGTCAGTCGTCGCGGCTGCTGAGGCCCTACAACCCGGCCCAGGACGTCTCGCCGTTCGCGGAGCAGCAGGTTGCGGACGCCGGTGACATCGCGGTGAACCCGTTCGACATCCAGGCCGCGATCGCGGCGGTCGAGGCGGGTGCCGACGTACTGCTGGAGCAGGTCGGCCGGCTGCTCACCCTCGGCGGGGACCACACCATCGCCCTGCCCCTGCTCCGGGCGGTGGCCAAGGTGCACGGACCCGTCGCCGTGCTGCACTTCGACGCCCACCTCGACACGTGGGACACCTACTTCGGCGAGCCCTACACGCACGGGACGCCGTTCCGCCGCGCCTCCGAGGAGGGGCTGATCGACAGCGAGCGGTCGCTGCACGTCGGCATCCGCGGTCCGTTGTACGCCGCGACGGACCTGGCCGAGACCGACGAGCTCGGCTACTCGGTGATCGCTTGCACCGACTACGACCGGCTCGGTCTCGACGGGGTCATCGCAGCGATGCGGGACCGGCTCGGCGAGGGACCCGTCTACGTCTCGGTCGACATCGACGTGATCGACCCCGGCATGGCGCCCGGCACCGGCACCCCGGAGGCCGGCGGCCTCACCTCGCGGGAGCTGCTCGCGACGCTGCGCGGGCTGGCCGGGCTCCACGTGGTCGGGGCCGATGTCGTCGAGGTGGCCCCTGCCTACGATCACGCCGAGATCACCGGCATCGCCGCCTCGCACGTGGCCTACGAGCTGCTGTCGATCATGGCCCGACGCACCCACCCACCGAAGGAGCACGCGCATGGCGACCACTGAGGGCACGGAACGGCGCGGGCTGGAGGTCCGCTCGATCGACTACGTCCCGCTGAGCGAGAGGCACGGCAAGCTCTGGCACCTCGGACCGCTGTGGTTCATGAGCAACGCCCAGATCGCCACCCTCGCCGTCGGCGTGCTCGGCGTGACCACCGGCGGCAACCTGCTCTGGTCGCTGATCGCCCTGCTGCTCGGCACCGCGATCGGCACCTTCTTCATGGCCGCGCACTCCGCCCAGGGCCCGCAGCTCGGCCTGCCGCAGATGATCCAGTCCCGCCCGCAGTTCGGCTACGTCGGCGCGATCCTGGTGTGGCTGTTCGCCTACCTGCAGTACGCCGGCTTCAACATCTTCAACACGCTGCTGGCCGCCGACTCCATGGACACCACGCTGCACGGCGGCACGAAGCTCTGGATCGTCATCGCGACGGTGGCCGCCGTGGTCGCCGCGCTGGCCGGCTACGACCTGATCCACCGCATGGAGCGCTACCTGACCTACGGCTTCCTGCTCCTGTTCGGCATCCTCACCGTCGTCGTACTCCTGCTGCCCTACCCGGCCGGCTCCTTCGACCTGGGCAACTTCGACCTGGCGCCGTTCCTGCTGCAGTTCTCCGTGGTCGCCGGCTACCAGATCAGCTGGGCGATCTACGTCTCGGACTACTCGCGCTACCTGCCGCCCGACGTCACCGTGCGCAAGACGTTCTGGTGGACGTACGGCGGCTCCGGCCTCGGCGCGCTCTGGATCATGGCGATCGGCTCCGGGCTCGCCGCCTGGGCCGGCCCCAAGTTCGACACCATCCCCTCCCTGCAGGCCGCCGGGGACAAGGTCTTCCCCGGCTTCGGCGCGATCATCCTGATCTTCTCCGCGCTCGGCCTGGTCTCCGTGATGGCCCTGAACCTGTACGGCGGATCACTCACCCTGATCAGTGCGTCCGACTCGTTCAAGCGCATCGCCCCGACCGTGCGGGTGCGCGTCGTGACGATCGTGCTGACCGCGGTGATCTCCCTGGTGCTCGCGCTGATCAGCAGCTCGTCGTTCCTCGACAACTTCGAGAACTTCCTGCTGCTGGTGCTCTACTTCTTCATCCCCTGGACCGCGGTGAACCTCGTCGACTACTTCCTGGTGCGCAAGGGGCACTACGCGATCGCGGAGATCTTCCGGCCCGACGGCATCTACGGGCGCTGGGGCTGGCGGGGCATCGTCTCCTACCTGGTGGGCTTCGTGGCGATGGTGCCGTTCTTCAGCACCGGCATCTTCTCCGGCTGGGTGGCCAACGCCTCCGACGGCGCCGACTACTCGCTCTTCGTCGGGCTACCCGTCTCGGGCATCCTCTATTGGGTGCTCTGCCGCAACATCGACGTGGACGCCGAGGCGGCCCTCGCGGCGGAGCAGGCGGACTCCCTCGAGCGGGAAGCCGTGGCCCACGCGCGACCGGACGCCGAGTGACGCTTGACGCGGTGGCGATGGCGGCGGCGGTCCGCTCGGGGGAGACCACCTCGGAGCAGTTCGTCGTCGAGGCCCTGGACCGGATCGACCGCCACGACGGCGAGGTGAACGCGTTCACCGTCGTGCTCCGGGAGCAGGCGTTGGCGGCCGCTCGCGCCGTCGATGCCGCGGGGCCTTCCCACCTTCCACTGGCGGGGGTGCCGGTGTCGGTCAAGGACCACATCTGGCTGGCCGACCAACCCGCAACCAACGGGTCGGTCGCGCTGCGCGACTTCGTGCCGAACGAGAGCGCCGTACCCGTCGAGCGGCTGCTCGCCGCCGGAGCCGTCGTGATCGGCAAGACCAACAACCCGGAGTTCTGCTACCGGGGCTACACCGACAACGAGGTCTGGGGGCTGACCCGCAACCCGTGGGCCCTCGACCGGACTCCGGGCGGCTCCAGCGGTGGAGCCGGGGCCTCGGTGGCGTACGGCGCGACGCCGATCGCCCTCGGCACGGATGGCGGCGGCTCGATTCGGATCCCGGCGGCCTTCTGTGGTGTCGTCGGGCACAAGCCGACCTTCGGGCTCGTCCCCAAGATGCCCGGGTTCCGAGGGTGGCCGACGCTCTCGGTCGACGGACCGCTGACCCGGACCGTCCGCGACGCCGCCCTTGCCCTGTTGGTGATGGCCGGGGCTGCGCCCGCCGACCCGATGAGCTGGCCGGTGCCCCTGGGCCAGTTCTCGGGCGAACCCGGCGACGTGGACTGGTCGTCGGTGCGGATCGCGGTGTCGGAGGACCTGGGGTGGGCGCCGGTCGAGCCGGTCGTCCGCGCGGCGTTCCGGTCCGCGATCGACGCGCTCGTCGCCGCCGGCGCCCATGTGGAGGAGGTGCACCCGGACGCGCCGTACCCGACCGAGCTGTGGAACGACATCGCGCTGCCGGAGGGCTTCGCCTCGGAGGGGTCGCTGGTCGACCATCCCGGAGTCGACGCGACCACCCGGGAGATCATCGAGGCCGGGCGGGCCGCGACGGCGCAGGACTACCTGGACGCGCAGGAGCGCAGGCGTCTCTACACCACCACGTGGGAACGGTTCTTCGAGACGTACGACGTGCTGCTCACCCCCTCGATGCCGGTGCCCGCGTTCTCGACCGAGGTCACCGGGCCCGCCACGATCGACGGCACACCGGTCGACCCGTTCTTCGACGACTGGTGCATGCTCGCGCTGCCGGCGAACCTCACCGGCATGCCCGCGTGCGCCCTGCCGACCGGGATGACCGAGGACGGCCTCCCGGTCGGGATGCAGGTGATGGGTCCGCGATGGTCCGACGCTCGCGTGCTGGCGGTCGCCGCGGCCCTTGAGCGGGTCGCCCCGTGGCCGGTGCTCCCGTGAACGCGCCGTTCGACCTCACCGGGCGGGTGGCCCTGGTCACCGGCGCGGGATCGGCGGAGGGCATCGGCTTCGCGACCGCGCGGCTGCTGGGCGAGCTGGGCGCCGCCGTCGCGGTCGCCGCGACGACCCACCGGGTCCAGGACCGGGTGGCCGACCTGCGGGCCCTCGGAGTCGAGGCGGTGGGAGTGGAGGCCGACCTGACCGACCCGGAGGCGGTCGACCGGGCGCGGGACAAGGTGGTCGCGGCCCTCGGCACCCCCTCGATCCTGGTCAACAACGCCGGCATGACCAGTGTCGGGTCCGACGGAGCCGCCGAGTCCGGTTCGGTCCCCCACCTCACCGTCGACGCCTGGCACCTCTCGCTCTCCCGCAACCTGGACACGGCGTTCCTGTGCACCCGGGCGCTGCTGCCGGCGATGACCGCGGCCGGCTGGGGCCGCATCGTCATGCTCGCCTCGGTGACCGGGCCGGTCATGGCGATGCGAGGCGAGGCTGCGTATGCGGCAGCCAAGGCGGGCATGCACGGCCTGACCAGGGCGGTCGCCGTCGACCATGGCGTCGACGGCATCACCGCGAACACCGTCGCGCCCGGCTGGATCGAGACGGCCAGCCAGCTCCCCGACGAGGCGCGCCAGGGACGGCGTACACCGGTGGGACGGAGCGGGTCGGCCGGCGAGATCGCGGCGGCGGTCGCGTTCCTGTGCTCACCGGGCGCGTCGTACGTGACCGGACAGTGCCTCGTCGTGGACGGCGGCAACTCGGTGGCCGAGGAGCGCGCCTGACGAGTGCTACGCCTGCTCGCAGGCGATCCGGTCGCCGTCTCGGTCGCTCTTCTTGTTCGCGAGGTAGAGCGCGTTGTTCCGCTTGAAGGTCGTGACCGGTCTGCCGCTGGTGGAGTCGTGTGCGCCGTACTTCCCGACGCCGTGCGGGTAGACCCGGTGCATCGCGGTGCAGTTCGCGAAGACGCGCGGGCCGGCGTCCGCGCTGCCGGTGCCGATGGTGACCAGGCTGCTGGCGGCGAGCGCGACGGCGGCGCCCGTCAGGACGTGCTTCATGGTGGATCCCCCGGTGATGTGTGGATGTGGCCACGATTCTGCGCGAGGTCCCGGCCGGAGTCAGGCGAACGCCGAAGAATGCGGTCGCCCGTGTCACCCAGTTGTCACGACCTGTTCACGCACCGCTGACGTGCGGTCTGGTCCAGCGGGCCAGAATCGGGACTCGTTGTCGGTGGTCTCCGCAAGTGTGAGGCGTTGACGGGAACAACCGGCCCCGCACGCAGGTTGCCGCCCGTGCCAGCGAACGTGACGATCCTCCAGGAGTTCCGATGACCGAGCCCGTGCACACCGTCCCGGGTGCGGCGACACCCGTCGAGGAGCCCGACCCCCGCAGGTGGTGGGCGCTGACCGTGCTCGCCGCCGCACAGCTGATGATCGTGCTCGACGCGTCGATCGTGAACATCGCCCTGCCCTCGGCCCAGCAGGACCTCGGCATCAGCAACGCCGACCGGCAGTGGGTCGTGACGGCCTACACGCTGGCGTTCGGCGCCCTGCTGCTGCTCGGCGGCCGCATCGCCGACTACACCGGACGCAAGCGCACCTTCATCATCGGCCTGCTCGGCTTCGCCGGCGCCTCGGCCCTCGGCGGTGTGGCCGCCAACCAGGAGCTGCTGTTCGCGGCCCGCGGCCTCCAGGGCGCCTTCGCCGCACTGATGGCACCGGCCGCCCTCTCCCTGGTCACCGTCATGTTCACCGAGCCCAAGGAGCGCGCCAAGGCGTTCGGGGTGTTCGGCGCGCTCTCCGGTGGGGGCGCCGCGATCGGCCTCATCATCGGTGGCGTGCTGACGGAGTACACCTCCTGGCGCTGGTGCCTCGGCGTGAACGTGCCCGTCGCGATCATCGTGGCGCTCGCCGCGGTCCCGCTCGTGCACGAGAGCAAGGCGCACGGCGACACGCGGTACGACGTCCCGGGTGTCCTGCTCGCGACGGCCGGGCTCTTCTCGCTGGTCTTCGGCTTCACCGAGGCGGCCCGGGCCAAGAACCCCGAGGACCGCACGTCGACGGCGGTCCAGGGCTGGGGCGACCCCTCCACGCTGACCTGGCTGATCGCCGCCGTGGTCCTTCTCGTCGCGTTCGTCTGGTGGGAGACGCGGTCGAAGAACCCGATGCTGCCGCTGCGGATCGTGCTCGACCGCAACCGGGGCGGTTCCTACCTGGTGTTCCTGTTCGTCGGGGCCGGGCTGTTCGCGATGTTCCTGTTCCTGACCTACTACTTCCAGGTCAACCTGGGCTGGAGCCCGCTGAAGTCCGGCTTCGCGGTGCTGCCGTTCAGCGCCGGGATCATCGTCACGGCCGGGATCGTGGCCCAGCTGCTCCCCCGCCTCGGCCCCAAGCCGATCATGATGGTCGGTCTGGCGATGGCCGTGGTGGGCATGCTGATCCTCACCACGATCGGCCAGGACACGGCCTACTGGAACCATGTCCTGCCGGCCGAGCTGCTGATGAGCGTCGGTCTGGCCGGCGTGTTCATCCCGGCCTCGTCCACCGCGCTGTTCGGGGTGGGCTCTCACGACGCCGGGGTGGCCAGCGCGGTGCTCAACACCTCGCAGCAGATCGGCGGCTCGCTCGGCACCGCGCTGCTCAACACGCTGTTCGCGAGCGCGGTGACCGGCTACCTCGCCGACAACCTCCGCAGCCCCGACGACGCCGCGCGGCTGACCCCGCTGGCCTTCATCCACGGTTACCACGTGGCGTTCTTCTGGGGCGCCGTGCTGCTCGCCTGCGGCTGGGTGGTGGCGACCCTGGTCGTCAACGCCCGCAAGGACGACCTGCCCGCGGAGCCGATGCCGGCGGCCTGAGGACAGCCGGAGGGCATCCGGATCCTTTCCCGGTCGGGACCACGATGAGTGTCATCGGGTCCAACCCGCGTACGTTGGTGTGATGCCCTCCTGGAACGCCGTCCGCAGCGAACACGTCCTCAGCGCGATGGGCGAGTGCGACGAGCAGGGTGACGACGCGTTCCTGTCCGACCACGGCTTCGAGCGCGCCACGTCCTACGTGCTCTGGCACAAGGGCCGGGGCTACGACTCCCAGGCCGTCCTGGCCGTCGCGCACGGCCACGCGACAGGGACGACGGCGACGCCGGAGGACTTCTCAGGCGACGACGACGAGGCCGCCCAGGTGCTGACCCACCTGGGGTTCGACATCGAGCCCACCGGCGCCCCGAGCGACGAGGACGAGCCCGAGCCGGTGTCCGAGGAGTCCATGCGGGCGCAGTGGGCCGAGGCGGCCCGCACCCGCCTCGCGGAGACCGCGAAGCAGTACGGCGGCCTGGTGACCTACAAGGAGCTCGCCGAGCACGTGCAGGCGGTCACCGGTCTGCGCACCAAGAAGCTCGCCCACCACTGGATCGGTGACGTGCTGAGCCGGACCGTCGTGGACAGCGCCGCCCGTCAGGAGCCGATCCTGTCGGCCCTCTGCGTGAACGCCGCGGGCAGCGTCGGCGACGGCTACGCGGTGGCCATCAAGTCGGTCCTGGGCGAGACGCCGGCCGACGGGGACGACCACGCCGCCCAGCAGCGTTTCGAGTGCTACCGCTTCTTCGGCGCCACGATGCCCGCCGGCGGCGGGTTCCCGGCCCTGTCCCCCAAGCTCACGACGGCGCGCAACCGGGAGGCCAAGGCCAGGATGGCCGCCCGGCCCGTCGCGGTCTGCCCGAACTGCCAGCTGGCGGTCCCGGCCTCGGGCATCTGCGACAACTGCGACTGAGCCCGCACTACTGCACCGTGGCGGTGTAGTGGAACAGCTGGGTCCCGTTGACCTCCTCGCCGTTGTCCGGTGCGGCCCAGAGGTCGAGGCTGCTCCCGGACGCGGCGAGCTTGAGCGGGTTGCGGGTCATCACGTGACCGGCCGAGGACCACTGCTGGAACGGCACCTCGCGCAGCGTCTGGTGCGTGCGCAGGTCGATCATCGCCATACCGCCGAGCTCGTAGACGGCCGCGGCTCCGCCGGCGGTCGGGGTCTGCGGCAGGTTCGTGACGCCACCGCAGATCATCTTCGCGGCGGGGACGTACTGGCAGTCCTGGTAGTCGACGAAGAAGGCGGTGTTCTGCCAGGTGTCCACCTGGCGCCCGTTCGACCTCCACTCGTGGAAGCGGCGTGAGCCCCAGGTGTTGCCGACCAGGTGCCCGGTGGTCTTGTCCAGGACGATGCCGCCGATGTGGTCGTCGACCTCGAACTGCCGGTGCACCCGCAGGGACGAGGCGTCGACGCGGTAGATGATCGCGTGGCTGTCGGGGCGGTACTCCGCGACCGGCACCCATACGTTCGTCCCGTCGAACTCGATCCCGCCGGGGTGGTAGGCGTCGCCGCGGCCGAGCACGATGTCCTTCTGCAGCTGGCCGGCGCGGTCCATCACGAACAGGTGCCCCACCCCCTTGCCGGGCGTGCGGTCGTAGCCACCCACCGGAGACGGGTACTTCTGCGTCGGCTCGAGGATCTCCACGGCCGACAGGAACAGGTGGTCCGGAGTCACCGCCAACCCCTCAGTGTGGAAGGTCGGGAAGTCCAGGTGCAGCTTGTCGGCCAGCGTCCACGCGGTGTTGCGGTCGACGCGGGAGAAGTCGCGGGCCAGGGCCCCGTCGCGGTGACCGGCCTGGTGACCGGCCTGGTGACCGACGCGGTGACCGACGGAGGCCGGCAGCGCCGAGCTGGCGGACACGCCTCCCGCGGTGAGGGCGAGCACGGCGCCGGCGGAGGCGAGAGCGGACACGGTGGGACGTCGCATGGTTCTCCTCGAGTTGGGTGGTCGCCGCGAACGTAGGTGGGCCGGGTGAACGCACGACAACCCGCGGCCAACGGGGGGTGAAGCCCGGACGATTTGCGGCAACCATCGCCTCGGGTTCACCTGGCCGCCGCCTGCGTGTCACGTGCCCGGGCGACCGTTGCGGGTGTGACAGTCCTGACCGCCAACGTCGCGCACCGTGGCTCCAGCGGGTGCGCTCCCGAGAACACCCTCGCCGCGATCCACGCGGCCGTCGCCGTCGGTGCGGACGCCGTCGAGCTCGACGTGCACCGGACGAGCGACGGCGCCCTGGTCGTGCTGCACGACTCGACGCTGGCGCGCACCACCGACATCGAGGTCCGCCTCCCCGGCCGGAGCCGGGCCCGCGTGTCCGACCTGACGTGCGACGAGATCCGGATGCTCGACGCAGGTTCGTGGCACTCCCCGTCGTACGCCGGGGAGCGGGTGCCCCTGCTGAGCGAGGTCCTCGACGTCCTGGCCGACAGCGGCACCGGGCTGCTGCTGGAGGTCAAGAACCCGGACGCCTACCCCGGCATCGAGGCCGACCTGGTCGCCGAGCTCCGCCGGGTCCGGCACTACTTCACCGGCGCGCTGACCGAGCGCCAGCTGGTGGTCGAGTCGTTCGACCACCGGAGCATGCTGCGGCTCAAGCGGCTGTGCCCGAGCATCTCGGTGGGCCTGCTCGGCTCACCCGCCCGTCGCAACCTGCCCAGCATCGCGGCGTGGGCCGACCAGGTGAACCCGCACCACCGCAGGCTCCGCCGGTCGTACGTCGACGCGGCGCACGATGCCGGCCTGGACGTCCAGGTGTGGACGGTCGACGGGGTCGCGGAGATGTCCCGCCTGCTCGCGATGGGGGTGGACGGGATCATCACCAACCGTCCCGACGTGCTGAACACGCTGCTCCCCCGGCACCTGGTCTACGCCGCCTGATCCGGTCGTCCGGTTGAGAGAGCGCCCCACCGCGCCCTCAACCGGACGACCGGGCGGCGGTGGCGGGTCAGCCGCGAGCTGCGCCGTACCCCAGGACGGCGGCGAGGCCGAGTGCGCTGCGCGGTGCGTACGGCGTGCGCCACAGCCCGCCGTGCACGGCCGCGAAGGCCTCGTCCTGCCAGGGCTCGTCGTGCGCCGGTCCGCCGCCGGTGTGCAGGTCGTGGACCAGCAGCGCGGCCATCAGCACGTTCGCCGTCGCCGGTTCGAAGACCTCGACGCCGAAGCGGTGCGCCCCGGCGTAGGCCGCGGCAAGGGCGCGGTTCTTCACGACCGATCGGGTCCGGGTCGGCGGCGCGACGTTCATCGAGACGGTCGCTCCGGCGTCGCGGGCGACCGTCGCCCGCCACCGCTGCAGCCGCTTGGCCAGGGCGTAGTTAGGTCCCTGCTGCGGGACCAGGCTGTCGTTGACACCAGGTGCGACGCCCGGGACGTACTGCCGGCGCAGCAGCCGCCCTCCCGACACCGTGCGCAGCGGCCGCCCCATCCACCTGGACCGGGCGGACCGCCCGTCGTACCGGCTGGACGACTGCGCCACCGCCTCGCCCGGGACGGCGAACACGTCGGTCGGGGTGGCCAAGAAGGCGAGCGCCACGTCGTCCTGCTCGCCGATCAGACGTCGACTCAGCGCGTCGACCGCCATCGAGACGCGCACGTTGGTGGCGCCGTCGGCGTACACGTAGTTGCCCACGACCAGTCGGCCCGGCTGCGTCTCGAGCCAGTTCGCGACCGCCGGCCCGTCGGCCAACAGGTCCACGCCCGGCTGGCCCGGGGCGCCGGCCGGATGGGGCACGACGACCGTGCCTGCGCCGTCGTGGGCCTGCTTCAGCACCCGGTCCCAGATCGCCGGCCGAGCCAGGTCGACCGCCGCCACCCGGGCGCCCCAGCGCAGCAGGGACGGCAACGGCCCCATCTCCGCGGCGGCACCGAGCACCGCGACCGTCTGGCCCTCCAGGCGCAGCCAGTCCGGGTTGGCGAGCACGGCGTCGACGGCCTCGGCCAGGCTCGGCTCCGCTATCCCCTCGGTGACCCAGGCCTCTACGCGACGCCGTACCCCTTCTCCGCGGAGCCGCTCACCGTGGTACGGCAGCGTCAGCTCGCGCTCGGCCTCGCCGGTGCCGTGGACCTCGAGCTGCTCGAGCGCCGGCTTCGTTGGTTGAGCCTGTCGAAACCACTCCCCGATCGGTCGCTCGTCCCCGTCCACTCGCACCGTCATCCGGTCGTGCAGCGACATCAGGCCGGCGTCCGCGATCGCCAACGCATCAGGACGTGAGCCCAGGCCTGCCTCGAGGGCCCGGCGGAAGTGCACGAGGTACGACGAGCGCCACCCGGTCTCCTGGGCCGCCGCCCGGGACCCGACTGCGTCGACCGGCGCGAGCGCGTCGGCCAGCACCGCGCGCCCGACCGCCGTGGTGCTGCGCTGCCCGCTCTCGTCCGCAGGAAAGACGACTCCGTGCTGCTCCTCGCTGACCATCTGGCCATCCTGCCGGACGTGCCACGATGTGCCTCGAGGAGGTGACCATGGACTGGGTCTGCGAGTACTGCGGCAACGAGGGTGCGTCGTCCGAGCCGGTCGACGAGATCCAGTGTCCGACGTGCGGCGAGCCGGTCACCCCGAAGGGATGACGCGCATCGGGACCTGGAACCTCGAGGGACGATGGGGCGACTCCCACGCGCGGCTGCTGGACGAGCTGGACTGCGACGTGCTCCTCCTCACCGAGGTACGCCGCTACCTACGGCTGCTCTCCTACTGCGGGCACCAGACCGCAGCAGACATGACCGCGCGTCGAGCCTGGGCCGGCGTCTACTCCCGAGAGCCCTTGGTACCTCGACCCGACCCGCATCCGGCCAGCGCGCTGGCCACGGTCGGCGGGACCACCTACTGCAGCTCGATCCTGGGCGCGACGGTCTGGGGCGGCGACTTCAACCATGCGATGGCGGGATGCGAGAGCGCGGGCTCTCCGACCACGACGCCTACGTCGTCACCCTGGGCTGACCCGCACCTCAGCGGGGCCGGAGGTGCCGGAGCACGGCGGATCCGCCGACCTCCTCGACGAACGCGGGGTCTCCCACGACGATGAGCTGGTCGCGGGCGCGGGACAAGCCGACGTACAGCCGCTCCCTCGACCGTTCGGCCGGCTCTCTCTCGTTGAGGGCAAGGATGACTGCGGGCCGTTCGAGACCCTTGAAGCCGAGCACGTGTCCGTAGAAGACCTGCTCCTGGTGCCAGAACGTGTCCCAGTAGTGCGACGGTCCGGCTTCCTGGAGTGCCTTCTGCTCCGGGTGCCGTGACCCGGTGGTGAGGAGCGCGACGTCCTCGGGTCGCCACCCCGCGCCGAGCAGCACGTCGACCTGGTCCTCGGCGACATCGAGTGCCTCGTGAGCGCCGCACTCCACGAAGGAGATCTCCGGGCCGTCGACGTCACCGAGGCGCATCCGGATCGGGGCCAGCGCGGAGAAGCTCTCGGCTATCTGACGCGTGTTGCGAAGGTTCTGGTCGAGGACGAGCGGGACCGGGCCGGCGGGCGGCCCACCGAAGCGGGAGAACACCCGTTGGCCCTCGTCTGAGAAGACGTAGAGACCCCCCGACTCGTCGTCCTTGAGCGCGGCCAGAGCCGCTGGCCACCACAGGTCGGCGAAGTCCTGGGCCTCGTCGACCACGATCGCGTCGAACAGCTTGCCGACGGGTTGGGCTGCACCGAGTCCCACCATCAGCTCGGGCAGCTCGACCTCCCAGAAGTCGCTGTCGTCCTCACGGCCGGTCGGGGCTCCCCACTCGACGCCCAGGTTGTGGAACGTGCCGACGTACGCCGGACGCTCCTTGCGGGGAAGCGCCGCGACCCTGCGCTCCAACCACGCAGCGAGTCCTCGGGAGTAGCACGTCAGCGCCACCCGCTGTCCCTCGCGGCTGAGCCGTCGCGCCTGCTCGACCGCGAGCCAGGTCTTGCCGCTGCCTGCGCCCCCGCGGATCTCGACCCGGTTGAGCTGCCTCGCTGCGCCGAGGATGACCGCCTGCTGGGCGCTGAGCCGCTCGATCTCGTCCTCTCGCTCGGCGGCGGCGCCGATCAGGTCCCGCTGCGGGAGCCCGCGACCGTTGAGCACGTCGCGCAACGCGTGCAGGTCGTCGTGGCTGAGCAACCGTTTGCCGTTGGTCTGACCCAGCACGACATTGCGCAGGAAGCCGGCGAGGTCAGCCAGGTCGTCGCGCCCTGCCACCTGCCATCTCTGGGCGTCCAGCGTCGCGAACTCGTCGTCGACGTCGGTGTACGCCAGCACCACCGCATGTCCCCAGCGGATGTCCGTGCGCCTCCCCCAGCGCGGATCCTGGTCGAGCCAGGACCGAAGGGCGTACCGCGCCTCGCGGGCCTGCCTGACGGGATGGATGCGGGTGCGCCTGCCCCGGCGATCGATCCACCAGTCGCCGTCCTCGCACCACACCTGGCTGCCCTTGACCTCGACGATGACGATCCCACCGTCCGCGAAGGCGATGCCGAGGTCGATCTCGTGGTCCTTGTCGTGGGCGGAGATCCGTTGGCCGCTGAAGAGGATGTCGTCGGGTCCGAGCGGCTCACTGCTCGAACAGCCCGGGCTCGCGACCGTCGAGGCCGGGGAGCACCTCGTCGCGCGACCGCCTCCGCAGGGGCCGTGGGCCACGTCCGGAGTCGTAGCCCGGGCGCTCCGAGTTCCGACCGGCCTCTCGCTCGACGACGATACGCAGCGCCCGCCGCAGGAGGTCCGTCATCCGCTCCGCCTGCTCGGTCTCGCGTTCGCACACGCCGGCGACGTCGTCGCGATCCCCGTCGAGGACCGCCTCGTCGCGAGCGTCACGCCAGGATCGCTCCTGCTCACCGTTCTCCCGGATGAGGTCGAGGAGAAGCTCGCGGTCCTGCCCGCAGATCGAGGCCGCCAGCTCGGGGTCCACCGAGCCAGGTGCTCCGGCGTCCAGCTCCAGCAGGGTCCGCATCGCGGGGTGGGTGGGCTCCTCGGTAGCGGCCGTCTCCTCGTCCGTCGGGGACGTGTCGAAGGCCCGACGTCCTCCTACACGGGTGGCGAGGTCGTCATCGACCCGGTCCACGGTCAGGGACATCAGGTCGAGCATCGCCCGCAGGTGCAGCGGCGCGAACGGCAACGCCGGGAGGTACAGGTGCGCCATCACGGTGTCCTCGACCAGCACGAACTTGAGGAACTGCACGTCTCGGTTCAGCACAGCGACCTCGAAGGCGGCTCGGTCGAGGTCCGTGACGTCGCACACCAGCGCCGAGAAGAGGTGCACGACCGGTGCGTCCTCCAGGACGCGGACCCAGACGAGACCGCTGCCGTTGGCCACCGGTACGTCGTCGTCCTCGTCGTGCTCCGGAAGGTGCCCGAACACCGGGACCAGGGCCTGGTCCACCAGCGACTGCAGGTGCTCCCGGTCCTCGGGGTGGATCGCGAGCGGGACGTCGTCGACCTCTCCCTCGTCGGCGCCCGGGCGCTCCTGTACCTCCGTGACGGCGAGCTTGTCGGAGGAGAGGAAGGCCGGGTGGGCGACGCCGAACACGTCCCGGAACGCCCGCACCGTCATCACTGCGAGCCGGTCCGCATGGTTGCGCTCGAGGTCGAGGAAGAAGTTGGTCGAGCCCTCGTCCGGCGCGTCGTCCTCCCCCCGCGTCGGGCCCGACCAGCCCAGCGCCTCGAGCGCAGCGGCGGCGGCCGCGTCGAGAACGTGCTCGTCAGCGAGGTAGGTGTTGCTCGACAGCTCGCAGCGCACGAGGTCCTCGCCCCAGGCGCAGAACTGGACGTAGGGCGCGCAGCCCTCGTCCTCCTCCCCCGAGGCCTCCGCCTCCACGAACAGGACGTCGTCGTCCTCCATCGCTGCGACGTGGTCGGCCAACCGGGACTGGAAGGATCCCCAGGCCCGCGCCGTACTCCTGTCCAGGTCAAAACCTGCGAACTCGCTCAACTTGATCCCCCGTGCTCGACCCCACCAAGAAGAGGAATCTATCGGCGGGCACCGACAGTTTCGCGCACTCGGCGGGATCGAGGCGGCGGTCGACCCGGAACGGGCGTGTCGTAGATTTGTGGGATGCCCGACTGGAACCTCGTGAACCGCTCGCACGTCCTCGCCGCGATCCGGCAGTGCGACCATCTCGAATCCCGTGACTTCGTGGCCCGCTTCGGTTTTCGGGGCGTGCACGGGTCGACGCTGTGGCACCAGGGCGGGGAGTACGACGCAGCCGCGATCCTCGGCCTGGCCCACGTCGAGGCCACTGGACGACCCGTGACCAAGGACGAGCTCCCCGACGGTCAAGAAGGCGTCGCGGAGACGCTCCGCGAGATCGGCTTCGACGTCGTCGTCGAGGAGCCGCCCGTCGTCACGGCACGCACCCGCGCCGCAGCCCCGACCAAGGCCGCAGCCGCGAAGACCGCCTCACCGAAGGCCGCGCCGAGCAAGGCCTCGACGACCAAGGCCGCAGCGGCCAAGCCCGCGCCCAAGAAGCGCGTCGTGAAACCTGAGCCGGTCGTGAACATCTGCCCGCGCTGCTACATGGCGATTCCCTCCACCGGGATCTGCGACAACTGCGACTAGCTGGTGAGCCGGTGCCGCAGCCCGCTCGCGCGCTGCGCCCGGCGGTCGACGGCGGCCCGAACCGACTCCTCCGTGCCGACGACCCGCACGTGCTGCATGGCCCGGGTCACCGCGGTGTAGAACAGCTCCCGCGTCAGGAGACGTGACTCCGGCGGCGGGAGCAGGACCGTGACCTCCTGGGCCTGGCTGCCCTGGGACTTGTGGATCGTGGTCGCGAACATGGTCTCGACGTCGCTCATCCGGCTGGTGGCGAAGTCGACGAGCCCGTGCGACCCGGCGATGACCGCGCGCGGACCGTCCTCGCCGCCGACGACCACGCCTGCGTCGCCGTTGTAGACGCCGAGGCCGTAGTCGTTCGCGGTGACCAGCAGGGGACGTCCGACGTACATCGGCTCGTAGAGCGGGTCACCCGTCACCTCCGACAGCCAGTGCTCGATCTGCCGGTTCCAGTGCTGCACGCCGAACGGTCCGTCCCGGTGCGCGCACAGCAACCGGTGCCGGTCCAACGCGGCCACCGCCTCGTCACGGCGACCGGCCTCGGCGTGCTGGCGCAGGGCGACGGCCGTCTGCACCAGGTCGGGGCGCAGGTGCGCCGCGGCGTCGCCGGTCTCCACGAACTCGACGCCCTCGGCTCCCGAACGGAGCACCTCCAGCACGAGATCGGGCGAACCGGCCCGGAGTGCGGCCGCCAGGTCACCGATGCCGGCTCCGTAGCGGTGCGTGGTGTCCAGGTGGGCGACCGGGCTCTCGGCGCGGCCGGACAGCCCGGCCACCAGGTCCGCAAGAACGGCACCGGCCTCGACCGAGGCGAGCTGGTCTGGGTCGCCGACCAGGATCAGCCGGGAGTCCGGGCGCACGGCCTCCACGAGCCGGGTCATCATCGTCAGCGACACCATCGAGGACTCGTCGACGACCACCACGTCGTGCGGCAGCCGATTGCCCCGGTGGTGCCGGAAGCGCGTGCCGTTGTCGCGGCGGGTGCCGAGCAGCCGGTGCAGCGTGACCGCCTGCAGGTCGCCCAGCCGGGCCTGGTCCTCCGCCTCCAGCGTGCCGGTGGCCGTCGCGACCGCACCCTGCAGCCGTGCGGAGGCCTTGCCGGTCGGGGCGGTCAGCGCGATCCGCAACGGGGGCAGCCCTGCGAGCTCGCGCTGCTCGGCGAGGACGGCGAGCAGGCCGGCGACGGTGGTGGTCTTGCCGGTGCCCGGTCCCCCGGTCAGCACGGTCGTGCCCTGTGACGCCGCTCGGCGGGAGGCGGTCCGCTGCTCGTCGTACGTCGGGCCGGGGAAGACCCGCAGCAGGGCGGCGTCGAGGGCGGACGTGTCGACGACCGGCGGGGCCACGGCGAGCCGTTCCTGCAGGTCGCGGCAGAGCTGACCCTCCTGGCTCCAGTAGCGGTCGAGGTAGAGCAGACCGAACTCGTGCCGCAGCACGCCCTGCGAGACCAGCGGGCTGTCCGCCACGGCGTCGACCCAGGAAGCGACCGAGGGCCACGGAAGCTCAGGGGCGACCTCGGCGACGGAGGTGAGGTCGACCCCCACCGACCCGTGGCGTACGGCGCGGGTCGCCAGCGCCGTGGCGAGCAGCACCGACTCGTCGGCCTCCCCCGCCAGCCGGCCGACCCGCGACGCGACGTGCACGTCGGCCGCGGTCAGCACACCGGCCTCGTTGAACACCCGCAGCAGCCCCGTCGCGCCGAGCGCGAGCCGCCGGTCGCTCGCGTCGGCGGGTTCGAACAGCTCCGTCATGCCGGCACCGCGCCATCCAGGAGGTCGGACAGTTCTTCGACCAGCGCCGTCGGCGGCTGCCACGCGAACACTCCACACGGCTGGCCGTCGACCAGCGGTGTAGTGGGTCCGCACATGCCGCGCAGGTAGAGGTAGAGCACACCGCCGAGGTGTAGCGCCGGGTCGTAGCCGGGCTGCCGCCAGCGCAGGAACCGGTGCAGCACCACGGCGTACAGCAGGGCCTGCAGCGGGTAGTCAGAATGACCCATCGCCGCGTCCAGGGCCTCCGGCCGGTAGTCGTCGGACGTCAGCACCGGTCCGTCCTCGCCGAGCGGGCCACCGAGCCAGTTGGTCTTGTAGTCGACCACCAGGTA
>JBDSMW010000054.1:0-31898 GCA_039915665.1 Nocardioidaceae bacterium
TCGAGTGGGACGAACACGGCGTACACGTCGCCGCTCACCTGCAATGCACCTCGAACCCGGCGGTCTACGCCGCCGGCGACTCAGCGAACACCCCCGGGATGCCGCTGACCCCGGTTGCGGTCTTCGAGGGCAAGGTCGCCGCGTCCAACATGCTCAACGCCACCACGACCGTCCCGGACTACGCCGGTGTCCCGACCGCAGTGTTCACCATCCCCGAACTCGCCCGCGTGGGGATGCTCGAACAAGAAGCACGGGACCAAGGCATCGATGTCGATGTCCGCTACAACGACACCAGCGGCTGGTACTCCAACTACCGCATCGGCGAGACCACCGCCGCCGCCAAGATCCTCATCAACAAAACCACCGACCGGGTCGTCGGAGCGCACCTACTGGGCCCCGAGTACGGCGAACTGATCAACTTCCTCGCCCTCGCCATCAAGCTCGACCTGACCACCCGACAGCTGAAATCCATGACCGCCACCTACCCCACGGTCGGCTCAGACCTCGGCTCCATGCTCTGACACCAGGCCCGACCGGCCGCGACACCCCACACCCACCCAGATGTCCCGCTGAAGGAACCCCCATGACAGACCACGTCACGTCGCACATCGACCAAGAGCACGCGCACGCGCACGCGCACGATGACCCCACCATGCCGGTGGACCAGGGAGCGCCACGAGGCCCGTCCGCGTGGTGGCTCGGCCTCCTGGCCCTGCCGATTGCTTGCTGCGCTCTGCCCCTGCTCCTAGCGGCCGGTGTGACCGCTGGCAGCGGTGCCGTGCTCGGCGGGCTGACCGGGGGTGTGCTGATGCTCGCCGGAGCCGCCGTCTTCGTCCTCTGGGTGATCAGACGCGACGCACGCAGCCGCCAAGTCAAGAACGCACCGCCTACCTCCCCGTCGCGCGACCACTGCTGTTCAGAGAACCTGTCCAGCAGTCACGATTCCTCCGACACCTCACTGCGAGAGTGACAGGACAACCACTCATGACCACCACCTCACCGCCCACCCCCTCACCGCCGACCTCCGGTCCGGGGCCCGACGACCGGTCATCGCGACGCCGGCTGGGTGCAGTTGGTGCCATCGTCGTCACCCTTCTGATGGTGGCGGTCGCCTACGCCGCGTTCGGCTCCCAACCGAGCGCCCAACTGGGTGCTGGGTCGTCGACTGCCGGCTCCAGCAACGCCACGACCGCATTCACCGCCTCCACGTTGTCTGGTGAGAAGGTCGCAATACCTAATGGCAAGCCCAGTGTGGTGTTCTTCTTCGCTGCCTCATGCGTGACCTGCGGTTCAGGCGCCCACGCTCTCGCAGAGAACCAATCCAGCATCCCCAGCGTCAGCTATGTCGCAGTCGACATCGACCCCAGCGAGTCCGAGGCGGTGGTTCGGAACTTCCTGTCCGATAACGGTGCTGAGAGTCTTGCCTTCACCCTCGACACCGACGCCACACTGGCGGTCGCGTTCAAGGTCACCCAACTCTCCACGGCGATCGTGCTCGACGCCTCCGGTGCCGAGGTCGACCGCGTCGTCCACCCCACCACCTCCAAGCTGCGCACTGCCCTGGCTGAGGCCGGTGCCACGTGAGCGGCCTTCTAGCTCTCGCATTCGGCGCCGGGCTGCTCGCGCCCGTCAACCCATGCGGGTTCGGCCTGCTCCCAGCGGTCCTAACCGCCACGTCCGGCGGCATCGACACGACCGACAAGTCCGGCACCAGGCCAGGTCCATTGGCCCGACTCAGCGCCGGATTGCGCAACGGTCTCGCCCTGGCCATGGGGTTCACCGGCACCTTCACCATCATCGGGCTGCTGCTCACACTGGTTGTCCGCTCAGTCATCACCCTCGTCCCCTGGCTCGCCGTCGCCCTCGGCGCCGGCCTCGCCCTGATCGGTCTCGCGATGCTCGCCGGCTGGCACCCCACGCTCCGGCTGCCGGGGCTCCAACCGGACCCCACTCACGTCACCGGCACCCGACGACTGATCGCCTTCGGCTCCGGCTACGCCGTCGCGTCGGCATCCTGCACCCTGGCGGTCCTGCTCGCCGTGGTCACCCAGGCGTCCGCCACCACCTGGATCGGGGTGCTTGCGGTGTTCACCGCCTACGCCGCCGGATCGACCCTGCTACTAGTGAGCCTCGCCCTGCTCGCGGCCGGAGCCGCCACCGCCCTGGCACGAAGCCTGCGCGCTACCGCGCCGTACGCCTCCCGCATCGCCGGCGGGCTGCTCGCTCTCAGCGGCCTCTACCTCCTCTACTACTGGCTGCCGCCGCTGCTCGGCGCAACACAGCCCTCCGACGGCGGCGTCTCCGCGCTGTCCGCGCAGGTCTTGACCTGGTTGAGCACCCACCAGACCGCCGTCGTCCTCGTTGCTGGTCTCCTCGTCGCCGGCACAGCGGCCGTCACGCTTCTCGCATCAGGCACCCGGGCTCGCGGCACGCCGCGATCTCGCTCCAAGTCCGACAGCAGGCCTCGATGAGGCAGCTCCGACGTCCCGATCAGAAACGAGCAACGGTCTCAGTGCGCGTCTCTTTGTGGGGGACCGACAGGTGAAGGAAGCGTCATCATGAGCCCACAAGCTCGGGGCAACCCGGGCGCACCCTCTGCGGGGCAGATCCCATTGTGGCAGCGGTCGCTACCCCGTGCCGGCGCCGTAGCAGCAGCCTTCACGACAATTTGCTGTCTAGGATTCACGGCCGCGCTCTCGCTCGCCTCCGCGGTGGGAGCGACCTTCCTGACCAGGGACGCGACCCTCAAACCCCTCCTCGTCGCCACCATCATCCTCACCGTCGTGGGCAGTGCGCTCACCTACCGACGCCACCGCAACCCACTGCCCCTGATCCTTACAGCACTCGCCGGAGCATGGGTCTTCCTGTTCATCTTCACCATCGGCGGCGCGCCACGCCCAGTCGTATGGGCCGGACTCGCGGTCTTTCTCGGTGTCCAAGTCTGGGACCTCATTCTGATTCGGCGCTGCCGGACCCCACGACCCGAATCCGGAGAGACCGCAGTCCCTATGTGAGCGCGGCTTGCGTACGTCCTCTCCTCAAGCGACGCGGCCACGCAGACGGCCCAAACAGGTTCCTCTGACCTGCGGTGAGGGTAGAGCGACACGACTAGGGCCTGACCTCAAATGAGGGTTCGAGACCCCTCCCAAGCTTGGTGGGACCAAGCGACCGAACCGGAGAGCCTCGAGGGCTGGCGCACCGAGGTGACAGCGGCCAAGCGTGCCGGGCAGCCAACCCCGGGTGCCCCCTGCGGCTCCTCGCTTCGCCAACGCCTACTAGGCGCCTCTGATCGCCGACATCGCCACCAGTTCCCTCGAATGGTTGACGCTCATTGACCATCGACGGTCCCCGGAATCCCCTCCTGATACCTGCCGTCCTGCTCTCGCATTCCCTTCCTTTCCGAGCGGCACGCATGCTACGAATCTTCGTAGATGGGTCGCCCGTGGTCGGGCGGCCCACGCGGCATTTCTAGGGGTCCGTTGGGTATCGACGGACGTCGTTGAGGCGGGTGGTGTGGGTGCATGGCGGAGTGAAGTTCTACCGCGGTGCAGCGAAGGCTGCCCGCGCCTATGTCGAGCGCGATCGGTCCCGCGCTGACGACTACTACCTCGGTGAAGGCACCGGAGTAGCCGAGCGACTCACCGCGGCCCTGGACCGTGTCGAGGACGCCGGTTCCATGGACGGCGACACATACGAGCAATGGGTCGCCGGCATCGACGTCGCAACCGGTCGCACGAAGGGTCGGGTCCGCGACGACGCGAACGCGCTGCGGTTCGTCGAGGTCACCGTCAACGGGCCCAAGACCTGGTCGCTGGCCGCTGCCCTTCACCCAGAGATCTCGGCCGCGCTGGACGAAGCGCAGGACAAGGCCGCGGCTCCGGTCGACGCCGAGCGAGTCCGCAAAAGTCCGCAAGACGCTCGACCACGACCAACCGTTGTCAACGCATTCCCGCAGGTCAGACAGCATTTCCGTTCGTTGCCAACGATGGCCGTTCACGCGGGTACGATTCACCAACTACCGCTGAGCGTCGGTCTCGGCCGGTCCTACTTGGTGTTGACGGTGATCCTGGCGATCCCGACGAGCAGGCCGGCCTTGACCGCCTTGGTCTTGAACGTCTTGTTCAGCAGGGGCGCCGCGACACCGGAGATCTCCACCTTCGTGCCCTGGAGCACGGCGGTGCTGCCCGAGGTGGACAGCGGCTTGAGCGTGCGCCCGTCAAGCTTGAACAGGAACGCGTCGGAGACGGCGGTCTTGCCGTTGACGGCCACGTCGCCGTAGACGCGGGAGACCCCGGGGTCGACGTTGAAGTTCGAGAGCCGGACCGTGGTGCCGCCGCCCTTGAGCGACAGGCCCGATCCCTCGTGCTGGATCTGGCCGATGACGTAGGGCGAGACCTCGCCCTGCTTGAACACGGTCACGTTGCCACCGGTGATCGGGAAGATCAGCGAGCCGGCCTTGAGCTTGGCCCTGCCCGTCACGCCCGGCGTGAGCTTGAGCGACTTCAGCGCCTTGGCGAAGCCCGCGTCCAGCTTGATCGCGGTCGTGCGTCCGCTCAGGGCGTCGATGGAGGCGACCGGCTCCGGTGCCGACGAACCGCAGGCGGTGAGGCTCACGGAGAGGGCGGCGACGGTGGCGATGCCGGCCACGAGCCGACGGGGACGAGACGTCACGCGGGGCATGGACGGACCAGCTTTCACGGAGGAGGGAGCGCGGTTGCCCCCGGTGTTCGTCACCGGGGGCCCTCCGGACGGGTCAGCTCAGGTGGGTCGGCTCCACCCGCGACTTATGCCCCTCGTCCTGGCCCTGCGCACCGCCGGCTCCGGTCGAGGTCTCGTGGGCCGCCTGGCAGGGCTCGAGGCGCACGATGACGGCCTTGGACGTCGGGCAGTTGCTCCCGACCGCGGTGGAGTCGAGCGGGATCAGCGGGTTGGTCTCCGGGTAGTACGCCGCCGCACAGCCCCGCGGCTGGTCGTAGGGCACGACCCGGAACGACGCCGCGCTCCTCTCGGAACCGTCGGTCCACTCGCTGACCAGGTCGACCATCTGGTCCGGGTCGAGGCCGAGCCCGGCGATGTCGAGCGGGTGCACGAACACCACCCGGCGGCCGTTCTTGATCCCGCGGTAGCGGTCGTCGAGACCGTAGATCGTGGTGTTGAACTGGTCGTGCGAGCGCAGCGTCTGCAGCAGCAGCCGGCCCTCGGGCACATGCAGCACGTCGATCGGGCTGACGGTGAAGACCGCCTTGCCGGACTCGGTCGGGAACGCGCGGCTGTCCCGGGGCGGGTGCGGCAGCACGAACCCTCCGGGCCGGTCGACCTTCTCGCCGTACGCCTCGCAGCCGGGTACGACGCGCGCGATCCGCTTGCGGATCTCGGTGTAGTCGGACCGGAACGCGGCCCAGGGCAGGTCGTGACGGTCGCCGAGAGTGGCGGCGGCCATGGAGCACACGATGTCGACCTCGGACCGCAGGTGCGGGCTGGCCGGCTCGAGGGGGCCCTGTGAGGCGTGCACGGCGCAGACCGAGTCCTCGACGGTGATCCGCTGGGTGCGGCCACCGGTGCGGTCCTTCTCGGTGCGGCCCAGGGTGGGGAGGATCAGCGCCTCCCGGCCGTGCACGACGTGCGAGCGGTTGAGCTTGGTGGAGATGTGCACGGTCAGGTCGGCGCGACGCATCGCCTTCTCGGTCACGTGCGTGTCCGGGGTGGCGGACACGAAGTTGCCGCCGAGGGCGACGAACACCCGGGCGTCGCCGTCGCGGAGCCGGCGGATCGACTCGACCGTGTCGAAGCCGTGCTCGCGCGGTGGGTCGAAGCCGAACTCCTTCTGGATCGCGTCCAGGAAGTGGCTCGGCGGCCTCTCCCAGATGCCCATCGTGCGGTCGCCCTGCACGTTGGAGTGCCCGCGGACCGGGAACAGCCCGGCGCCGGGCTTGCCGATGTTGCCCTGCAGGAACGCGACGTTGCTGATCTCCTTGATGGTGGCGACCGCGTTGCGGTGCTGGGTGATCCCCATCGCCCAGCAGATGACGGTCGCGTCGGAGTCGCGGAACATCTCCGCGGCCTCGGTGATCAGGGCCCTCGAGAGACCGGTGGCGGCCTCGACAGCCGCCCAGTCCACGGCGCGGACGTGCTCGGCCCACTCCTCGAACCCGGTGGTGTGCCGGTCGACGAAGTCGTGGTCGACGCAGCCCCACTCCAGCAGCAGGGAGCCGATCGCCTGCATCAGCGCGAGGTCCCCGTTGATCCGGATCGGCAGGTGCAGGTCCTCGAGGTCGGTGCCGACGCCGCTGACGCCCCGGGGGGTCTGCGGGTTGTTGAACTTGGTCAGGCCGGCCTCGTGCAGCGGGTTGATCGCCAGGATCCGGGCGCCGTTCTGCTTGGCCTCCTCCAGGGCGGTCAGCATCCGCGGGTGGTTGGTGCCGGGGTTCTGGCCCATGATCACGATCAGCTTGGCGTCCAGGACGTCCTGGTAGGTCACGCTCGCCTTGCCGATCCCGATGACCTCGGCCAGCGCCACCGAGGTGGACTCGTGGCACATGTTCGAGCAGTCCGGCATGTTGTTCGTGCCGTAGGCGCGGGCGAAGAGCTGGTAGGAGAACGCGGCCTCGTTGGACGCGCGGCCCGAGGTGTAGAACACCGCCTGGTCCGGGTGGTCGAGCCCGCGCAGGTGCTCGCCGATCTTGGCGAAGGCGTCCTCCCACGAGATCGGCTCGTAGTGCGTGCCGCCCTCGCGGAGCACCATCGGGCCGACGATCCGGCCCTGCTTGCCGAGCCAGTAGTCCGTGCGGTCCTCGAGAGCCGCCAGCGAGTGCTCTGCGAAGAACTCCGCACCGACCCGGGCCTTGGTGGCCTCCTCGGAGACCGCCTTGGCGCCGTTCTCGCAGAACTCCGCCGTGTGCCGGTGGTCGGGATCCGGCCACGCGCAGGACATGCAGTCGAAGCCGTCCGTCTGGTTGAGCTTGAGGAGGGTGCGCGCGGTCCGGACGGGCCCCATCTGCTCGAGCGCCATCTTCATCGACACGGCCACCGCCGTCACTCCGGCCGCGGCGTGCTTCTGGTCGTGGACCTCCAGCTTGCTCTCATCGATGTCGTGACGGGGCGTGCGGCTCATCGCGGTTCCTCTCCTCGGCGGTCTCCTGAAGCCTGTACCACGCGGCCAACTTCTCAAGCACCGGGCTCGGCACTATCCGAGTGCGGCGAGCACCGGGTCGAGCAGCCAGCCCGGGAAGACGGAGAACACCAGGCCGGCCGTGAAGGTCATGCCGATGGCCACCCCGACTCCGTTGGGCACGTCGTAGCGCGAGGCGCCCTCCACCTCACCGGGCCGGAACAGCTCCGCCAGCCAGCGGGCGTAGTAGACGAGCCCGATCGCGACGTTGACGGCCATCACGACGGCCAGCCACGTGGCGTGACCGGCCACCGCGTCCAGCACCACGACCTTGGCCAACAGGCCGACCACGCCGGGAGGCAGCCCGGCCAGCGCGACCAGCGCGAACGCCAGCGGCCAGCCGGCGCCCGGCTCGTCGCGCACCAGCCCGCGGTAGTCGGTCAGCCGCTGGGCCGGGTAGCGGGTGCCCACCACAGCGGCGACCGCGAACGCGGAGAGGTTCACGACGGCGTAGATCGCGAGGTAGCCCATCGACGCCCCGACGGCTCGCCCGCTCGACGCGGCCGCCGCGAAGGGCACCAGGATGTAGCCCGCCTGCGCCACCGACGACCAGGCCAGCAGCCGGATAGCGTGCCGCTGCCGGAGGGCGAGCACGTTGCCCACCGTCATGGTCAGCGCGGCCAGCACGGCGACGACCGGCGCCCAGACGTCCGCGAACGAGCGCAGCCCGTAGGTCAGCACCAGGATCAGCCCGGCGAAGCCGGCCGCCTTCGAGACGACCGAGAGGTACGCCGCGACGGCGACCGGCGCGCCGACGTAGGTGTCGGGCACCCACATGTGGAACGGGACGGCCGCGACCTTGAAGGCCAGGCCGACAACGGTCAGCAGCGTGCCGGCGACCGCGACCTGCCGGGCCTCGATGCCTCCGGCGAGGGCGCTGTCGACCTGCTGCAGGAACACCGACCCCGTCGCGCCGTAGACAAGGGAGACGCCCATCAGCATCACGGCCGTGGAGATCACCGAGACCAGGAAGAACTTCACCGCCGCCTCGGCCGCCTTGGCGTCGCCGCCGCGCAGGCCGGTCATCGCGAAGGCGGGCAGCGAGACCACCTCGAGCGCGACGACCAGCGTGACCAGGTCGCGGGAACCGGCCAGGGTCAGGGCGCCGGTCGCGGAGCAGAGCAGCAGGAAGTTCCACTCCCCCAGCGGTGTCCGACCCTCGGCGACGGCCACCGTCCCGATCAGGGCGACCACCGCTGTGCCGAAGAGCGTGATCGCCCAGAACACGAGCGTGAAGCGGTCCACGACGAACGAGCAGGGCGCCGGTCCGTCGAGCGGCCGGACGATGCAGAAGGTCGACCGCGTCTGGTCCCAGAGCCGCACGGCGAACCCGGCGGCCACCAGCACCGTGACGACGGTCAGGGTGGCCGGCACCAGCGCCGCCCGGCGGCTGCGCGGCGGCCCGGCGAACGCGTCCGTCACGAGCACGACGAGAGCGCCGACAGCGAGCACCAGCGGCGCGGCGACGGCACCCCAGTCGATGTCCTGCGGCGTCATCCCAGGCCCCCGAAGAACGCCTCGGCGGCGGTGCTGACCGGCCCGAGCAGCAGGCCCGGGGCGACCCCGAGCAGCAGGGTGAGGACGACCAGCGGCGACCAGGTCAGCCACTCCATCCGGTCGACGTCGGCGCGCAGCGGGCCGGCCATCGCGGTGCCGGGATCGACCTCGGCGGTGACGAGCTCGATCGACGCGACGTCCTCGTTGACCGGGCGGACCGCGGCCGGGGCGCCCTGGAGCATCCCGCGGAGGAGCTGGAGGAAGTACGCCGACGTCAGGATCACGCCGAGCGCGGCGATCACCGCCAGCACCGTGTACGTCGCAACCGGCAGCCCGGACCCGGCGTACACCGCGGACCTGATCGCCAGCATCTCGCCCCAGAACCCGGCCAGCCCGGGGAGACCGAGCGAGGCCATCGCGGCGAACGCGAAGAGCGCGGCCAGCCGCGGGACCTTGCCGTAGAGCACGGTGATCCCGGCCAGGTCGCCGGTGCCGTAGCGGTCCTTGATCGCCCCGGCCAGGAAGAACAGCAGCCCGGTGATCAGCCCGTGCGCGACGCTCGCGTAGACCGCGGCCTGCACGCCCCCGACGGTGAACGTCGCCACGGCGAGCACGACGAAGCCCATGTGTCCGACGCTGGAGTAGGCGATCAGCCGCTTGAGGTCGGTCTGCGCGAGGCACGCGAGCGCGGCGTACACGATCCCGACCACGGCGAACCCGGCGACGAATGGCGCGAGCAGCCGCCACGACGGGTCGGCCACCGGCAGCCAGAACCGGACGAACCCGTAGGTGCCGAGCTTGAGCAGCACCGCCGCGAGCACCACCGAGCCGACGGTCGGCGCCTTGGAGTGCGCGTCGGGGAGCCAGATGTGCAGCGGCCACAGCGGGGTCTTCACGGCCAGGCCGAGCGCGACGAGCAGGGCCCCCGTGACGCCGGCGGCGCCGGACGGGCGGTAGGTCGCGGCGATCTGCACGATGTCGAAGGTGCCCGCCTCCGAGCGGACGACCAGGAAGCCGACCAGCATCAGGGCGGAGCCCAGCACCGTGAACACCAGGAACCGGGTGGCGGCGCGGCGACGGCCGGGCTCGTCGTGGTGGTCGCCCCAGCCGGTGATGACGAACCACATCGGGATCAGCGCGACCTCGAAGAACGCGAAGAACAGCACCAGGTCGAGGGCCAGGAAGCTGCCCAGCACCCCGGCCTCGATCAGCAGCAGCAGGCTCGCGAGGTCGGCGCGGCCGCCGCAGCCCGGGTCGTGACGCACCAGGGAGACCAGGCAGAGCGCGACGACCAGCGTGCTCATCAGCACCAGCGGTCCGCTGATGCCGTCCAGCCCGAGGTGCCAGTGCACGCCGATCTCGGCGATCCACGGCCGGTCGACGTGGCTGCCGTCGAGCGCAGCGGACGCGTCGACCCAGGCCCACACCGACCAGCCGAAGGTGACCACGCCGCCGACGACCGCCAGCCCGACCGCGGGCGCCTCGCGTCGGCCGACGACCCGGGTCAGCACCGCGAATGCGAACGGGATCGCGACCAGCCCGTTGAGCAGCCAGGCGCTCACGCGAGGACCCCCGCGACGACCGCGATCGCGGCGGCACCCACCACGACCACCATCAGGTAGCTCTGCACGCTGCCGTTCTGGGTCCGGCGGAGCAGGCCGCCGAGACCGCGTGTCGAGGCGGCAGCGCCGTCGGCGTAGCCGTCGATGACGTCGCGGTCACCGGCCCGCACGATCACCGCCAGCCGGCGCACGGGGCGGACCAGCCCGAGGTCCCAGAGCCGGTCGACGGGGGTGTGCGGCACGACGAGGTGCGGCCACAGATCGCGGCCGCGGCGCCGGTAGCGATCGAGCACGAGCGCACCCGCGCCCAGGACCAGGACCGTCATCAGCACCGAGGTCGACCAGTGGAACAGGTCGCCCTCGGCCGGGCCGGGCGGAGTCCCGAGGACCCCGGGCACGGTGACGACCAGCCCGCCGAGCACCGTCGGGACGCCCAGCACCACGAGCGGCACCCGCATCACGGCAGGGGCATCGTGGACGGCCGACTCCTCCGGTCCGGGACCGAAGAACACCAGCAGCCAGGCGCGCAGGGAGTAGGCCACCGTCAGCGCCGCGGTCGCCACCATCGACGCGAGCATCAGCCAGGCCACCCACGGCCACACCAGGTGCCCGTGCACCGCCTGGTCGTAGGCCCCGTGGATCACGGCGTCCTTGGTGAAGAACCCGACGAGAGGTACGACGCCCGCGAGCGCCCCGAAGCCGAGGGTCATCGTCACGAAGGTGTCGGGCACCTTGTCGCGCAATCCGCCCATCGAGTCCATCGAGGTCGCCCCGCCGACGGAGTGGATCACCGACCCGGCGGCCAGGAACAGCAGCGCCTTGAAGGCCCCGTGCGCCAGCAGGTGCAGCACCGCGGCGGACCAGGCGCCGGCAGACAGCGCCCCGAACATGTAGGCCAGCTGGCTGACCGTCGACCAGGCGAGCACCCGCTTGAGGTCGTGGGTGAACAGCGCGTAGGCGGCGCCCAGGAACATCGTCACGGCCGCGACCAGCGCGAGCAGGGTCAGCGCGATCGGGGCGGACAGGAACAGCGGATAGGTCCGGGCGACCAGGAAGACACCGGCCGCAACCATGGTGGCCGCGTGGATCAGCGCAGAGATCGGGGTCGGACCCGGCATCGCGTCGGGCAGCCAGGTGTGGAACGGCACCTGGGCCGACTTGCCGATCACGGCCACCGCGACCAGCACCGCGGGCAGCCACAGGTCGTCGCGGGCCGGGGCGCCGTCGACGATCGCGGACATCACCTTGCTGATCCGGTAGGACCCGAACCGCTCCCCCAGCACGAAGATCGCGAACAGCAGCCCCAGGTCGGCCGTCCGAGTGATCAGGAACGCCTTGACCGCACCGGCTCGCGCGTCGGCCAGCTCCCAGTGGTGCGCGATCAAGAAGTAGGAGCAGGCCCCCATCAGCTCCCAGCCGACGAGCAGCACCCACAGGTCGTCAGCGGTCACGACGGTCGCCATCGCCCCGGTGAACACCGACACCAGCGCGGCGTACGACGGGTAGCGCGGGTCGTCCGCGAGGTAGCCGAGCGAGTAGACCTGCACCAGGAACGCGACCGTCGTGGCCAGCAGCAGCATGACCGCGGACAGCGGGTCAACGTAGGACGCCAGCTCGATCGGGGGTCCCACCGTGCGGCTGGAGGCGAACACGTGCGCGAGCGGGTCGGCGTCACCGAGCCGGCTGATCGCCAGGGTCCAGGCCGCGACCAGCCCGAGGGCGGAGCCGCCCACGGAGAGGCCCTTGGCCGCGACGCCGGAGCGGTGCCCGGTCGCCAGGACGAGGCCGGCCGTCGCGAACGGCACCAGGAGCACGACCAGCAGCAGCCCGCTCACGCGTCGGTCCTCGAGGGCTCGTCGCGGTCGGCGAGCTCGCGGAGGTCGTCGACCTCGATGTGCCCGTGCGTGCGGAACACCAGCAGCACGATGGCCAGGGCCAGCCCGATCTCGGCGGCGGCGATCACGATGACGAACAGCGCGAACGTCTGACCGCCGTGCAGCACGTCGCGGAGCTGGGCGTCGAAAGCGACGAAGTTGAGGTTGACGGCGTTGAGCATCAGCTCGACGCCCATCAGCACCAGCACGGCGTTGCGGCGCGACAGCGCGCCGTACACCCCGATCGCGAAGAGCAGGCTCGCGACGAGCAACGGCCACCAGAGCGGCATCAGGCGTCGTCACCGCCCCTCAGCCTGGACAGCACGATCGCGCCGACGAGCGCGGCGAGCAGCAGCACGCTCAGCACCTCGAAGGGCAGCACCCACAGGGTGAACACCGACGTGCCGGTGGTCTCGGCCGAACCGACGACGGCCCGGTCGAGGTCGAGGCGTACGTCGCGGAAGCCGGCCACCACCGTCACCGCCAGCAGAAGGCCCACGAGCGTCGCGACCACGGCCGCGGGCACCACCCGTCGCGCGGTCAGCTCCTCCTGCCGTCCGGTCGGCGCCTTGGTGAGCATCAGCGCGAACAGCAGCAGCACGACGACGGCGCCGACGTAGATCAGCACCTGGACCCAGGCCACGAACTCGGCCGCGAGGACCAGGAAGATGCCGGCCACCGCACCGAGGGTGACCACCAGCCAGAGCGCGGAGTGCACCAGGTGGGAGGTGGTGACGACCAGCAGCGCGGAGCCCAGGGTCACCAGGGACAGCAGCACGAAGATCACCTGGACCCAGGTCACGTCCCCTCCTGCTCGGCGGCCCGGTCGGCGGCCCGGTCGGCCGCCTGCTCGGCCGCCTGCTCGGCCGCCTGCTCGGCCGCCTTCTGGGCCGTCTTCTGGGCCGTCTTCTGGGCCGTCTTCTGGGCGACCCCGATCTCCTTGGCCGGCTCGGCGTGCTCATCGAGCGCGGCCGGCGCAGGCACGGTCCACATCCACTCGCGCAGCCGGTCCTTCTCGTGGGTCAGCTCGTGGATGTCGGTCTCGGCGTACTCGAACTCCGGGCTCCAGTGCAGTGCGTCGAACGGGCAGGCCTCGATGCAGATCGAGCAGTACATGCACAGTGAGAAGTCGATCGCGAAGCGGTCCAGCACGTTGCGGGTCTTGTCCTTGCCCCCCTCGGTGCTGGCCGGCACGACGTCCTTGTGGGAGTCGATGTAGATGCACCAGGCCGGGCACTCGCGCGCGCAGAGCATGCAGGAGGTGCAGTTCTCCTCGATCAGCGCGATCACGCCGCGCGAGCGAGGTGGCAGCTCGGGCATCGCGTCGGGGTAGTGCGCGGTCACCGAGCGCTGGGTCATCTGGCGGAAGGTGACCGCCAAGCCCTTGGCCAGTCCGGGGATCTTCACTGTTGGACCACCACTCCTACGGCTGTCACGGCGAGCTGGAGCAGGGCCAGCGGAACGAGGCCCTGCCAGGCGAGTCTCTGGAGCTGGTCCTCGCGCATCCGGGGGTAGGACACCCGCACCCAGATGACCACGAACGCGACGGCGAACGTCTTGACCAGCGTCCAGACGAACCCGACGGTGTCCTCGAACGGTCCGTGCCAACCGCCCAGGAACAGCACGGCCACCAGCGCGCTGAGCACCACGATCCCGGCGTACTCCGCGAGGATGAACAGCGCGAACCGCAGGCCGCCGTACTCCGTGTAGGGGCCGAACACGATCTCGGCGTCGGCGACCGGCATGTCGAAGGGCGGCCGCTGCAGCTCGGCCAGTCCGGCGACGAAGAAGACCACGAGCGCGATGCCCTGCCACAGCAGCCACCAGGGCTGCCAGGCCGCCACGATGCCGGCCAGCGACAGCGTGCCCGCGGCCATCGCCACCGAGGCGGCGGCGAGCACGAACGGGAGCTCGTAGGCCATCAGCTGCGCCGCGACGCGGATGCCGCCCAGCAGGCTGAACTTGTTGGCGCTCGACCAGCCGCCCATCAGGGTGCCGACCACGCCGACGCCCATCACGGCGAGCACGAAGAACAGGCTCAGGTCGAGGTCCTGGCCGACGATGCCCGGGCCGAGCGGGATGACCAGCATCGCCACCAGGTAGGGCAGCAGCGCCACCGCCGGCGCCAGCTTGAAGACGGTCCGGTCGGCGGCGGCCGGTACGACGTCCTCCTTCTGCACGAACTTCACGCCGTCGGCGACCAGCTGGGCCCAGCCGTGGAACATCCCGGCGTACATCGGGCCGACGCGGCTCTGCATGTGCGCCATCGCCTTGTGCTCCAGCTGCCCGACCAGCAGCGGCAGGACCAGGAAGGCGACCATCACCAGCACCACCCGCAGCAGCACCTCAAGCATCGCGGGGTCCCCACTCCTCGGGCGTGGGCACGCCGGGCGGGCGGACCTTGCGCCGGGCGGGCGGGGCCCCGGCGCCGTGCTCGGACTCGCCGGGCTCCTTCGCGCCGGGCCAGGGCTTGGCCACCCGGGAGGCGAGCACGAACTCCTTGCGGAGCGGGTGACCCTCGAACTCGTCGGGCAGCAGCAGCGTCTCGAGCTCGAGCACGACGCCGTCGAGCGTGAAGTCGACGCCGAACATCTCGTGCGTCTCGCGCTCGTGCCACCGCGCCCCGGCGTACACCTCCCCGAGCGACGCGACCACGGCCGGCTCCCGGGAGATCAGCGTCCGCACGACCAGGTGTTCGACGCCGCCCGGCCGGTGGTCGGCCACGTGGCAGACGATCCGGAAGCCGTCCTCCAGCTCGTCGACCGCCGACAGCCAGTCGAAGAACGAGCAGCCCAAGCCGTCCCGAGCGAGCGTGACGGCCTCGACCCAGCGGTCGTCCGGCACGTCGACGGTGATCGGCCCGTAGCCGTCGTCCACGGTGACGGCGTCACCGAACGTCTCGGCGTACGCCGCTCGCACCCGTCCGGGCCACAGCTCGACGGACCGGGTCATCGGGGCGCGTCACCCGGGCGGGCCGGTGCACCGGGAGGCGGCAGCACCAGCCCACGCTGCACGGACGCGGCGCTCGTGTCGCGGTAGCGCTCCGCGAGGTTCTCCCCGTCGATCTTCTCCTGGAGCTTGAGGATGCCCTGGAGCAGCGCCTCCGGCCGCGGCGGGCAGCCGGGGACGTAGACGTCGACGGGGATGATCTGGTCGACGCCCTTGGTCACGCAGTAGGAGTCCCAGTAGGGACCGCCGGAGTTGGAGCAGGACCCGAAGGAGATGACGTACTTCGGCTCGGGCATCTGCTCGTAGAGACGACGGATCGCGGGCGCCATCTTGTCCGTGACGGTCCCGGACACCACCATCAGGTCGGCCTGCCGCGGGCCGGGCGCGAACGGAATGACACCGAGCCGGATGAAGTCGTGGCGGGCCATCGAGGTGGCGATGAACTCGATCGCGCAGCAGGCCAGGCCGAAGTTGAACACCCAGAGGGAGTACTTCCGTCCCCAGTTCAGCAGGTAGCGCGCCGGCTTCGGCGCGACCTTCTGCAGCGCGCCCACCGACGGCATCCCGAGCTCGACCTTGCCGGTCGAGACCCCGTCGTCGTCGTTCACGTCCACGTCAGCACCCCCTTGCGCCAGGCGTAGACCAGCCCGACGGCCAGGAACCCGATGAACACGCCCATCTCCCCCACGCTGACCCAGCCGAGCCCGGCGAACACCGTCGCCCACGGGAACAGGAACACCGCGTCGACCGCGAAGATGACGTAGAGGTAGGCGAAGACGTAGTAGCGGACGTGGGTCTGGGCCCAGCCCTCGCCGACCGGGTCGACGCCGCACTCGTAGGTCAGCAGCTTCTCCGGGGTGGCGTGGGTCGGTCGAAGCAGCCGGTTGCCGGAGAACATGGCGCCGACCAGCAGCACACCCAGGACGACGATCGTCACCAGGGGCACGTAGTCCGCGTAGTAGTCGTGGGTGCCAGGCACGGCCCTCACTCTAGGGGAGGAGGACCGGCTCCCGGGTGCGGGTCACAACGGCACGCCGACGTCGTACCTCCCGTCCCACGCGCCCCAGCGCCGGTAGCGTCGGGTTTCCGACAGTGCTCGGGCGCAACCTTCCTGCCGGGTCCGGCGTCTACCTGGTGAGGGCGCACCCGGCGCCCTCACGACACGGGGAGAACGATCACCATGGGCGCAGCCAGACGGCTCACGATCGCCGCAGTCGGCCTGCTGGCGCTGGCCACCGTGGGAGGGGCGGCCTTCTCCGTGGTCGCGCTGAGCAGCTCGACCGACGCGGCCTTCCGCGACCGGTCGCACGCCTCGCCGGTTGTGCCCCGCCCGGGCAGCACCCCGACCGTCGCGGGCACCGACGCGTCGCGCCCGGTGGGCAGCCCGGGCATCAGCACGGGCAGCAGCACGGGCAGCAGCACGGCGCCCCGGGTCACCGTGACCCCGAAGCCCGCACCGGAGCCGGTGCTCGAGCCGGGCGACCGCGGCGCGCGGGTCCGTGAGCTGCAGTCCCGGCTCGCGCAGCTCGCCTGGTTCACGCCGCCGACGACGGGTCGCTACGCGGCCACCACCCGGCAGGGCGTGCGGGGCTTCCAGGGCAAGCGCGGCTTCGACGTCACCGGCACGGTCGACCCCGTCACCTGGCGCCGGCTGGTCCGGATGACCCGGGCGCCGTCGGACGACGAGCTGTTCAACCGGGCCGGGCCGGCCCTCTTCGAGCGCGGCGACTCCTCCCGCGCCGTACGCACCCTCCAGGCGCGGCTGCGCCAGCTCGCCTGGTTCTCCGGCGACGTCACCGACCGCTACGGCGACCAGACCGTCGCCGCGGTGCGCGGCTTCCAGGGCAAGCGGCACGTGCCGGTGACCGGCAAGGTCGACCGCCGCACCCTGGACCTGCTCGTCTCCATGTCGCGGACCCCGACAACGGCCGAGCTGGCGAACAGGTTGCCCGAGCCGGCCGACGGCCGGGCGCTCGACTCCCGCTGCCGCACCGGTCGAGCACTGTGCATCGACAAGACCAGCAGCAGCCTGCGCTGGGTGGTCGACGGCACGGTCCGGATGAGTGTCGACGTCCGGTTCGGGGCGGAGTACACCCCGACCCGCGAGGGCCTGTTCTCGGTCTACTGGAAGGACCGGGACCACGTCTCGGACCTCTTCGGATCGGCCATGCCGTTCTCGATGTTCTTCAGCCGCGGGCAGGCCGTGCACTACTCCAGCGACTTCGCCGCCCGCGGCTACACCGGCGCCTCCCACGGCTGCGTCAACGTCCGCGACTACTCCGCCCTAGCCTCCCTGTTCAACCAGGTCCGCACCGGCGACAAGGTTGTCGTCTACCGCTCCTGAACCGGGTCAACGGGTGGGCATCCAGGTGGCGCCGCGGTTGGCCGCGAGCCAGATCTTGGCTCCGGTGTCCAGGTCGAGCTCGCGCGCGTGCGAGCGGGTGAGTACGACGGCCACGTCGTCCTCCTCGCCGGGAGTCGCCACCTCGCCCGCCCGCGACCCTCCGAACGACGTCACGGGACGCACGGTCAACCGCGTCTCGAAGCCGACCCGGAGCTGGCGCACGACCTCGCCCGCGATCGCCTGCGTGCCCGTGGGAGCGAAGGTGAGCACGTCGATGTCGTGCGGGCGGATCAGCTGGCCTTCGAGACGGGTGACCGGCCCGAGGAAGCTCATCACGAAGTCGTGGGCCGGCTCGTCGTAGAGCTGGTCGGGCGACCCGATCTGCTCGATCCGTCCGTCGTTGATGACCACGATCTCGTCGGCGACCTCGAGGGCCTCCTCCTGGTCGTGGGTCACGAGGACCGTCGTCACGTGCACCTCGTCGTGCAGCCGGCGCAACCAGTCGCGCAGCTCCTTGCGGACCTTGGCGTCGAGCGCGCCGAACGGCTCGTCGAGCAGCAGCACGGTCGGCTCGACGGCGAGCGCACGGGCCAGGGCCATCCGCTGGCGCTGGCCGCCGGACAGCTGCGAGGGCAGCCGGTGGGAGAACTGCGAGAGGTGGACGAGCTCGAGGAGCTCCTCCACCCGCTTCGCGGTCTCGTCCTTGGAGCGCTTGCGGATCTCCAGCCCGTAGGCGACGTTCTTGGCCACGGTCAGGTGCTTGAAGGCGGCGTAGTGCTGGAACACGAAGCCGACGTTGCGCTTCTGCGGCGGCAGGTGGGTCGCCTCCTTGCCCTCGATCACCACGGTCCCGGAGTCCGCGGACTCCAGGCCGGCAATGATCCGCAGCAGCGTGGACTTGCCGCCGCCGGAGGGGCCGAGGAGCGCGGTGAGCTGGCCGGTCGGGATGTTCAGCGACACGTCCTTCAGCGCCACGAAGTCGCCGAAGAACTTGTTGACGTCTGTGATCTCGATGCTCATGACTCATCTCTGCTTTCGGAGGGACGCAGGAGGCCGGCGATGACGGTGCCCATCACGATGTTGACCAGCGTGACGAGCACGGCCTGTAGGACGGTCAGCTCGACCGCCGACAGCGTCTGCGTGCTGGTGATCGTGTCGATGAAGCCGGAGACCCCGCCGGACAGCGCGGTGGTGACCACCAGTGCCCGCGGGATCAGGACGAGGAGGCTGAACCACAGCACGGCCACGCCGAGGCCGAGGCTGCTGGGGCCGGAGAGGGACCGGGAACGCGCGGTCACGACTCCTTGCCCGTTTCCTTCTGGATCTTCGTGACGAGGCCGGCGTCCTCGTCGAAGAACTTGCTGTTCGCCTCCGCCCAGCCGCCGAAGTCGTCGTCGATGGTGAGCAGCTTCTTGGCCGGGGCCGGGAAGGGGTCGCTCGGGTCGTTGGCACCCTCGACGTCCACCTTGATGCTGTCGTCCAGCGGACGGTAGCCCTCGGTGGCGTAGGTGGTCTGCGCCTCCTTGCCGGTGAGGTAGGTCAGGAACTTCTTCGCCGCCGGGCTCGCGTCGGTGGTGACCGCGCCCTGGTTCTGGATCAGCAGGGTCTCCGGCGGGACGACGTAGTCGAGGTCCGCACCGCTCTGCCGGGCCAGGATGGCCTCGTTCTCATACGACAGCAGGACGTCGCCCTGGCCGCTCTGGAACGCGGTGGTCGCGTCCCGGCCGCTGTCCGGGAGGGCCTCGACATTTCCGAAGAACTTGGCGAGGTAGGCGCTCGCGTCGGCCTCGGAGCCGCCGTCGGCGAGCACGTGTCCGTAGGCCGCGAGGATGTTCCACTTGGCCGAGCCGGACGAGGCCGGGTTCGGGGTGATGACCTGGACGCCGGACGTGGTCAGGTCGTCCCAGATCTGGATGTTCTTGGGGTTGCCCTTGCGGACGACGATGACCACGACGGACTGGGTCAGGATCCCCTTGGACGGGGTCGACTTCCAGTCGTCGGCGACCAGCTTCTCGTCGACGAGCTTCTGCACGTCGGGCTCCAGTGACAGGTGGACGAGGTCCGCCTTCTGGCCGCTGATGACGGCGCGGGCCTGGTCGCCCGAGGCGCCGTACGACTGGTTGAAGCTGACGTTCTCGCCGTCGGTCGTCTTGTCGAAGTCGGCGATGACCTGCTTGTTGGCCTGCTCGAGGATCGAGAACCCGACGAAGTTCACCTCCTCGGAGCCGCCGGACGACCCGCTCGAGCTCCCGCCGCACGCGGAGAGGGCCAGGACGGCCACCACGGTGCCGACGATCGCGGCCTTCCACTTGTCGCTCATATGAGTGACTCGTCCCTGTTCCAGTCGCTCCGTCGGGGTAAGCGAGGTACTAAGTCACGTAGATTAGTCGTTTTTACTTACTTACTCGTGCAATCTCGTGGCGTGGACGCTCCCGGCGTGTCACGACTCACACCTGACCGGGGTTCCTCCCCCTGTTCCGTCCACTGAAGGGCGCTCGGCGCTCGGTTCCAACGGGCCGGTCGTAGCATGGTGAGGGGGTAAGGGCACCCTGAACACTGCACCGAAGGAAGGCGACACAGCGTGACCAAGCAGGTCAAGCAGCTCGACCGCGTGATCATCCGTTTCGCCGGCGACTCCGGCGACGGCATGCAGCTCACCGGCGACCGCTTCACCCAGGAGACCGCGTCGTTCGGCAACGACCTCTCGACCCTGCCGAACTTCCCTGCCGAGATCCGGGCGCCCCAGGGCACCCTGCCGGGCGTGTCGTCGTTCCAGGTGCACTTCGCCGACCACGACATCCTGACCCCGGGCGACTCCCCCGACGTGCTGGTCGCGATGAACCCGGCCGCGCTCAAGGCCAACCTGGCGGACATCAAGAAGGGGGCGACGATCATCGTCGACTCCCACGACTTCACGACGCGCAACCTGAACAAGGCGGCGTACGCCGAGAGCCCGCTCGAGAACGACTCGCTGTCCGAGTACGACCTGCACGCGTTCGAGCTCACGGACATGACGGTCGAGGCCGTCAAGGAGTTCGGGCTGTCCCGCAAGGACGCGAGCCGCGCGAAGAACATGTTCGCGCTGGGCCTGCTGTCCTGGATGTACGGCCGCCCCACCGAGTCGACCATCGCGTTCCTCGAGCGGCGCTTCGCCAAGGCCCCCGACATCAGGGACGCCAACGTCACCGCGTTCAACGCCGGCTGGTACTTCGGGGAGACCACCGAGGCCTTCGTCGTGCAGTACGAGATCAAGCCCGCCCCGATGGCCGCCGGCACCTACCGCAACATCACCGGCAACCTGGCGCTGGCCTACGGCCTGATCGCCGGCTCGACGCAGTCCGGGCTGCCGCTGTTCCTCGGGTCCTACCCGATCACCCCGGCCTCCGACATCCTCCACGAGCTCAGCAAGCACAAGAGGTTCGGCGTCACCACCTTCCAGGCCGAGGACGAGATCGCCGGCGTCGGTGCCGCCCTCGGTGCGGCCTTCGGAGGCGCGCTCGGCGTGACCACCACGTCCGGCCCGGGCATCGCGCTGAAGTCCGAGACGATCGGCCTCGGCGTGATGATGGAGCTGCCGCTCCTGGTCGTCGACGTGCAGCGCGGCGGTCCCTCGACGGGCCTGCCCACCAAGACCGAGCAGGCCGACCTGCTCCAGGTGATGTTCGGCCGCAACGGCGAGTCACCCGTTCCGGTCGTGGCGCCGCAGTCCCCGGCCGACTGCTTCGACGCCGCCGTCGAGGCCGCCCGGATCGCGATCACCTACCGCACGCCGGTCGTGCTGCTGTCCGACGGCATGCTCGCCAACGGCTCGGAGCCCTGGAAGATCCCCGAGGTCGCTGACCTGCCGGTGATCGACCCGGCGTTCGCGACCGCGACCAACCACACGAGCGCCAAGTCGCCCGACGGCGAGCACGACGAGTTCTGGCCCTACCTCCGCGACGAGAAGACGCTGGCCCGCCCGTGGGCGGTGCCCGGCACGGCCGGTCTCGAGCACCGGATCGGCGGCCTGGAGAAGGGCGAGGGCCACGGCAACATCTCCTACGACCCCGCTAACCACGACCTCATGGTCCGCACGCGCGCGGCCAAGGTGGCGCGCATCGCCCAGGACATCCCGCCGATGGAGGTCGACGACCCTTCCGGCGAGGCCAAGGTGCTGGTGCTCGGCTGGGGGTCGACGTACGGCCCCATCGGCGCGGCCGCCCGTCAGGTCCGCACCGCCGGCCTGCGCGTCGCGCAGGCACACCTGCGGCACCTGAACCCGTTCCCCTCCGACCTCGGCGACGTCCTCAAGAGGTACGACGCCGTGATGATCCCCGAGATGAACCTCGGCCAGCTCTCGATGCTGGTGCGGGCGAAGTACCTCGTCGACGTCGTGGGCTACAACCACGTGCGCGGCCTGCCGCTGCGCGCAGCGGAGCTCGCCGACGCGATCACCGACCTGATCTCCACCACCACGCAGGAGGCGCCCCGATGACCGACACCCTCCCGTTCCCCGGTCTGCGCGGGGTCCCCGCCGCGGACGCCCCGCAGAACCGCAAGGAGTTCACCTCCGACCAGGAGGTCCGCTGGTGCCCCGGTTGCGGTGACTACGCGGTGCTCGCCGCCGTGCAGGGCTTCCTGCCGGACCTCGGGCTCAAGCGCGAGAACATCGTGTTCGTCTCGGGCATCGGCTGCTCGTCCCGTTTCCCCTACTACCTCGACACGTACGGCATGCACTCGATCCACGGACGTGCCCCGGCCATCGCGACCGGGCTCGCCACCACGCGCGAGGACCTCTCGGTCTGGGTCGTCACCGGCGACGGCGACGCGCTGTCGATCGGCGGCAACCACCTGATCCACGCGCTGCGCCGCAACGTGAACATGACGATCCTGCTGTTCAACAACCGGATCTACGGCCTGACCAAGGGGCAGTACTCCCCCACGTCCGAGCCGGGCAAGGTGACCAAGTCCACCCCGATGGGCTCGGTCGACAACCCGTTCAACCCCGTCTCGCTCGCCCTCGGTGCCGAGGCGACCTTCGTGGCCCGCACGGTCGACTCCGACCGCAAGCACCTGACCGAGGTGCTCTCGGCGGCGGCCGCCCACCGGGGCACGTCGCTGGTGGCGATCTACCAGAACTGCCCGATCTTCAACGACGACGCGTTCGAGGCGATCAAGGACAACGACACCAAGGCCGACGCGATCATCCCGCTGCGGCACGGTGAGACGATCCGGTTCGGGAGCCGGGGCCAGCTCGGCGTCGTCCGCGACCCGACCACCGGGGGTGTGCGGGTCGCGCAGGACCCGGACGACGCGGACGTGCTGGTCCACGACGCGCACGCCGAGGACCCCACCACGGCGTTCGCGATCTCCCGGCTGACCGACGCCGGCGTCCTGCGGCACGCGCCGATCGGCATCTTCCGGCAGGTCGAGGCCGCGACCTACGACGACCAGGCCCGCGAGCAGATCGTCACCGCGAGCCAGGGCACCGGCGACCGGCCAGCGGCGCTGGCCGGGCTGCTGTCCTCCGGCGACACCTGGACCGTCGTCTAGCTAGCGAACGGTGATCTGGACGACCTTGGAGTAGGACATCTCCAGCCGGTTCGACGCCCGCGCGCGGACGACGTACTGGCTGGTGACGCCGGGCCGCGACAGCCGGAACGTGTAGTAGCCCTTGGCCGAGGTCACGACCTTCTGGGCGAACGTGAACTGGCACTTCGCGCACTTCTTGCGCAGCAGGCTGGCCGGCTGGCCGCCGAAGAGCGGGTTGACCCGTCCGCGGACGACGAACCGACCGGGACGCGGCTGCTTGAGGGCCACGGCCAGGCGACGGTACGTCGGCACGGCGATCGCCTTGGCCGACGACCCGATGATGCCGAGGTACTTGCTGCCGTCGAAGGTGACCCGGTAGATCTCGGTCCCCTTCGCCACCAGCGGGAAGCTGAACTTCGCCGCGGCGTCCTCGCCCGTGGTCGTGGTCGCGATGTTCTGCCAGGTGGCGTCCGCGAGCGTGCCGGTGCAGGCGCTGACGCAGAGGTCGAGGTTGACCGGCTGCTTCGGGAACGGCGTGTAGGTCGCGGCGCCGGTGTCCGAGGCGCTGACGAGCTGGACCTGGCCCGACAGTGTGTAGGCCTCGCCGTACGTCGGGCGGGGGTTCGAGGAGGTCAGCACGATCTGGGTCGGGATCGAGCTGGTGTCGACGGCGACGACGGACGCGGCCTCGACCGGCCCCGCGGTGACCGACAGGAGGGCGGCCAGACCGATGGTCGCGGTGAGCAGGCGACGAGCGCGCACGGGCATGACTTCCTCCAGGACCGAGATGTGGTTCGCCCGAAGGATAGGCACGGTTCGGACACTTCGGGAAGAAACGCACACATCGGGTGTCCGGACAGTGGCTAACACCTGGTTGACCCCTGACAGGTGCCGTAGCCTGACCGGCGTGGGTGAGACGCGTCGCGGAATGATCCTGGGCCTGGCCGCCTGGACCATGTGGGGGTTCTTCCCGCTCTACTGGCCGCTGCTCGAGCCGGCCGGCGCCGTCGAGATCCTGGCGCACCGGATCTTCTGGTCGATGATCGTGATGCTCGGCGTGGTCCTCGTGCTCCGCCGGCGGGCCGCCCTCCGCGCGACGCTCGCCGACCGGCGTACCCGTCTGCTGCTGGCCCTGGCCTCGGTGCTGATCACGGTCAACTGGGGCACCTACATCTACGGCGTCAACAGCCACCACGTCGTGGAGACCTCGCTGGGCTACTTCATCAACCCGCTGGTCTCGGTGCTGCTGGGCGTCGTCGTCCTGGGCGAGCGGCTCCGCCGGCTGCAGTGGGCGGCCCTGGCGCTGGCCGGGATCGCCGTGCTGGCCCTCACGGTGGAGTACGGTCGCCCGCCCTGGATCTCGTTGGTGCTCGCCTTCTCGTTCGGCAGCTACGGGCTGGTCAAGAAGAAGGCCAACGCCGGTGCCGTCGAGAGCCTGGTCGTCGAGACGCTGGTCGTCTCCCCGGTGGCCCTGGGCTACATCGTGTTCCTGATGGCGACCGGCGCCTCGACCTTCGTCGACAACGGCGGAGGGCACGTGCTGCTGATCGCCGGGACCGGCGTGATCACAGTCATCCCGCTGCTCTGCTTCGGCGGGGCGGCGACGCGCATCCCGCTGAGCACGCTGGGCCTGATGCAGTACGTCACCCCGACGGTGCAGTTCCTGCTCGGCATCCTGTTCTTCCACGAGCCGATGCCCGCGATGCGCTGGGTCGGCTTCTCGCTCATCTGGCTCGCCCTGGTGCTGTTCACCGTCTCGACCCTGCGGCATCGTCACCAGCAGCAGCACGTGCGCTCCGAAGAGAAGGTCGCCGCGTAGGACCGGGCCCGGATGCGGGCGTCATCCGCTTCTGGGCCAACCAGCCGCAGGGCAACGCCAAGACGAACGTCCAGGTCGGTGACATACAGGTGTTCGGCACCTCGACCTCCGGTCTCAGCCCGGCCAGCACGCCTTCAGCCTCGCGCGGCGTACATCCTGACCTCGGACTACCGCGTTGCGAGGGGTGCTTAGGCTGGCGACGTGACCGAGCCCGTCTCCCCCGACGCCCCACCGCTGTCCGGCGCGGTCATGATGAACCAGGACTGGCGCGACCTGTCCTTCCTGCACTGGGCGGTCGAGCCGCGCCGGGTGCAGCACTACCTGCCGCCGGGCGTTCGACCGGACACCCTCGACGGGGCGACGTACGTCGGGCTCATCCCCTTCCGGATGGTCGACGCCGGGGTGGCCCGCGGCCCCGGCGTGCCGTGGGCCGGGTCCTTCCTGGAGACCAACGTGCGGCTCTACACCGTCGACGACACCGGGCGACGCGGCATCGTCTTCCTCAGCCTCGACACCGACCGCTTCGTGGTGGTCGCCGGGGCGCGCGCCGCGTTCGGGCTGCCCTACCGCTGGGCCCGGATGCGGTACGGCGTGCAGGCCGACGGGCTGGCCGACGGGCTGGCCGACGGGCTGGCCGGCACACACACCTACGACGCCACGCTGCGCTGGCCCGGGACGCGGCCGACGAGCCATGTCGTGGTGCGGGCCGGAGCCGAGCGGAGTGCCTCCCCCCTCGACGACTTCGTCAGCGCGCGGTGGGGGTTGCACGTGCGGTGGTTCGGCCGGACGCTCTACGTCCCCAACACCCACGGCCGCTGGCCGATCCACGACGCCGAGCTGCTCGCCCTCGACGACGACGGACTGCTCGACTCCGTCGGTCTCGGCGAGCTGGCCCACCGCCCGCCGGACCACGTCGCGTTCAGTCCCGGCGTGCACACCGAGTTCGGCTTCCCGCGCGACGCCCGGCACCCGCGGCGATGACGCCGGTAGCCGCCCCGATGGTCATCGGCCCGGTTCAGCTCTCGGTCAGCCGCAACGACACGTCCCACAGCCGCTCGGCGTGGCCGGGGTCCAGCGCCCACTGCCGCACCCCGGCCCCGACCTCGGCGTCGTCGGCGACGGTCTCCGCCTCGTTGCCGTCCTCCAGGTAGTGGCCGCCGGTCGAGAACTCGGGCGCCACCGCGGCCACGAGCGAGGTAGCCGCGCCCTGCTGGGTGGTCTTGGGCACGAACTGGCCCGCGTCCATCGCCTTCTGCCAGCCGTCCTTGACCGACTGCGGCACGTAGCGCTGCAGGTTGGTCATGATCCCGCCGGGCATCAACGCGTTCGCCACGATTCCGTCGTCGGCCCAGCGCCGGGTCGCCTCGACGGCGAGCAGCACGTTGGCGGTCTTGGACTGGCCGTAGCCCTGCCACGGGTCGTAGTCGCGGCGCTTGAAGTGCAGGTCGTCGAAGTGCACCGGCGAGGACAGGTGCCCGGACGAGCTGACCGACACGACGCGCGCGCCGTCGGAGGCCGCCGCCAGGGCGTCGTGGAGGCCGGTGGTCAGCACGAAATGGCCGAGGTGGTTCGTGGCGAACTGTCGCTCCCACCCGTCGGCGGTGACCTCGAGCATCGGGATCGCCATCACGCCGGCGTTGTTGACCAGCAGGTCGAGCGGTCCCTGCCACGCGGCGGTGAACGCCCGGACGGAGGCGAGATCGACCAGGTCGACGTACGCCACGTGCACGTCGGGGTTGCCGGTCGTCGCGGTGATGTCGGCGGCGACCGCGTCACCGGTCGCGGTGTCGCGGACGGCGAGCGTGACTGCGGCGCCGGCGCGGGCGAGGGAGCGGGCGGTCTCCACCCCGATGCCGGAGGCGCCGCCGGTGACGACGGCCCGCCGGCCGTGCAGGTCGATCCCGTCGACGACCTCGTCGGCGGTGGAGGTGGCGTGGAAGCGGGTGGTGATCAGGGTCATGGCGCCATCCTGTCTCGGGGGCGGTGAGCGGTGGTCCATGCTGGAGCCTGATCCCAACCGAAGGAGAGCCGTTCGTGCCGTCCACCGAGATGTCGCTGGACCACCTGATCTCGTGGGCGATGCAGGGCGGACCCGCACCGGTCGAGCTGACCGACGCGTCGGTCGAACGGATCACCCTGGCCAGCGAGCACCTGCGGCTGGCCGGCCGGTCGGGGGCGGTCTACGGGCTCACCACCGGGGTCGGGGCGCTGCGCAACGTGCCGACCGACATCACGCCCAGCGACGGCACGTCCCACGCGCTGCGGCTGTGGCGCAGCCACGCGACCGGCTTCGGCGAGACGTACGACGACGCGACCGCCCGCGCGGCGATGGCGATCCGGCTGCACCAGATCACGTCGGGACGGTCGGGCGTGAGCGCCGGGCTCGCGGCGTCCCTCGGGGCGGCGGTGGCCCGCGGCGCCGTGCCCGACCTGCACCGGTTCGGCTCCATCGGCACCGGCGACCTGGTGCCGCTCGCCCAGCTGGGCCTGACCCTCGTGGGTGAGCGTCCCTGGCGGTCGGGAGACGCGCCGACCGCGCCACTCGACGACGGGGACGCCCTGCCGTTCATGTCGAGCAACGCGCTGACGCTGGCCACGGCCGCCCTCGTGCACCGGCGGCTCGCGCTGCTGTCCGACGCCGCCGAGAGGGTGACCGCCCTGTCGGCGGTCGCGCTGCAGGCCTCGGTGCAGGCGTTCGACCCGCGGGTGCACGCCGGGCGTCCGGACGCCTCGCAGCAGGGCGTGGCCCGCCGGCTGATGGAGCTGCTGGCGCCCGCCGACTGGGTGCCGGCCCGGGTGCAGGACCCGTTCGCGCTGCGCACGGTGCCGCAGGTGCACGCGCCCTTCGTGGACGCCCTGGTCACGACCGGGCAGGCGGTGATCGTCGAGGTCGACGACTCGACCGAGAACCCGCTCGTCACCGCCGACGGGACGCCGCTGCACCACGGCGGCTTCGTGACGGCCCGGCTGTCCGCGACGCTGGACGCGCTGCGCCAGGCGACGTACCCCGTCATCTCGCTGTCCGCCGCCCGGCTCTCCGCCCTCATCAACCCGTCCCTGTCGGGCCTCCCCGCGTTCCTCGCGTCGGGCCCGGCGGGCAGCTCGGGCGTGATGATCCTGGAGTACCTCGCCCAGGACGCCCTCGCCCGCGCTCGCATCCTCACGACGCCGGTCTCCACCGGCCACGCCTCGGTCTCGCTCGGGCTCGAGGAGCACGCGAGCTTCTCCACCCAGGCCGTCTGGGCCAGCGAGCAGATGGTCGGGCTCGCGCCGGTCGTGCTCGGCTGCGAGCTGGTAGCGGCGGTGCGGGCGCTGCGGATGGATCCCGCCCGGCTGCCCGACAGCCCCGTCCGCCAGGTGTACGACGTCGCGGCCGCCGTGCTCGACGAGGACCGGGCCGACCGTCCCTTCAGCGACGACCTCGCGGCCGCCGTACGCCTCGTCGAGTCGGGGCTCGTGGGGTGATCGGGCAGACTGGGGCCATGGATCCCGACACGATGTTCGCCAGCCGCTCGGTGCGCGAGCACGTCGTGCGGGGCATCCTCGGGATCGGCCTACTGGTCGCGGCGTTCGCGCTGATCCCCTCGGTGGGGGCGGTCACGCTGCTGCTGGCCGTGCCCGCGGTCGTGCTGCTCCGCGGCTGCCCGACCTGCTGGGCCCTCGGCCTGGCCCAGACCCGGGCCGCGGTCGATCGGGACGCCGACTGCGCTCCCTGCGGGCGCCGGTGAGCGACGCCGTGCCAGGCGGGAGCCCGAACACCCCCGTCATCCTGGTCGTCGCCACGCCCGCCCGCAGCGCCAAGATCGAGGCCGAGTTCGCGAACCGCTACGCCCGCGACTACGACCTGCGGATCACCGAGGGTGGCGAGGCAGCGCTCGCGCTGGTGCCCGTCCTGGCCGAGCAGGGCTCGCAGGTCGCGCTGCTCGCCGTCGACCTCGACATCGAGGGTGGCGCGCTCGACCTGATGGACGGGCTGCGGGCGCTGACCCCGACCAGCCGCCGCATCGTGCTGCTCGACGTGGGGAGCTTCCGCACCGCGCTCGACTCGCTGCGCCCGGCCCTCGCGCAGGGACGCCTCGACACGTTCCTGCTCATCCCGCAGGGACCCCGCGACGAGGAGTTCCACACCGCGATCGCGGAGTACCTCTCCGACTGGGGCTGGTCGTCCGCACCGCCCGAGGTGGTCAGCGTGCGGATCGTCGACGACGGCAACCAACCCGCGGTGACCGGCATCCGGGACTTCCTCGACCGGATGGGACTGTCCTACGCGCGGCACCGTCCGGACACCGATGTGGGCCGCGACATCCTCAACGAGGCCGGCGGCGAGGCCACCCTGCCCGTCGTGCTGGCGTTCGGTCGCGAGCCGCTCGTCGCCGCCACCGAGCAGGCCGTGGCGTCCGCGTTCTACGGCACGCCCGCCGACCTCGGCGAGGCCTACGTCGCCGACCTGCTCATCGTGGGAGCCGGTCCCGCCGGCCTCGCCGCTGCGGTGTACGGCGCGTCCGAGGGACTGCGCACGGTCGTGCTGGACGCGAACGCCGTGGGCGGCCAGGCCGGCACCAGCTCGATGATCCGCAACTACCTTGGGTTCCCGCGTGGGGTGTCGGGGATGCGGCTGTCCATGCGCGCCCGCACGCAGGCGACCCGCTTCGGCGCCCGGCTGTTCACCGGCCGGGGCGTGACCGACCTGAAGCCCGGGGCGGCCGAGGACGGGGCCCACCGGGTGACCTACGACGGCGGCGTGATCGGGGCGAGGTCCGTGCTCGTGTCCTGCGGCGTCGACTACCGACGCCTCGGCGTGCCCGCCCTGGAGGAGCTGACCGGCCTCGGAGTCTTCTACGGTGCGGCCACCAGCATCGCCCGGGAGATGGACGGCCGCGACGTCTTCATCGTGGGCGGCGGCAACTCGGCGGGACAGGCCGCCATCCACCTGGCGCGGTTCGCGCGGAGCGTCACGATCGTGGTCCGCCGGCCCGGCCTGTCCGAGACGATGTCGGCCTACCTGGTCAAGGAGATCTCCAAGAACGTGCGGATCAGCGTGCGTCCGGGCTGCCGTGTGGTCGACGGGGGCGGCACCGGCTACCTCAGCTGGATCGGGCTGTGCGACGAGCACGAGAACGTCGAGCGGGTCCCGGCCGACGGACTGTTCCTGCTGCTCGGCGCCGACCCCGGCTGCGGATGGCTGCCCGAGGACGTGGCGCTCGACGAGCGTGGCTTCGTCGTCACCGGCCGCGACATCCCCAAGGCCCGCTGGCGGGACGGGCTACCACCGGGACCCCTCGAGACGACGGTGCCGGGCATCTTCGCGGCCGGCGACGTGCGCTCCGGCTCGATGAAGCGGGTCGCCTCGGCCAGCGGCGAGGGCGCCGCGGCGGTCGCGCAGGTGCACGCCTACCTGACGCCCCCGACCTGACGGGTCAGGAGAAGTCGAGCACGATCCGGCCGCGGACGCCGCCGGCCTCGATCTCGCGGTGCGCCTGCTCGGCCTGCTCGGCGGGCAGCACCTTGGCCACGCGCAGGGAGTAGACGCCGTCGGCGAGCTGCGCCTCGAGACCCTTCAGCAGGTCGTCGCGGTCGTAGGCCGAGTCGTAGACCAGCACCGGGTGCACGGTGATGCCGCGCTCCTGCTCCCCGGACCAGCCACGGACCGACCCGATGACGCCGCCGTCCTTGACGGCCGGGACGCCCAGCTCGGCCTGCACGGCCCCGTCTATGAGGCCGTCCACCCCGTCGGCCACCTCGGCCCGGATGTTGGCCGCGACGTCGTCACCGCGGCGGACCACGACGTCGGCGCCCAGGCTCCGGACGAGCTCCTCGTCGGACTCCTTGGCGTCCGCCACGACCCGGAGGCCGTCGGCCTTGGCCATCTGCACGACGTACCCGCCGAACGCGCCCGCGGCTCCGGTCACGCCCAGCGTCTGGCCGGCGTGGAGGCCGAGCTTGTCGAGCAGGAGTCGGGAGGTCAGGGCGTTCATCACGAAGGTGGATCCGGCCGGGAAGTCGAGGTCGTCGGGAAGGCGCAGCACGGAGGCGTCGGGGACGACGACCTGGTCGGCGTACGCACCACCGGCGGCGCGGTAGGGCACCACCACGGCGGCCACCCGGTCGCCGACCCTCCAGCGCGAGCCCTCGCCGACCTCGTCGACGACGCCGGCCGCGTCGGCACCGGGCACGAACGGGCCGGGCTGGTCGCTGTGCCGGTCCTGGTAGCGGCCCGCGCGCAGACCGCTGTCGGTGGGGTTCACCGTCGCGGCGTGCACACGGATGCGCACCTCACCGGGGCCGGCGTGCGGCTCGGGCAGGTCCAGGACCTGCAGGTTCTCGGGGCCGCCGAACTCTGTCACTCCGATAGCTCTCATGGTGCTCCTAACGCCCCTGCCCCCGGCAGCCTTCCCGATCGCGCGGTTGGATCGGTCCCGGATACTGGGTCCATGACCAACCACGCCCGGCTCGTCGAGACGACGGCGCCCTCGGACCCCGCCGGCATCGTCCTGGTTCTGCACGGCGGCGCGGCCCGACGCGAGGTGATGCGGGTGAGCCCCACCCAGCTGTCGGTGCTCCGGATGATCCCCGTCGCCGGCCGGATCGCCCGCGCCGGGCGCGGCCGGCTCGCGGTGTTCCGGCTGCTGAACTCGAGCCGCGGCTGGGACGATGGCCACACCCCGGTCGACGACGTCGTCTGGGCGCTGGCGCGGCTGCGGGAGCGGTTCGGGGACGCGGTCCCCGTCGCCCTGGTCGGTCACTCCCTCGGCGGACGGGCCGCGATCCTGGCGGCCGACCAGCCGGGCGTGCGTGCGGTCGTCGCGCTGGCGCCCTGGGTGTACGCCGACGACGGCCGTCGCGACCTGCACGGCCGCAGGGTTCTCGTCGTGCACGGTGACCGGGACCGGATCGCCAGCCCGGCCCGGTCGAAGGGCGTGGCCGACGATCTGCGCCGTACGACGGACGCGGCCTACGTGTCCGTGCCCGGCGGCAAGCACGCGATGCTCGCGCACCACCAGGCCTTCGACGGCGCAGCGGCCGACTTCGTGGCCGCGACGCTTCTTGACGACGTCCGCGCCTGACCGCGGACATGACAGGGCCCCGGCACGCAGTGCGCGCCGGGGCCTCGTAGTCGTCTCAGCCGGTCAGAAGACCCGCCGGCGGTTGCCGCCGATCGGGACGAAGTTCAGGA
>JBDSMW010000049.1:0-7431 GCA_039915665.1 Nocardioidaceae bacterium
TCCTCGACGAGCTCAAGCCGCCGAAGGGCCTGCCGGTCCACCGGATGGTCTTCCACGAGATCACCAAGGCCGCGATCCTCGCCGCCGTCGAGAACCCGCGCGAGATCAACGACGACCTCGTCGAGGCCCAGGAGGCGCGCCGCATCCTCGACCGCCTCTACGGCTACGAGGTCTCGCCGGTGCTCTGGAAGAAGGTCATGTCCGGGCTGTCCGCCGGACGGGTGCAGTCCGTCGCGACGCGCCTGGTCGTCGCCAAGGAGCGCGACCGGATGGCGTTCCGCACCGCGTCGTACTGGGACCTCGAGGGCACCTTCGACGCCGGCGCCAAGCACGACGAGCGGATGTTCCCGGCCAAGCTGCACTCCATCGACGCCAAGCGCGTCGCCCGCGGCAGCGACTTCACCTCGCTCGGCGAGCTGAAGGCGGGCTCCGGTTCTCAGGGCGTGGTCCACCTCGACCGCTCCCGCGCCGAGGCGCTGGTGACCGGGCTGGAGAACACCGCCTTCGAGATCCGCTCCGTCGAGGCGAAGCCCTACCGCCGCCAGCCCTACGCACCGTTCCGGACCACCACGTTGCAGCAGGAGGCCTCCCGCAAGCTGGGCTTCAGCGCGTCGGCGACGATGTCTGTGGCGCAGCGGCTCTACGAGAACGGCTTCATCACCTACATGCGCACCGACTCCACGACGCTGTCGGAGACCGCGGTGACGGCGGCCCGGTCCCAGGCCCGTGAGCTCTACGGCGCGGACTACGTCCCCGACCAGCCGCGCACCTACGCCTCCAAGGTGAAGAACGCCCAGGAGGCCCACGAGGCGGTCCGGCCCGCCGGCGAGAACTTCCGGACGCCCGCGCAGACCGGCCTGAGCGGTGACCAGTTCCGGCTCTACGAGCTGATCTGGATGCGCACCGTCGCCTCCCAGATGAAGGACGCCGAGGGCCGCAGCGTCACGGTCCGCCTCGGCGGCGCCGCGACCTCGGGCGAGGACGTGGTGTTCTCCGCCTCCGGCCGTGTCATCACCTTCCACGGCTTCCTCAAGGCGTACGTCGAAGGGCGCGACGACCCGGACACCGAGTCCGACGACCGTGAGACGCGGCTGCCGAACGTGACCGAGGGCGACAGCGTCACCCCCGCGTCCGTCAGCGCCTCTGGGCACCAGACCAAGCCGCCGGCCCGCTACACCGAGGCCACGCTGATCCGCGAGCTCGAGGAGCGTGAGATCGGCCGCCCGTCGACCTACGCCTCGATCATCGGCACGATCCTCAACCGCGGCTACGTCTACAAGAAGGGCACCGCGCTGGTCCCGGCGTGGCTGGCCTTCTCGGTGATCCGGCTGCTGGAGGAGCACTTCTCCCGGCTGGTGAGCTATGAGTTCACCGCGAGCATGGAGGACGTGCTCGACGAGATCGCCGGCGGGCGCCGTGACCGCAACACCGAGCTCGGCGAGTTCTACTTCGGTGCCGGTGACGTCGACGGCCTGCAGAAGCTGGTCAACGAGCTCGGCGACATCGACGCACGTGAGCTCGCAACGTTCCCCATCGCCCCCGGCATCGACCTGCGGGTCGGCCGGTACGGCCCCTACATCGAGTCCTCCCCGCCCGACGGCGGGGACGCGGCGCCGGTCCGGGCCAACGTGCCCGACGACCTGCCGCCCGACGAGCTGACGTTGGAGAAGGCCAAGGAGCTGCTGGCGAACCCGGCCGGTGAGGAGACCCGTCTGGGCGAGGACCCGGAGTCCGGCCTGGTCGTCGTGGCCAAGAACGGTCGCTACGGGCCCTACGTGACCGAGCTGCTGCCCGACGACGCGAAGAAGTCGGCCAAGCCGCGCACCGGCTCGCTGTTCAAGTCGATGAACCTCGACACGATCACGCTGGAGGACGCGCTCAAGCTGCTGACCCTGCCTCGGGTCGTGGGGGTCGACCCGGAGAGCGGTGAGGAGATCACCGCACAGAACGGTCGCTACGGCCCCTACCTCAAGAAGGGCACCGACTCCCGGTCGATCGACTCCGAGGAGAAGCTGCTCACGATCTCGCTGGAGGAGGCGCAGGTCATCTACGCGCAGCCCAAGCAGCGCGGTCGCGCGGCGGCCGACCCGGGCAAGGAGGTCGGCACCGACCCGGTCAGCGGTGAGGTCGTCCGGCTCAAGAGCGGGCGGTTCGGCACCTACGTCACCGACGGCGAGTTCAACGCGACGCTGCGCCAGGGCGACGACGAGAGCACGCTGACGATCGAGCGGGCGGCCGAGCTGCTCGCCGAGCGTCGGGCGAAGGGTCCGGCGAAGAAGGCGGCCAAGAACGGCGCCCAGAAGACGGCGGCCAAGAAGGCCACCAAGAAGACGACCAAGAAGACGACCGCCAAGAAGACGACCGCCAAGAAGGCCGCAGCGAAGAGGTCCTGATCCGTCCCCGTAGGGTGAGGCCGTGAGCGAGCGGCCGGCCGAACCAGGGGCGACGGAGCTGCAGCACGCTCCTACGCACTCGCTGACGGCGGTCCTGCGGATCCGCGACTTCCGCAACCTCTGGATCGGCCTCGGGCTCTCCAGCCTCGGCGACTGGATGGGCCTGCTGGCGCTGACCGCGATGGCCAACGCGAGCGCGGACTCCTACGCCGGCAAGAACTACGCCATCGCCACGGTGCTGTTCCTGCGGGTGCTGCCGGCGTTGGTGATGGGGCCGATCGCGGGGTACGTCGCCGACAAGCTCGACCGCCGCCGCACGCTGATCTGGGGCGACTACATCCGCGGCGCGCTGTTCCTCACGATCCCGATCGTCGGCACTCTGTGGTGGATCTTCGTGGTGACCGTGCTGGTCGAGGCGGTCAGCCTCGTGTGGGGCCCGGCCAAGGACGCTACGGTGCCCAACCTGGTCCCGCGACACCGGCTGGAGGCGGCCAACCAGATCAGCCTGGCCACGACCTACGGGTCGGCGCTGCCGGCAGCGGGGATCTTCGCGGGCCTGACGCTGCTCGACAAGTTCTACCGGCACGTCTTCGACGGGTTCGTCGGCGGGCCGGTCGACCTGGCGCTCTACTTCAACGCCTTCTCCTTCATCGTCTCCGGCGTGGTGATCTCGCGCCTCAAGCACATCCCCAGCGGCCCGGCGTCGGTCGAGGGCGACGGCAACGCCTTCCGGGTGATCGTCGACGGCTGGAAGTACGTCGGCACCACGCCCATCGTCCGCGGCCTGGTCATCGGCATCATCGGCGCGTTCGCCGCGGGCGGTGTGGTCATCGGGCTGGCCCGCACCTTCGTGTCCGACCTCGGCGGCGGCGACTCCGGCTACGGTCTGCTGTTCGGCACGGTGTTCCTCGGTCTCGGCCTGGGCATGTGGCGCGGGCCGCGACTGCTCCAGGGCTTCTCGCGCCGACGGCTGTTCGGGGTCGCGCTCACCCTGACCGGGCTGCTGCTGTTCCCGCTCGCGCTCGTCCAGCAGCTGCCGGTGGTCGTCGGCCTGACCGTGCTGATCGGCTTCTTCGCCGGGGTCGGCTGGATCACCGGCAACACGATGCTGGGCCTCGAGGTGCCGGACGAGGTGCGGGGGCGGACGTTCGCGTTCGTCGGCTCGATGATCCGGCTCGCCCTGTCCGTCGTACTCGCCGTGGCTCCGCTGCTCGCCGGCCTGATCGGCACCCACGACCTCGGCCCGACCGACGCGAACGGCGACCCCTACCTGGTCTACAACGGCGCCGCCTTCACGTTCCTGATCGCGGCCGTCCTGATGACCGCTGTCGGTGTCACCTCCTACCGTCAGATGGACGACGGGACGGGGACCACCTTGCTCACAGACCTGCGGCACGCGTTCACCGGCCGGACGGGCGTGTACGCCGCGACCGGCTGCTTCGTCGCGTTCGAGGGCGGCGAGGGCGCCGGCAAGTCCACCCAGGCGCAGGCTCTGCGCGCCTGGCTCGAGGCCGAGGGGTACGACGTCGTCCTCACCCGCGAGCCCGGGGACACCGAGGTCGGTGCCAAGCTGCGGCAGATCGTGCTCGACCCGGCCACCGGCGACATCTCGCACCGCACCGAGGCGCTGCTCTACGCCGCCGACAAGGCTGAGCACGTCGACCGCGTGGTGGCGCCGGCGCTCGCGTCCGGGGCGGTCGTCGTGACCGACCGCTACGTCGACTCCACGCTGGCCTACCAGGGCGCCGGCCGTGACCTCGTCGACCGGGAGGTGGAGCGGGTGGCGCGGTGGGCGACCGGGGACCTGCGGCCGCACCTCACGGTGGTGCTGGACCTGGCGCCGCAGCAGGGGTTGTCCCGCTTCGAGGAGCGCGACCGGATCGAGGCGGAGTCCGTCGAGTTCCACGAGCGGGTGCGCGAGATGTTCCTGCAGCTCGCCGGGGTCGCGCCGGAGCACTACCTCGTCGTGGACGCCCGCCGGCCGGTCGAGGAGATCACCGACGAGATCAGGTCGCGGTTGCGGCCGCTGCTCGACCAGGCCACCCGCACCGACGTCCCGCGCCCGACCCACGGGGCCGACGCGTGACCGTGTGGGGCTCGCTCGTCGGGCAGCAGCACGCGATCACGCCCCTGAAGGCTGCGGTGGCCGGGCAGGGGATGACCCACGCGTGGCTGTTCACCGGCCCGCCCGGCTCGGGCCGGTCCAACGTGGCGATGGCGTTCGCGGCCGCGCTGCAGTGCGAGCGAGGCACCGGGTGCGGCGAGTGCCACGCCTGCCGCACCGCGCTGGCCGGGTCGCACCCCGACGTGAGCATCACCCGCTCCGAGACGTCCGTGCTGTACATCGACGACATGCGCGAGCTCGTGCACCGCTCGGCGCTCTCACCGGTCGAGCGTCGGCACCAGGTCATGGTCATCGAGGACGCCGACCGGCTGGGGGAGCGCACCGGCAACACCCTGCTCAAGGCCATCGAGGAGCCGACCCCCAAGACCGTCTGGCTGCTGTGCGCGCCGACGATCGAGGACGTGCTGCCCACGATCCGCTCGCGCTGCCGCAACATCACCCTGGCCACGCCGACCGCCCGGGAGGTGACCCGGTTCCTCGTCGAGCAGCACGGCATCGGGGAGTCGGTGGCCGCGTTCGCCGCTCGGGCCAGCCAGGGCCACATCGGCCGGGCCCGGGCGCTGGCAACGGATGAGAAGACCCGCAACCGTCGACGTGAGGTCGTCTCGCTGCCCGGCGGGCTGACCTCGCTGGGCGCCTGCATGAACGCCGCGGCCAACCTCGTCGACATCGCCAAGGACGAGACCGCGTCGCTGACCGAGCGCAGCAACGCCCGCGAGCAGACCGACCTCGAGGCGCTCTACGGCGACGACCGCAAGTCCAAGACGTCCCGGGCCTACCGCGCCGGGCTCCGCGAGCTCGAGCACGGCCAGAAGCAGCGGGAGAAGCGGCGGGTGATGGACGTCATCGACCGCGGGCTGATGGACATCATGTCGGTCTACCGCGACGCGATCGCCCTGCAGACCGGCGCCCGCGGCGACCTGGTCAACGAGGAGGTCCGCGGCCAGGTCACCGATCTCGCACGACGCTCGAGCCCGGAGCAGAACATCCGCCGGATCGACGCGATCTTCGTGGCGCGCGAGCAGATGATGGAGTTCAACACCACCCCGCTGCTCGCCCTGGAGTCGATGATGGTCGAGCTCCGGATCCGCTGAACGGGTTTCCGCCGCACCTTAGAGTTGGCGCGTGACCTCCCCCCGCCGCGCCGTGCTGCTGCTCTCAGCCCTCGCCCTCCTGGTGTCCGGCTGCAGCTCGAGCGACAAGTTGCCCGAGCCGCAGGCGACGCTGACCCCGAGCCCGATCGCGTCGAGCGGTCCGGACGCGTCGGCCTCGGCCGAACCGTCGTTGGCGCGGTTCTACGCCCAGAAGCTGACCTGGAAGAAGTGTCGCGACACCGACGAGTGCTCGACGCTCACGGTGCCGCTCGACTACTCCGAGCCCGGCGGCCGCGTGATCAAGCTCTCGCTGCTCAAGGTGCCCGCTCGCGACGGCAAGCGCCGGGTCGGCTCCCTGGTGGTCAACCCCGGCGGTCCCGGTGGCTCCGGGGTCGACTACGCCGCCTCCGGTGCGTCCTCGTTCGGGTCCGAGCTGCTCGCCTCCTTCGACATCGTCGGGTTCGACCCGCGGGGGGTGGGCACGAGCACACCCTTGAAGTGCGAAGGCACCGATCGGCTCGACGCGCTGATCGCCTCCGACCCGGACCCGGACAGCGCGGCCGAGCTGAAGAACTCCGACGGGCTGCTGCGCCGCCTCGGGACCGACTGCGTGCGGGAGAGCGGTGCCCTCGTCCGGCACATGTCCACGATCGAGGTGGCCAAGGACGTCGACGTGCTGCGTGCGGCGCTGGGCGACCGCAAGCTGAGCTACTTCGGTGCGTCGTACGGCACCTTCATCGGGGCGACGTACGCCGACCTCTTCCCGACCCACGTCGGCCGGATGGTTCTCGACGGTGCGCTGGACCCGTCGACCTCGACCTTGGACCAGGGCCTGGTGCAGGCGAAGGGCTTCGAGACGGCGCTCCGGGCGTACGTCGGGGCGTGTGTCGACCGCGGCGGCTGCTTCCTGGGCGACAGCGTCGACGCCGGCACCCAGCGGATCCGGGCGTTCCTCGACGCGGTCGAGAAGAAGCCGCTGCCTTCTGCGGGGACGCGTGACCTGGAGGTCGGCAACGCGCTGCTCGGCGTGTGGCTGCCGCTCTACAACAAGTCGTACTGGCCGATCCTGGACTCGGCCCTCAAGGCGGCGTTCGGCGGCAGCGGGGCCCAGCTGATGACGCTGGCCGACGCCTATACCTCCCGCGGCCCGGACGGCTACACCGACAACTCCCTCGAGGCGCTCTACGCGGTGAACTGCCTGGACCACGACGACAGCATCCCCAGCTCCGAGGTCGCGAAGTACGAACCCCGTTTCCTCAAGGCGTCCCCGACCTTCGGGCGGGTGTTCGCCTACGGCCTGTCCGGCTGCGAGAGCTGGCCCGTGCACAGCGGTGAGCAGCCTCACCTCGTGGAGGCCAAGGGCGCCGCGCCGATCATGGTCGTCGGCACCACCCGCGACCCGGCGACGCCCCTGGTGTGGGCCGAGTCGCTGGCCGACCAGCTGGACTCCGGCGTCCTGGTCAAGCGCGACGGCGACGGCCACACGGGCTACCACAGCGGCAACTCGTGCGTCGACACGACCGTCGAGTCCTACCTCGTACAGGGCCAGGTCCCTCAGGCGGAGGTGGACTGCTGATGGTCCGCTACGCCGCCCCAGACGTTTCCCAGGGGATGTCGAGAAACAGCCCCTTCCCACGGTGAACTCCCCGTGGGAAGGGGCTGTTCACCGTGGGCAGCGCGCGGCGGGTACGGCGTCCGATGACCGGATTCGGCAGGGCCAACGGGTTTCCGTATACTCGTCCGGCGTGCCCGGCTGATGGTCGGGCGCCGTGCCGCCTTAGCTCAGTCGGTAGAGCGTCTCACTCGTAATGAGAAGGTC
>JBDSMW010000063.1:0-10582 GCA_039915665.1 Nocardioidaceae bacterium
GACGGTGGCCGCTTCGCGACCTCCGACCTCAACGACCTGTACCGCCGCGTCATCAACCGGAACAACCGCCTCAAGCGGCTGCTCGACCTCGGTGCGCCCGAGATCATCGTCAACAACGAGAAGCGGATGCTCCAGGAGGCCGTCGACTCGCTGTTCGACAACGGCCGCCGCGGTCGTCCCGTCACCGGCCCGGGCAACCGGCCGCTGAAGTCGCTGTCCGACATGCTCAAGGGCAAGCAGGGCCGGTTCCGCCAGAACCTGCTGGGCAAGCGCGTCGACTACTCCGGCCGTTCGGTCATCGTGGTCGGCCCGCAGCTCAAGCTGCACCAGTGCGGTCTGCCCAAGCAGATGGCGCTCGAGCTGTTCAAGCCCTTCGTGATGAAGCGGCTCGTCGACCTGAACCACGCGCAGAACATCAAGAGCGCGAAGCGGATGGTCGAGCGGGCCCGCCCGGTCGTGTGGGACGTGCTCGAAGAGGTCATCACCGAGCACCCGGTGCTGCTCAACCGTGCACCCACCCTGCACCGTCTCGGCATCCAGGCATTCGAGCCCCAGCTGATCGAGGGCAAGGCCATCCAGATCCACCCGCTCGTCTGCTCCGCGTTCAACGCGGACTTCGACGGTGACCAGATGGCCGTGCACCTCCCGCTCTCCGCGGAGGCGCAGGCCGAGGCCCGCATCCTGATGCTGTCGACGAACAACATCCTGAAGCCGTCCGACGGGCGTCCGGTCACCATGCCGACGCAGGACATGATCATCGGGCTGTTCTTCCTGACCCGGGACATGGAAGGCGACGACCTGCCCGGCGACGGTCGGGCGTTCTCCTCCACGTCCGAGGCGATCATGGCCTTCGACCGCGGCGAGATCACCCTGCAGAGCACCGTCAAGATCCGGTTCCCGCAGGTCGTCCCGCCGTTCGGCACCGTGCTCCCCGAGGGCTGGGAAGAGGGTCAGCCGCTGATCCTCGAGACCACCCTGGGTCGCGCGCTGTTCAACGAGACGCTCCCGAGCGACTACGCCTTCGTGAACTACGAGGTCGGCAAGAAGCAGCTCGGCGTGATCGTGAACGACCTGGCGGAGCGCTACACCAAGGTCGAGGTCGCCGCGGCGCTGGACGCCCTCAAGGACGCCGGCTTCCACTGGGGCACCCGCTCCGGTGTGACCGTCTCCATCGAGGACGTCGTCACCCCGCCCCGCAAGGCCGAGATCCTCGAGGTCTTCGAGGAGCAGGCCAAGAAGGTGCAGACCCAGTTCGAACGTGGTCTGATCACCGACGACGAGCGTCGCCAGGAGCTCATCGAGATCTGGACGCAGGCCTCCAACGAGGTCGCGGCCGAGCTCGAGAAGACCTTCGACAAGATGAACCCGATCTACATGATGGTCCACTCGGGTGCGCGCGGAAACATGATGCAGGTCCGGCAGATCGCGGCCATGCGTGGTCTGGTGGCCAACCCCAAGGGCGACATCATCCCGCGGCCGATCAAGTCGAACTTCCGGGAGGGCCTGACCGTCCTGGAGTACTTCATCGCGACGCACGGTGCCCGCAAGGGTCTGGCCGACACGGCGCTGCGCACGGCGGACTCGGGGTACCTCACCCGTCGTCTCGTCGACGTCTCGCAGGACGTCATCATCCGCGAGGACGACTGCGGCACCGAGCGTGGTCTGCCCAAGCGGATCGGCGTCAAGCTCGACGACGGTCGCGTGGTCAAGGACGAGAACGCCGAGACCGCGGCGTACGCCCGTTCGGCGGCCGTCGAGGTCACCCACCCGGAGTCGGGCGCTGTGCTCGCCGCCGCTGGTGAGGACCTGGGCGACGTCAAGATCAACGAGCTCGTCGACGCCGGCATCGAGGAGGTGAAGGTCCGTTCGGTGCTCACCTGTGACGCCCGGACCGGCACCTGCGCGAAGTGCTACGGCCGTTCGCTGGCGACCGGCAAGCTCGTCGACATCGGCGAGGCTGTCGGCATCATCGCGGCCCAGTCGATCGGTGAGCCCGGCACGCAGCTGACGATGCGCACCTTCCACACCGGTGGTGTGGCCTCCGCGGACGACATCACGCAGGGTCTGCCCCGCGTGGTCGAGCTCTTCGAGGCGCGTCAGCCCAAGGGTCGCTCGCCGATCACCGAGGCCGCCGGCCGCGTGACGATCGACGAGACCGACAAGGCGAAGAAGCTCCTGATCACCCCGGACGACGGTTCCGAGGTCCAGGAGTACCCCGTCAGCAAGCGGTCGCGTCTGACCGTCGGCGAGGGCGACCACGTCGAGGTGGGCCAGCAGCTCACCCAGGGCACGCCGGACCCGCAGGAGGTCCTCCGCATCCTGGGTGTCCGCAAGGCGCAGGAGCACCTGGTGGACGAGGTCCAGGCTGTCTACCGCAGCCAGGGCGTGGCCATCCACGACAAGCACATCGAGATCATCGTGCGGCAGATGCTGCGCCGCGTCCTCGTGCTGGAGCAGGGTGACACCAAGCTGCTCCCGTCGGACCTCATCGACCGGATCACCTTCGAGGAGGAGAACCGTCGGGTGGTCTCCGAGGGCGGCAAGCCCGCGGCCGGCCGTCCGCAGCTGATGGGCATCACCAAGGCGTCGCTGGCCACCGAGTCCTGGCTGTCGGCAGCGTCCTTCCAGGAGACCACGCGCGTCCTCACCGACGCGGCGATCCACGGCAAGTCGGACTCGCTGCGCGGCCTCAAGGAGAACGTGATCATCGGAAAGCTGATCCCGGCCGGCACCGGCCTGGAGCGCTACCGCAACATCCGGGTGGAGCCGACCGAGGAGGCGCGTGCGAACGCGTACTCCGTCACCGGGTACGGCGACTACGACTACGACTTCGGGAACACCGGAGGCCAGGCCGTGGCACTCGACGACTTCGACTTTGGTTCCTACCAGTCGTGAGCTCCACTCACGCCTGGTAGCCAGGAACCAGATCGAGCAAGACAACGCCCGCCCAGGCTCGCCTGGGCGGGCGTTGTCGGGTCGGCGAGGCATCCGGGGCGTACGGCGGCTGCGAACATGAAGCGTGCAGAACAAGGAGCGGGTCTACCCGGTGGTGATCGGCGCCGCGCGCGTCGTCTTCCGGGCGCTCGGCCTGCGGCTCACCGTCGAGGGCGACGAGTTCGTCCCTTCTACCGGTCCGGTGGTGCTGGTCAGCAACCACGTCAGCTTCCTGGACTTCCTGCTGGTCGGCCTGGCCGCCCGGGAGAGCCGCCGGGACGTGCGGTTCCTGGCCCGTCACGACGTCTGGACCAACCCCGTGGCCCGACCGCTGATGACGGCGATGCGGCACGTCCCGGTGGACCGTGAGGCGCCCGCAGCGGCCTACCTGAGGGCCCGGACCCTGCTCCGCGAAGGTGAGGCCGTCGGGATCTTCCCGGAGGCGGGCGTGAGCACGTCGTACACCGTGCGGGCGCTGATGCCCGGCGCGGTGGCCCTGGCCCGCGAGACCGGGGCCCCGCTGGTGCCGATGGCCATCTGGGGCCCGCAGCGGATCCTCACCGCGAAGCAGCCCGTGGACCTCCACCGGGGCCGGCCCGTCTCCCTGCTCGTCGGGCCGCCGTCGTACGTCGGACCTGGTGACGACGTGCGGGACGGCACCGCCCGTCTGGGCGCGCGTCTCCAGGGGCTGCTCGACGACCTCCAGGCCCGGCCGTTGCACGGGGCTCGTCCGGGGGACCACCCGGCGTGGCTGCCGGCCCACCTCGGCGGCTCTGCGCCCACCCCGGAGGTGGCGCGTGTGCTCGAGTCGTTGCCGTCCAGCGCGCAGGCCCCGTCGTGGGCGCCCCGCGGTCTTCCACGAGCCGGCTGACCCGTCAGCCGTGCCGGGTGACGTCTCGGTGCGTCAGCGCGAGCGACGCGACCGTCTCGGTCCGGTGGTGCCCCGGGTGCAGGGGTCCGGCGGCGGGCTCGGCGGCCAGGGTGGAGATCGGGTCGACCAGCTTGTTGAGGCGACGACTGACCGGGGTCGCGGCGAGCAGCAGGCTGACCGCCACGGCGGCGGCGCTCAACGCCAGGAACCCCGTCACCGGGTCGCGCTCGGAGAGGCCGCCCACCCCGGCGTACCCAGCGCCCTTCACGGCGAAGCCGTGGAACAGGTAGACCACCAGGCTGGCGGCACCCAGGGGGGTGAACCAGCGCTGCGAGCGGGGGATCAGCGAGAGGGCACTCAGGGCCAGGGCGCCCGCGACCACGAGCAGACCCAGCCGGACCGACGCACCGAGCCAGAACGGCACACCCAGGTCGGGGTAGCCCGTGCGCCAGTAGAGCCACTCCTTGCTGAAGGTCCCGGCGGTCGCGATCGCGACCACGAAGGCCAGGGCCATCAGCGACGCCGCGACGACCCGCACCCGCGGACGCGCGAGCCAGTCGAACTGCTCGGGGGTCATCACCAGGCCGGCGACGAAGAACGGCAGCAGGCCGAAGGTGCGGGGCAGGTCCAGCGCGGGCACCGTGTTCAGGCCGCCGACCAGGCAGACCGCGACGGCGACAGCCATCGCGGTGGCCGGGCGCAGCCGCGTGAGGAACGGCGTGGCCAGCCGCCACAGGAAGAGCACCGTGAGATACCACATCGGCCAGTGCGGGCTGATGTAGAGCACCCCGAAGTTCTCGTGGCCGACGACCGTCCGGAACAACGCCAGCAGGGTCTCGAAGACGAAGTACGGCACCACCACGGTGGTGACGAGCCTGAGCAGGTTCTTGCGGCTGAACGTGAAGCTGCGCGACAGGTAGCCGGTGACCAGCACGAAGGCGGGCACGTGGAACGAGTAGAGGAAGACGTAGACCGGGCTGGAGGTCGAGACGTCGGGCAGCAGCGTCCAGGAGTGGCCCACCACGACGAGCGTGACGAGCAGCATCTTGGCGTTGTCGAAGAACGGGTCGCGGGACTGCGCACGCGCTCGGTGCTGGTGCGTGTGGCGGGCAGGTGCGTGCAGCGTGCTCATCGGCTCTCGAGGGTGGGGGACGGGGGCCACGACGATTGTCCCCCGGGCCTCGGACGCCGAAACGGTGGTCCAACCCGCTCTAGACTCACGCGCATGCCCGAGGACAGCCCGCCGCCGCAGCGCCAGCGGATCGCGGCCTACGCCCTCCTCTCCCGCACCCGCGGCGGCGCCCAGGAGGTGTTGCTGACCCGGATGTCGTCCCGGACCCGGATCGAGGGACGGTGGACGCTGCCAGGGGGCGGGATCGACCACGGGGAGGACCCGCGGGACGCCCTGCGGCGGGAGGTGCACGAGGAGACCGGTCTGCTGGTCGAGCCGGGACGGCTGCTCGACGTGCACTCGACGCACTTCACCGGGGCCCGCTCCGACGGGCTCGTGGAGGACTACCACGGCGTGCACCTGATCTTCGCGGCGAGCCTGCTGCCGGAGTCCGACGGCGTCGAGCCGCGTGTCGTCGAGGTGGGCGGGTCCACCGACGAGGCGGCCTGGGTCGCCCGTGCCGCCGTCCTCGACCTGGACCTGCTCTCCGCTGCGCGATACGCGCTCACCGAGGTGGAACAGCCCAACTAGGGTTGCGACATGGTCCATCCCGGAAGTTCCGAGACCGTGTTCACCTACGGCGCACCGCAGCTCAAGTTCGGCAACGGCTCCTCCGACGAGATCGGGTTCGACCTCTCGACGTACGGCGTCCGCAGGGTGCTCGTGATCACCGATCCCGGGGTGGCGGCCACGGGGCACCCGCAACGGATCACCGACCAGATCGCGGGCTACGGCATCGAGGCCGTGCTCTTCGACCGCGCCCACGTCGAGCCGACCGACGTGAGCCTGGCCGAGGCCGTCGAGTTCGCGCGGGACGGCGGGCCGTGGGACGCCTTCGTCGCGGTCGGCGGCGGCTCCGCGATCGACACCGCCAAGGCCGTCAACCTGCTGAGCACCAACCCCGGCGTAATCTTGGACTACGTCAACGCCCCGGTCGGGCAGGGCCGGGCACCTGAGCACCCGCTCTCGCCGCTCGTCGCGGTGCCCACCACCACCGGGACCGGCAGCGAGAGCACCACGGTCTGCGTGCTCGACGTGCTGGCGCAGCACGTCAAGAGCGGCATCAGCCACCCGCGGCTCCGGCCCACCCTTGCGGTGGTCGACCCGCGGCTGACCCTCACCCAACCGGCCGGCGTGACGGCGGCCAGCGGCATGGACATCCTCTGCCACGCGCTGGAGAGCTGGACGGCTCGGCGCTTCGACACCTTCGACCGCAAGACGCCGGAGCAACGGGTGCCCTACTGCGGCGCCAACCCGATCGGGGACATGTGGGCCGAGAAGGCGATGAGCCTGCTGGCCACCTCGTTCCGCGCGTCCGTCCACCACGGCGACGACGTCGAGGCCCGCGGTCAGATGGCGCTGGCTGCGACCTTCGCCGGGATGGGCTTCGGCAACGCCGGCGTGCACATCCCGCACGCCAACGCCTACCCGATCGCCGGTCGGGTGCGGGACTTCCACCCCGCGGGCTACCCCGACGCCGAGCCGATGGTGCCGCACGGCATGGCGGTCTCGCTCACCGCGCCGGAGGCCTTCCGCTTCACCTTCGAGGCCGACCCCGACCGGCACGTCCGGGCCGCCGAGCTGCTCGACCCCGGCGCCACCCGGCCGGACGACCTGCGCGACTTCCTTCCGCAGGTGCTCACCGACCTGATGCGCGACATCGACATCCCCAACGGGATCGGCGCGGTCGGCTACGGCGAGGCCGACGTCGCCGACCTGGTCGAGGGCACCGTCATGCAGCAGCGGCTCCTGGCCACCTCCCCGCTGGAGGCCACGGACGAGGACCTGGCCGGGATCCTGCACCGGTCGCTCGAGCTGTGGTGACCGCGGCCGAGGGCGGCGACCTGCTGGCCGCACTGCGCCGCGAGGGCGTGCCCGACTGCGACGACTCGACGCTGACCCGGGCGCTCTACTCCTCCGACGCCTCGCTCTACCGCGTCGTCCCGCAGGTGGTGGTCCGTCCGCGCTCGGTGGACGAGCTGGCCGCCACGGTCGCCGTGGCCCGCGACAGCGGCACCCCGCTGACCATGCGCGGAGCCGGTACGTCGATCGCGGGCAACGCCGTGGGCACCGGCCTGGTCGTCGACACGTCCCGGCACCTGAACCGGGTGCTGTCCCTCGACCCGGAGGCCGGCACCGCCACGGTCGAGCCGGGGACGGTGCACGCCACCCTCCAGAAGGCCGCGACGGCCCACGGCCTGCGCTTCGGGCCCGACCCGTCGACCCACACCCGCTGCACGATCGGCGGGATGGTCGGCAACAACGCCTGCGGCTCGCGGGCGCTGGGCTACGGCCGGACGTCGGACAACGTGGTCGGCCTCGACGTGCTCACCGTCGACGGCCAGCGGCTCGGCTCCGGACGCGGCGACCTCCACGACCGGCTCGACGCGCTGGTCGCCGACCACCTCGCCACGATCCGCACGGACTTCGGCCGGTTCACCCGACAGGTCTCCGGCTACAGCCTGGAGCACCTGCTCCCCGAGCGCGGCCGGGACCTTTCCCGGTTCCTGGTGGGCAGCGAAGGCACCCTGGCCGTCGTGGCCGGGGCGACGGTCCGGCTAGTCCGTGACGAGCCCTTCCGCGCCCTGGCGGTGCTGGGCTACGCGGACATGTTCGAGGCGGCCGACGCCGTGCCGACCCTCCTGCACCACCCGCTGGTCGCCTGCGAGGGGCTGGACTCCCGGATCGTCGACGTGGTCCGCCGGCGGCGGGGGAGCGTCCCCGACCTGCCGAGCGGCGCCGGCTGGCTGTTCGCCGAGGTCACGGGTTCCACCGCCGACGAGGCCAGGGCGGCAGCCGCTGTGGTGGCGCGCGACGCCGGCGCGGTCGACGTGCTCCTGGTGACCGAGCCGCGGGAGATGGCGGCGCTGTGGCGCATCCGGGAGGACGGGGCCGGTCTCGCCGCCCGCAGCCTGGACCGGCCGGCGCACGCCGGCTGGGAGGACGCGGCGGTGCCCCCGGAGCGGCTGGGCGCCTACCTGCGCGGCTTCGACGCCCTGCTGCGCGAGGCCGGTCTGGACGGGGTGCCCTACGGCCACTTCGGCGACGGCTGCGTGCACGTCCGCATCGACTTCCCGCTCGACCGGCCGCGCGGCACGGCCGACTTCCGCCGGTTCGTCGAGGCGGCGGCCGACCTGGCGGCCGCGCACGGTGGCAGCCTCTCCGGGGAGCACGGCGACGGCCGGGCCCGCTCCGAGCTGCTGCCGCGGATGTACTCACCCGAGGTCATCGACCTCTTCGCCGCGGTCAAGCACCTCTTCGACCCGGGCAACCTGCTCAACCCCGGCGTGCTGGTCGCCCCGCGGCCGGTCGACGCCGACATCCGGCTGGCGGCCCGGCTCCGCGAGCCCCGGCACCAGCTGCGGATGGCCCACGACGACGGCTCGGTGCTCGCGGCCGTGCACCGCTGCACCGGCGTCGGCAAGTGCGTCGCGGACAACACCGGTGGCGGCGGCGTGATGTGCCCGTCCTACCTCGCCACCCGCGACGAGAAGGACTCCACCCGCGGCCGTGCCCGCGTCCTGCAGGAGATGGCCAACGGAACGCTGGTCAAGGACGGCTGGAAGTCCGACGAGGTGCACGAGGCGCTCGACCTCTGCCTGTCGTGCAAGGGCTGCTCCTCGGACTGTCCGACGGGCATCGACATGGCGACGTACAAGGCGGAGGCGCTGCACCAGCGCTACCGCCGCAGACTCCGGCCGCGCAGCCACTACGCCCTGGGTCAGCTGCCCCGCTGGGCGCGGCTGGCCCAGCCGGTCGCGCCGCTGGCCAACCGGGTGATGCGGGTCGGAGCCGTGCAGCGGCTGGCCAAGGCCGCCGCCGGGATCGACCAGCGGCGCTCAGTCCCCGCGTTCTCGACCGAGCCCCTGCGTCGCTGGGCCCGCTCGACGGCGTACGTCGCGGACGCGACCGACACCACCCACGACGTGGTGCTCTGGGCCGACTCGTTCACCGACGCCTTCGCCTCCGACAGCGGCCGTGCGGCCGTGCGGGTGCTCGAGGCCGCCGGGCTGCGGGTCGGCGTGGTGGGCGAGCACGCCTGTTGCGGCCTGACCTGGGTCAGCACCGGCCAGCTCACGGCCGCCCGACGGATCGTCGAGCACACCCTCGACGTCCTGCACCCCTACGTCGCCGCGGGCATCCCGGTGGTCGGGCTCGAGCCCTCCTGCCTGGCGACGCTGCGTTCCGACGCGGTCGAGCTGACCGCGGACCCACGGGCCGTCGAGGTCGCTGGGGGCGTCCGGTCCCTGTCCGAGGTGCTGACCTCCCTGCCCGGTTGGTCGCCCCCCGACCTGAGCGGCACGACCGTCGTGGTGCAGCCGCACTGCCACCACACGAGCGTGGTCGGCTGGGAGGCCGACGCGGCCCTGCTGGCCCGGACGGGGGCCGAGATCACGCGGGTGGGCGGCTGCTGCGGCCTGGCCGGCAACTTCGGTGTCGAGCAGGGGCACTACGAGGTGTCCGTGGCCGTGGCGGAGCACGACCTGCTGCCCGCCGTACGCTCCGCCGGCCCGGACGCCGTGGTGCTCGCCGACGGCTTCTCGTGCCGCACCCAGCTCGACGACCTCGCGGGGGTCCGGGCGCTGCACCTCGCGGAGCTGCTGGCGCCTCCCGCCGCCGTCCGGGTTGCGCTCGACGGCTAGACTTGGGTGCACCCAGGCGCGGAGCCGAACAGCTTCCTTACCGCACCGGCGGTCTGCTCGTTTTGACCGCGTTCCGGCGAGCCGGTAATCTTTTTCTTCGTGTCTGGGACACCCAGGCCCTGCGCGTGCTCACACCAAGACGCGTGGCTGCACTCGCAGCGAAACTTCACGACGGCTCCTCCGCCCAGCTTGATCCGGCGGCGACCTGCGATGGGCGACACGCCCGACCGCGGGGGAGGCGGAACGGGAGCGGTGCGAGAGGCAGCAGAACAGGTCTGGAGAGCGATCCGGACACACAAGACAGCATCACCGAAGAGGAAAGAGACCCACGCGGTGCCCACCATCAACCAGCTGGTCCGCAAGGGCCGCCAGGACAAGGTGTCGAAGTCCAAGACGCCCGCTCTGAAGGGTTCGCCCCAGCGACGCGGGGTGTGCACGCGTGTCTACACGACCACCCCGAAGAAGCCGAACTCCGCGCTGCGGAAGGTCGCCCGCGTGCGCCTGTCCAGCGGCATCGAGGTCACGGCCTACATCCCGGGTGTCGGCCACAACCTGCAGGAGCACTCGATCGTGCTCGTGCGTGGCGGACGTGTGAAGGACCTTCCCGGTGTCCGCTACAAGATCATCCGCGGCTCCCTCGACACCCAGGGCGTCAAGAACCGCAAGCAGGCTCGCAGCCGCTACGGCGCGAAGAAGGAGAAGAGCTAATGCCTCGCAAGGGCCCCGCCCCGAAGCGGCCGCTCGACGTCGACCCGGTCTACGGTTCGCAGGTCGTCACCCAGTTGGTCAGCAAGGTCCTCAAGGACGGCAAGAAGCAGACCGCACAGCGCATCGTCTACGGCGCCCTCGAGGGCTGCCGCGAGAAGACCGGCACGGACCCCGTGGTCACGCTCAAGCGTGCCCTGGACAACGTGAAGCCGGCCCTCGAGGTCCGCAGCCGTCGCGTCGGTGGCGCCACCTACC
>JBDSMW010000069.1:0-8607 GCA_039915665.1 Nocardioidaceae bacterium
CCCCCGGACGGCACGGCCCGGTTCCCGTAGCTGCTGACCCGCGACGAGTGGGGCTACCCGGTCGCGAGCCCCGCTGATCGTTTACCAGGTGATGTCGAGAATCTGCCGCTCCCCACGGGTTGCAACCCATGGGGAGGGGAAGTTCTTCGACATCCCCTGGGAAACGGCTGCAGCTAGGCGGGCTCGGCCACGAACACCGGGATCTCGCGCTCCGTCTTCTCCTGGTACGACGCGTAGTCCGGCCACACCGCGACGGCGCGTTCCCACCACGCGGCCCGCTCCTCGCCGTCGGCCACGCGCACGGTGTAGTCCCGCCGGTCGGGACCGTCCTGGAGCTCGACGGTCGGGTGGCCCATCAGGTTGTGGAACCACGTCGGGTGCTCGGGGGCGCCACCCTTGGAGGCGACCAGCGCGTAGCTGCCCTCGTGCTCGACCCGCATCAGCGGGTTCTTGCGGACCTTCCCACTCTTCGCGCCGAGGGACGTCACCACGATGACGGGCACGCCGCGCAGGGTGGTCGCCTCGGTGCCGCCGGACGCTTCGTACTTCTCGACCTGGTCACGAACCCACTGCTCGGGACTGGGGACGTACTCGCCGTGGAGAGTCATGCCCCTGCTCCTTCCCGCGTTCTCGCGGCCTCAACCGGACCGACCCAGCGGACGGGCCGGGCCGACCGAGCGACCGGGCCGAGCGAGGCTCTGACCGGCCGGCGGCGGGCAGGGCATAACCTCCGGGCATGGCTGCGAACGACGTCTCCGAGCTCTTCGACGCGGAGGCCTGGCGTGCGGTGCCGGGCTTCGATGACCTCCAGGACCTGACCTACCACGGGGCCGTCGAGCACGGGACCGTGCGCATCGCGTTCGACCGGCCAGAGGTGCGCAACGCGTTCCGGCCCGGCACGGTCGACGAGCTGCTCCGGGTCCTCGAGCACGCGCGGATGTCCAGCGACGTGGGGTGCGTGATCCTCACCGGCAACGGCCCGAGCCCCAAGGACGGCGGCTGGGCGTTCTGCTCCGGCGGCGACCAGCGGATCCGGGGCAGGGCCGGCTACCAGTACGCGGAGGGCGACACCGCCGAGACGGTCGACAAGGCCAGGCTCGGACGGCTGCACATCTTGGAGTGTCAGCGCCTGATCCGCTTCATGCCGAAGATCGTGATCTGCGTGGTCCCGGGCTGGGCGGCCGGCGGTGGGCACAGCCTGCACGTCGTGTCCGACCTGACCCTGGCCAGCCGGGAGCACGCACGCTTCAAGCAGACCGACGCCGACGTCGGCTCGTTCGACGGCGGTTTCGGGTCGGCCTACCTGGCCCGTCAGGTCGGCCAGAAGTTCGCCCGGGAGATCTTCTTCCTGGGCGACGAGTACACCGCTGAGGACGCGCACCGGATGGGCATGGTCAACAAGGTCGTCGACCACGCCGACCTCGAGCGGGAGGCCCTCGAATGGGGCCGCAAGATCAACGGCAAGTCCCCGACCGCGCAGCGGATGCTGAAGTACTCCTTCAACGCCATCGACGACGGCCTGGTCGGCCAGCAGCTGTTCGCCGGCGAGACCACCCGACTGGCCTACATGACCGACGAGGCCGTCGAGGGCCGCGACTCGTTCCTGGAGAAGCGCGAGCCCGACTGGTCGCCCTTCCCCTGGTACTACTGATGGCCGAGCCGCCGTCGACCCGCTGGGAGCAGCTGACGGGAGGCACCTCTGGTGCGGACTACGCAGCGCGCTTCGCGACGCTGGCTGCCTCGGGCGCAGACGTGCACGGTGAGGCGTCCTTCTGCGCAGCCCTCGTCGCGCCCGGGTCCCGCGTCCTCGACGCCGGCTGCGGCACCGGTCGGGTGGCGATCCGGCTGTCCGATCTGGGGTTCGAGGTCGTCGGCGTCGACGTCGACGACTCGATGCTGGCCGTCGCACGCGAGCAGGCACCGGGCGCGACCTGGCTCCACGGCGACCTCGGCGACCTGCCGGGGGACCTGCTGGAGGGGAGGCAGTTCGACCTCGTCGTGCTCGCCGGCAACGTCGTCCCGCTGCTGGCCGAGGGCACGCTGCCGGCCGCCGTACGACGTCTGGTGGAGCCGCTGACACCCGGCGGGCTGCTGGTGGCGGGCTTCGGGCTCGACGCCGAGCACCTACCGCGCGGCTGCCCGGTCACCCCCCTCGAGGAGTACGTCGCAGCGGTCACCGCCGCGGGACTGGAGGAGGTCGAACGATTCTCGACGTGGGACGCGGCCGCCTTCGACGCGGCTGCGGGCTATGCCGTCACCGTGCACCGCAGGAGCCTAGGGTTCGCGCCATGAGCCCGATGTCCCACGAGCGGCCCCGGATGCCGCGGATGGCCGACGTCGCCGCACGGGCGGGTGTGTCGCACCAGACGGTGTCACGCGTGCTCAACGGCATGCCGGGGGTGCGGCCCGAGACGCACGACCGGGTGATGGCGGCCGTCGAGGAGCTGAAGTACCGCCGCAACTTCGCCGCCCGGCAGCTCGCCTCGACGCGGTCGTCGACGCTCGGCGTGGTGACCTGGGGCAGCAGCCAGTTCGGCCCGGCCAACGTGCTGCTCGCCCTGGAGGGCGCCGCCCGGCAGACGAACTACCGGCTGGCCACCGTCAACGTGCTCTCGATGTCGAGCGAGGCGCTCCGGTCGGCCGTGGACCAGCTGCTCGAGCAGGTCGTCGAGGCGCTGGTGGTGATCGTCCCGCACGAGAGCGTGCTGCGGGAGGCCCACTTGCTCGGTCTGGACATCCCCGTCGTGGTCGTCGAGGGCGACCTGTCCGAGACGCCGCTGACCGCCGGCGTCGACAACGTGCAGGGCGCCCGGCTGGCCACGGCGCACCTGCTCTCCCTGGGGCACGAGACCGTCGTGCACCTGTCCGGCCCGATGGGCTGGGCGGAGGCGCACGCCCGCCGCGACGGCTGGCGGGCCGAGCTGGAGAGCCAGGGCCGGCGCATCCCGCCGCTGCGCTGGGGCGGAGACTGGAGCGCGAGGAGCGGCTACTCCACCGGGGCGTCGCTGGCCCGGGAGGCCGACGTGACCGCGGTGTTCGTGGCCAACGACCAGATGGCGCTCGGGCTCATCCGGGCGCTGCGCGAGGCCGGCCGCCGGGTGCCGGAGGACGTCAGCGTCGTCGGCTTCGACGACCTGCCGGAGGCGATGTACTTCGATCCGCCGCTGACCACCGTCCACCAGGACTTCGAGGAGCTCGGCCTTCGCGTGATGGACATCCTCGAGCGGGTGCTCGACGGCGAGGAGCAGCCGACGGTGGGCTTGGTGCCCACCACGCTGGTGGTCCGGTCCTCGACGGCCGCCCGCGCCGCGCGCCCCGCGGACTAAACGCCCAGAGCATAGGAAATCCGCTCCGATGGGAAAGTTTTTCCCGCGGGGTCCTTGACCTCACCGTGTGTCGGAGGACACACTCCTTCAATGTGAACGCTCACATGAGCGTTCACTACGATGCTGAGGAGAGTTCGTGAGCCAGGCCGTCCGCATCCAGCGTCTCGACACCGTCGTCATCGGCGTGGACTTCGGGACGTTGTCCGGCCGGGCCCTGGTGGTGCGGGTGGCGGACGGCCAGGAGCTCGGGACCGCCACCCACGACTACCCGCACGCGGTGCTCGACCGCGCGCTGCCCGACGGCACGCCGCTGGCGCCGGAGTGGGCGCTGCAGGTCGCCGGCGACTACGTCGACGTGCTGCGGGTCGCCGTACCAGCCGCCCTCGAGCAGGCCGGCGTCAGCGCCGTCCAGGTCGTCGGCATCGCCACCGACTTCACCGCCTGCACGATGGTGCCGACCACCGACGACGGCACCCCGCTGTCGGAGGTCCCGCGGCTCGCCGGCGAACCGCACGCCTACGTCAAGCTCTGGCGCCACCACGCCGCGCAGGGCCAGGCCGACCGGCTCAACGAGCTCGCCCGCAAGCGCTCCGAGGTCTGGCTGGCCCGCTACGGCGGCCTGATCTCGTCGGAGTGGGAGTTCGCCAAGGGCCTGCAGATGCTCGAGGAGGCGCCCGAGGTGTACGCCGAGATGGCGCACTTCGTCGAGGCCGCCGACTGGATCGTGTGGCAGCTGTGCGGGACGCTCTCGCGCAACGCCTGCACCGCCGGCTACAAGGGCATCTACCAGGACGGCACCTACCCGAGCCGGGACTTCCTGGCCGAGCTCAACCCCGACTTCGCCGACTTCGTGGCCGACAAGATCGACCGACCGATGGCCCGGCTCGGCGACCGGGTCGGCTCGCTGACCGCCGCGGCCGCGGCCCTGACCGGGCTCCCCGAGGGCATCGCCGTCGCGACCGGCAACGTCGACGCGCACGTCACGGCTCCCGCGGCTCGCGCCGTGGAGGCCGGCCAGATGGTCGCCATCATGGGCACCTCGACCTGCCACGTCATGAACGGTGACGTGCTGCGCGAGGTCCCGGGCATGTGCGGCGTCGTCGAGGGCGGCATCACTCAGGGGCTCTGGGGCTACGAGGCCGGCCAGAGCGGCGTCGGCGACATCTTCAACTGGTTCGTCACGCACAGCGTCCCCGCCGAGGTGCGCGAGGAGGCCGCCTCCCGCGGCCTCGACCTGCACCAGCTGCTCACCGAGCGCGCCGCGACCCAGGCGGTCGGCGAGCACGGCCTCGTCGCCCTCGACTGGCACAGCGGCAACCGCTCGGTGCTGGTCGACCACGACCTGTCCGGCCTGGTCGTCGGCCTGACCCTGGCCACCCGGCCCGAGGACGTCTACCGCGCGCTCCTCGAGGCCACCGCCTTCGGCACCCGCACGATCGTCGAGGCCTTCGAGGGCGCCGGCGTCCCGGTCAAGGAGCTCGTGGTCGCCGGTGGCCTGCTGAAGAACCCGCTGCTCATGCAGATCTACGCCGACGTCACCAACCTGCCGCTGTCGACGATCGGCTCAGCTCAGGGCCCGGCCCTCGGCTCCGCGATCCACGCCGCCGTCGCCGCGGGGGAGTACCCCGACGTGCACGCGGCCGCCGACGTGATGGGGCGCCTGGACCGCGGTCGCTACGTCCCCATCCCGGCCAACGTCGCGGCCTACGACGCGCTCTACGCGGAGTACCGCACCTTGCACGACTACTTCGGCCGGGGCGCCAATGACGTGATGCACCGGCTCAAGTCGATCCGTCGCCGGGCCCGCCTCGGCCGCCCGACGGAGGTGTCGCCATGAGCATCCGCACCGACGTCACCGCGACGATCCGCGAGCTCCGCGAGCAGGTCGCCGGCCTGCACGCCGAGCTGACCCGCAACGGCCTGGTCGCCTGGACGGCCGGCAACGTCTCGGCCCGCGTCCCCGGCCGTGACCTGCTGGTCATCAAGCCGTCGGGCGTCTCCTACGACGAGCTCGACGCCGACGCGATGGTGCTCTGCGACCTCGACGGCGTGCTGGTCGAGGGCGAGCGGGCACCGTCGTCCGACACGGCTGCGCACGCCTACGTCTACAAGCACCTCCCCGAGGTCGGCGGGGTCGTGCACACGCACTCGACGTACGCCACCGCCTGGGCCGCCCGCGGTGAGGCGATCCCCTGCGTGCTGACGATGGTCGCCGACGAGTTCGGCGGCGACATCCCCGTCGGCCCGTTCGCCCTGATCGGCGACGACTCCATTGGTCGCGGCATCGTCGACACGCTGCGCACCAGCCGCTCCAAGGCCGTGCTGATGCAGAACCACGGACCCTTCACCGTCGGGGCCGACGCCCGCAGCGCCGTCAAGGCCGCCGTCCTCCTCGAGGACGTCGCCCGCACCGTGCACGTCGCTCGGCAGCTCGGCACCCCCCTCCCGATCGAGCAGCGCGACGTCGACGCGCTGTTCGACCGCTACCAGAACGTCTACGGACAGAGGAGCACCTCGTGACCGGCCCCACCCTTCAGCGCGAGATCTGGTTCCTCACGGGGAGCCAGGGGCTGTACGGCGACGACGTGCTGCGCCAGGTCGCGGAGCAGTCGCGCCAGGTGTCCGACGTGCTCGACGCGTCGAGCGACATCCCCGCCGGTGTCGTGGCCAAGCCGGTGCTCACCGACGCCACCGCGATCCGCTCGGTGATGCTCGCCGCCAACGCGGACGACTCGTGCGTCGGCGTGATCGCGTGGATGCACACGTTCAGCCCCGCGAAGATGTGGATCAGCGGGCTCGACCAGCTGCGCAAGCCGCTGCTGCACCTGCACACGCAGGCCAACGTCGAGCTCCCCTGGTCCGACATCGACATGGACTTCATGAACCTGAACCAGGCCGCCCACGGCGACCGGGAGTTCGGATTCGTGCAGACCCGGCTCGGTCTCGATCGCAAGACTGTCGCCGGTCACGTGAGCGACCCCAGGACCACGGCTCGTGTCGGGACGTGGGCCAGGGCGGCGCTCGGACGTACGGAGCTGTCGACGATGCGGCTGGCCCGCTTCGGTGACAACATGCGCAACGTCGCGGTGACCGAGGGCGACAAGGTCGAGGCCGAGCTGCGGTGGGGGGTGTCGGTCAACACCTACGGCGTCAACGAGCTCGTCGAGGTGGTCGACGCCGCCGCCGAAAAGGAGATCGACCTCCTCGTCGAGGAGTACGCCGACCTCTACGACGTGGCGCCCGAGCTGCGGGTCGGCGGCGACCGGCACGACTCGCTGCGCTACGGCGCCCGCGTCGAGGTCGGCCTGCGGACGTTCCTGTCCGAGGGCGGGTTCACGGCGTTCACCACGAACTTCGAGGACCTCGGCGGGCTGCGGCAGCTGCCCGGCCTGGCCGTGCAGCGGCTGATGGCCGACGGCTCCGGCTTCGGCGGCGAGGGCGACTGGAAGACGTCGGTGATGCTCCGCACGCTCAAGGTCGTCGCTGAGGGCCTGCCCGGCGGCACGTCCTTCATGGAGGACTACACCTACCACCTGGTCCCCGGCCAGGAGCTGATCCTCGGTGCGCACATGCTCGAGGTCTGCCCGTCGATCGCCGCCGGCCAGCCTACGCTCGAGATCCACCCGCTCGGCATCGGCGGCCGGGAGGACCCGGTCCGGCTGGTGTTCGACGCGGCACCCGGCGACGCGGTCATCCTCGGCACCTCCGACCTCGGCGACCGGTTCCGGTTCGTGGCCAACGAGGCCGAGGTCGTGGCCCCCAGCGCTCCGCTGCCGAACCTCCCGGTCGCCCGCGCCGTGTGGCGTCCGGCGCCCGACCTCCAGACCTCGACGGAGTCCTGGCTGACCGCCGGCGGGCCGCACCACACGGTGCTCTCGACCGCGCTGACCGCCGAGCACCTCGTCGACCTCGCCGACATGACGGGCACCGAGCTGGTGCTCATCGACGGCGACACCACGGTCCGCCGGCTCCGCCAGGAGCTGCGCTGGAACCAGGCCTACCACCGACTCGCGCAGGGGTTCTGAATGTCTGCGCTAGCAAGAGAAGACGGACAGGGAGAGCCCCTGCAGTCCGAGCAAGGATCACCAACGATATGGAGAAGTCAGTGCGCAGGTTGATCGCAACAGTCGCCGGCACCGCTCTGGCCCTGAGCCTTGCGGCTTGCGGCGGCAGCAGTGGCTCCGGCAGCGGAGACAAGGGCACCATCGGTGTCGCCATGCCCACCAAGTCGTCGGAGCGATGGATCGCCGACGGCAACAACATCAAGAAGCAGCTCGAGGCCGCCGGCTACAAGGTCGACCTCCAGTACGCCGAGGACGACATCCCGACCCAGGTGAACCAGGTCGAGAACATGGTCACCAAGGGCGAGAAGATGCTGGTCATCGCCGCCATCGACGGCACCGCCCTGGGCGACGTGCTCTCGACCGCCAAGGACACCGACGTCCCGGTCATCTCCTACGACCGGCTGATCCGCGACACGGACGCGGTCGACTACTACGCCACCTTCGACAACGAGAAGGTCGGCCAGATCCAGGCGCAGTCGCTCGTCGACGGTCTCAAGGCCAGCGGCGCCAAGGCGCCGTACAACGTGGAGCTGTTCGCCGGTTCGCCCGACGACAACAACGCCACGTTCTTCTGGAACGGCGCGATGACCGTGCTCAAGCCGATGATCGACTCCGGCGACATGAAGGTGGTGTCCGGTCAGACCAAGTTCGAGCAGGCCGCCATCCTGCGCTGGGACCCGGCCACGGCCCAGAAGCGCATGGAGGACATCCTGACCAAGAGCTACACCAAGGAGACCGTCAACGGCGTACTCTCCCCGTACGACGGCCTCTCGCTCGGCATCATCGCGGCCCTGAAGTCCAACGGCTACTCCGGCGGCGGCAAGCAGCTGCCCGTCGTCACCGGCCAGGACGCCGAGGTGCAGTCGGTCAAGTCGATCCTCGCCGGTGAGCAGTACTCCACGGTCTTCAAGGACACCCGCGACCTCGCCAAGGTCACGGTCGCCATGGTGAAGGCCATCGGCGCCGACAAGAAGCCGGAGGTCAACGACACGAAGACCTACGACAACGGCAAGAAGGTCGTCCCGTCGTACCTTCTGGACCCGGTCGCGGTGACCAAGGACAACGTGCAGACCGCGCTGGTCGACACGGGCTACTACACCGAGGCCGACCTCGCCTGACCTGCCTGACCTGCCTGACCTGCTCGAACCGCACGTGATCGACCGCCGGTAAGCCCCGGCACTCTGTGCCCTGCGGGCGAGGATCTCCTCGCCCGCAGG
>JBDSMW010000076.1:0-11152 GCA_039915665.1 Nocardioidaceae bacterium
CGAGGAGGACTGGGCCGGCTGGGCGTCGATGACCGCCGAGCTGGGCACCAAGATCCAGCTCGTCGGCGACGACCTGTTCGTCACCAACGTCGAGCGGCTCGGACGCGGCATCAAGGAGCAGTCGGCCAACGCCCTGCTGGTCAAGGTCAACCAGATCGGCTCGTTGACCGAGACCCTCGACTCCGTCGACCTCGCGCACCGCAGCGGCTTCCGCTGCATGATGAGCCACCGCTCGGGCGAGACCGAGGACACCACGATCGCCGACCTCGCGGTGGCCACGAACTGCGGCCAGATCAAGACCGGTGCGCCGGCCCGCTCGGAGCGCGTCGCGAAGTACAACCAGCTGCTGCGCATCGAGGAGGAGCTCGACGACGCCGCGCGCTACGCCGGACGCGGCGCCTTCCCCCGCTTCACGCAGGGGAGCTGACCGGCCGCGATGTCGCAGAGTCGTCCGTCGGGACGGGGGCAGGATCCCCGCAGGCGCACCCCGGGAGCAGGTCCCGGTGGTGCCTCCCGGCGTACGCCGACGCAGCGGCCCGGGTCGCGACCGGGTGCCGGCACCGGCCCGCGGCGCAACGTCCCGCGGCAGCGCGCGTCGGCCCCCGGGCGGACCGCGCCGCGCCCCCGGCTCACCGGCCGGGCGGCGATCCTGGTGCTCGTCCTCGCGGTGCTGATGGTGTCCTACGCGTCGTCCATGCGGGCCTACCTCGAGCAGCGCCGGCACCTGGCCGACCTGAGCCAGGGCATCACCGCCTCGCGGGCCCAGATCGCCGACCTCCAGCGGGAGAAGAAGCGCTGGAACGACCCGGCCTACGTGCGCACGGTCGCGCACCAGCGGTTCGGCTGGGTGCTGCCCGGTGAGATCGGCTTCCAGGTGCTCGACGAGAACGGCAAGCCGCTCGGCCACACCGACACGCTGTCCGAGGCGACGGCGGCGACCGGGGCGTCCGCGCGGCCGCAGTGGTGGCAGTCGGCGTGGGGCAGCGTGGTCACCGCGGGCAAGCCGGAGGTCACCCAGGCCGACGTGCCGCAGCCCGTCACGAAGATCAAGCCACCGAGGGTCACCGGGAAGAAGCGTTGATCGACCGCGACGACGAGGCCGTCGTCGAGGCTCAGCTCGGTCGGCCTCCCCGCGGCATCCACGCGATCGGCCATCGTTGCCCCTGCGGCAACCCCGACGTGGTGGCGACGGAGCCGCGGCTGCCCGACGGCACGCCGTTCCCGACGACCTTCTACCTGACCTGCCCGCGGGCGGCGTCGCTCATCGGCACGCTCGAGGCCTCCGGCCTGATGAAGGAGATGTCGGACCGGCTCGAGGAGGACCCCGAGCTGGCCGCGGCCTACGCCAGCGCGCACGAGGCCTACCTCGCCTTCCGTGAGGAGATCGGCGAGGTCGCCGAGATCGCCGGTGTCTCCGCCGGCGGCATGCCCACCCGGGTGAAGTGCCTGCACGTGCTCGCCGGCCAGTCGCTCGCCCAGGGACGCGGGGTGAACCCGCTCGGCGACGAGGTGGTCGACCTGCTCGGCGACTTCTGGCGCTCCGGTCCGTGCGCGACGGCATGACCCGCGTCGCCGCGGTCGACTGCGGCACCAACACCGTCAAGCTGCTCGTCGCCGACATCGACGTCGCGGCCGGCACCCAGGACACCCTGGTCCGCGAGATGCGCATCGTCCGCCTGGGTCAGGACGTCGACCGCACCGGCCGGCTGGCGGACGAGGCGCTGGTGCGGGTGTTCACCGCCGTCGAGGAGTACGCCGCGATCGTGGCGGGTCACCGCGTCGAGGCGGTCCGGTTCGTCGCCACCTCCGCCGTCCGCGACGCGAGCAACGCCGACGTCTTCACCCGCGGCGTCCGCGACCGGCTCGGCGTCGAGCCCGAGGTGGTCTCCGGTGACGAGGAGGCCGCGTTGTCCTACGACGGTGCGACGCGCGCCCTGGACGACGTACCGGGGCCGGTGGCGGTGCTCGACATCGGCGGCGGCTCGACCGAGCTGATCCTCGGTGACGCGCACGGCCGGGTGACCGCGGCCCGCTCGCTCGACATCGGCTCCGTCCGGATCACCGAGCGGCTGATGGCCTCCGACCCGCCGACCGCGAGCGAGGTCGAGGCCGCGACCCGGGTCGTGGATGAGGCCCTCGACACCCTTCCGTCGTACGGCGTGCAGGTCGGCGACGCACGCACGCTGGTCGGGACCGCGGGGACGGTCACCACCGTCGCGGCGGTCCTGTTGGGCCTCGACCGCTACGACCGGGAGCGGGTGCACGGCGCGTCGTTCCCGACGGTCGAGGTGCACGGCCTCGCCGCGCGGGTGCTGGCGATGACCGTCGCCGAGCGCGAGGGCCTCGGGGTCCCGAGCGGCCGCTCCGACGTGATCGGCGCCGGCGCGCTGATCCTCGACCGGGTCCTGCTCCGCTCGGGGGCCGACCGGCTGACCGTCTCGGACTCCGACATCCTCGACGGGATCGCCTGGTCCGTGGCCTGAGGTCGCCGGAAGGGACCGGGGGGATTCGCCCGTGCCTCGTTGGGTACCAGCCTGCCATGTCCGCACCACAACACGTCAACCAACCCGAGATCGGGCAGGACCCCACGCTGGGAGCGCTCGTCCACGACATGACCCAGCAGATGTCCACGCTGGTCCGGGACGAGATGCGCCTCGCGCAGGCCGAGATGACCCAGAAGGGCAAGAAGGCCGGACTAGGCCTCGGGCTCTTCGGGGGAGCCGGGGTGGTCGCGCTCTACGGCGTCGGCACCCTGCTCGCCACGGTGATCCTCGCGCTCGCCCTGGTCGTCCCCGCGTGGCTGGCTGCCCTGATCGTCACCGTCGTGCTGTTCGCCGTCGCCGCCGTGCTCGGTCTCAAGGGCAAGAGCAGCGTCGCGCAGGCGACGCCGGTCAAGCCCAAGGAGGCGATGGCCGGCCTCAAGGAGGACATTGCCACCGCGAAGGGAGAGCGTGGACGCCATGACCACATCTGACATCCGGCCCGACGGCGTGGCCGGGACGCACCCGACCACCACGACGCCGACGACGTCCAACGACCCGGACGCCATCCGCGAGGACATCGAGCGCACCCGCAACGAGCTCGCCGGGACCGTCGACGCCCTGCAGGCCAAGCTCGACGTCAAGGCGCAGGCCAAGGCGCGGGTGGCCAGGGCCAAGGACCGCGCCACGACCGACGACGGCAAGCCCCGTCCCGAGGTCGTCGCCGGCACCGTGGGAGCCGTGCTCCTGCTCGTCGGTCTCATCTGGTGGCGCAAGAGCTGACGCCGCCCATCACTCTCTTGGTCCAGCAGCGGGCCTTGAGGCCGTCGGCGTCGACAGAGAGATCATTTCGAGACGACGCCGGCGGCAGCCCGGCCTCCTCCGACGTCGGGGGGTTACCAGTGACCCCTGGCTCACTTTCTGTCACCGTTGTCGGTGTGGAACTCCCGCACCCGTTGACCGGGCAGCTCTTCCCGTCGCCGGTGCCTCCGGGTAGTGGCTGGCCCAACGATCCTGCAACGTCGAGGACGCCCGTCGCGAAGGAGGCCGAGGACGTACGCCGGATCTCTGCCTCGGCCGACCTCGACGACGTATCGGCCGGGGTGTCCGTGTGCCGCGCGTGCGACCGGCTCGTCGCCTGGCGTGAGGACGTGGCCCGGGACAAGCGCGCGTCGTACGCCCGGGAGCCCTACTGGGGTAGGCCGATCGCCGGCTGGGGCTCCGAGACACCTGGCGTGCTCATCGTCGGTCTCGCGCCGGCCGCCAACGGCGGCAACCGAACCGGCCGCATCTTCACCGGTGACCGGTCCGGCGACTGGCTCTTCGCGTCTCTGCACCGCGTCGGGCTCGCTGCGCAGGAGACGTCCGTGCACGCCGGTGACGGACAGCGGCTGATCGGTGCGCGGATGGTCGCGGCCGTCCGCTGCGCCCCGCCGGACAACAAGCCGACGATCATCGAGCGGGACGCCTGTGCGCCGTGGCTCGAGCGCGAGGTCGCCCTGGTCGTGGACCACGTCTGTGCGGTCGTCTGCCTGGGCCAGTACGGCTGGGACGCCGCGCTCCGCACCTTCCGCTCGCTCGGGTACGACGTCTCGCGACCCAAGCCACGTTTCGGGCACGCCGCCGAGACCCGGGTGACCTCGCCGCGGGGGCGCGAGGTGACCGTGCTCGGCAGCTACCACCCGTCGCAGCAGAACACCTTTACCGGCAAGCTGACCGAGCCGATGCTCGACGCCGTGCTGGCCCGGGCCGCGGCCCTCGCTCTGGAAGACTGACCGCCCCGCCCCCGTATCCCAACGGCAGAGGAAGAGGTCTTAAACACCTTTCAGTGTGGGTTCGAGTCCCACCGGGGGCACGGGTCGTCCGGTTGAGCGCGCGCTAGGGCGCACCCTCAACCGGACGACACGCGCTCGCGGGACACACGCAGCGAGATCACCGCGGCCACCACGCACAGCAGCGCGGCGCTGAACCAGGCGACGGTGTAGGTGCCAGTCCGGTCGCGGGCGAACCCGGCCGCCACGGACGCGATCGCCGCGCCGATCTGGTGCGAGGCGAAGACCCACCCGAACACCACGGTGCCGCGGTCACCGAAGGCCTGCCGGCACAGGGCGACGGTCGGCGGCACGGTGGCGACCCAGTCGAGGCCGTAGATCACCACGAACGCCACGATGCTCGGCCGCACGGCGTCGGCGAGCAGCACCGGCAGCAGGGCCAGGCCGATGCCGCGGAAGAAGTAGTAGAAGCCGAGCAGCAGACGCGGGTCGTACCGGTCGGTGAGCCAGCCCGACCCGATCGTGCCGACGATGTCGAAGATGCCGACGACCGCGAGCAGGCCGGCGGCGGTCGTCTCGCCCATGCCGTGGTCGTGCGCGGCCGGCACGAAGTGGGTGCCGATCAGCCCGTTGGTGGTCGCACCGCAGATGGCGAAGCCGGCCACCAGCGCCCAGAACGTGCGGGTGCGTGACGCCACCCGCAGCGCGTCGATCGCCATCCGGGCCGCCCCGGGCTGAGCCGGCAGGTCGACCTGGTCCGACTCGAGCACGGGGGAGTGCGTCGGCTCCGACGCTCCGTAGGGAAGCACGCCCAGGTCCGCCGGGTGGTTGCGCATCACCACTAGCACCAGAGGTACGACGGACAGGGCCGCCGCCGCGATCACCAGCGAGGCGACCCGCCACCCGGTGTGCTCGGCGACGACCGCCACGACGGGCAGGAAGATCAGCTGACCGGTCGCGCTGCCGGCCGTGAGGATGCCGGTCACGAGGCCGCGCTGCTTCACGAACCAGCGCTGCGCGACGGTGGCGGCGAACACCAACGCCATCGAGCCGGTGCCGAGCCCGATCAGCACGCCCCAGGTCAGCACGAGCTGCCAGCTCTCCTGCACGAAGATGCTCAGACCTGAGCCCAGTGCGATCAGCACCAGCGCCGAGCTGGTCACCCGGCGGATACCGAACCGGTCCATCAGGGCGGCCGCGAACGGCGCGGTCAACCCGAACAGCACCAGGTTCACCCCGACCGCGAGCGACAGCGTGCCTCGCGTCCAGCCGAACTCGTCCTGCAGCGGCAGCATCAGCACGCCCGGCGCCGCCCGGAAGCCGGCTGCCCCGAGCAGGGCCACGAAGGCGACGGCGGCCACGAGCCAGGCCGGGTGGATGCGCGTGCGTGGGGGCGCGACGGTCGTCATGGGGCTCCTGGTCAGGGCGGCTGGAGAAACCGACGCTACCGCCCTAAACTTTTCTCAAGCAAGCCAGATCCCGCCAGGTGTCGTCGAGAAGGAGACAACCCGTGCCGCTCCGCTCCGACTGGTCGCAAGCGACCTGCCCGATCGCCCGGACGCTGGACGTCGTCGGAGACCCGTGGGTGCTGCTCGTGCTGCGCGAGGCGGTCACCGGCGCGACCCGGTTCGAGCAGTTCCGCTCGGCCCTGGGCTGTGCCGACAACGTCTTGAGCCGTCGGCTCTCGGCGATGGTCGACGACGGACTGCTGGTGCGCGCGCCGTACGCCGCCGGCAACCGCACGCGCGAGGAGTATCTCCTCACTGGCGCCGGCACCGACCTGCTCCCCGTCCTGCAGGCGCTGGTGCACTGGGGGGAGCGGCACCGGCCCGCGAGCACCGGCCGACTGGTCGTCGTGCACGAGGGCTGCGGCGAGCCGACCCACAGCGCCGACACGTGCACGGCGTGCGGGGCACGATTGGCCGCCGACACGGTCTCGTGGCGCCGCCCCCGTGACCCCGAAGCCCTCACCCCGCTCGTCCGGTGAGGACTATTTGTCGTCTGCACCTAAAAAGCCGCTGAGACCGGATCGCCGCGGGAACACCGGCGCATTCGCGACCGTTCTACCCGGTAGCGGACACGTACGATGGTCGTGCGGTTCCACTCGGGCTCCCAGATCGGGGTCCGCAGGCCTCCAAGGAGGAGACCACACATGCAGAGCAGCAACCCTGTCTTCCGCAGGTCGGAAGGCTTCAACGGCAAGGCGACCGCGAGCGGGATGAGCTATCCCGCCTACGGCACCCAGAGCCAGACCCAGGGCCAGACCCGAACGGACCCCTACGGTCGTCAGGACGCACCCGTCTACGGCGACTCCGCCGGCGGCGGTCGGATGACGATCGACTCGGTCGTGCAGAAGACCGGCCTGACGCTGGGCCTGACGATCCTGGTCGCCGCGGCGACCTGGGTGCTCACCCCGGACCCGGGCTTCGGAGTCGACGCCTCGTCCCTCTACGTCCTGGCGATGGTGGGCGCGTTCGGTGGCTTCGCGCTGTCGCTCGTCAACTCCTTCAAGCGGGTCGTGAACCCGGGCCTGGTGCTCGCCTACGCGGCGCTCGAAGGCCTGTTCGTCGGCGCCTTCAGCAAGGTGATCGACGCGTCGTTCGGCGGCGGCATCGTCGTCGGCGCGGTCGCCGGCACCTTCGCGGCCGTCGCGGGCACGCTCGCGGCCTACAAGTTCTTCAACATCCGCGTCACGCCGACCTTCCGCAAGTGGGTCGTCGCCGCGATGTTCGGCTTCGTGGCCGTCTCGCTGCTCGACGTCGTCCTCGGCTTCTTCGGTGCGTCGTTCGGGTTCAACGGCTTCGGCGGCATGGGGTTCATCTCCAGCCTGATCGGCCTGGGCCTCGGCGTGCTGATGCTGATCTTGGACTTCGACTTCGTGGAGCGCGGCGTCGAGGCCGGTCTCCCGGAGCGTGAGTCGTGGCGCGCGGCCTTCGGCCTGACCGTCACGATCATCTGGATCTACATCGAGCTGCTCCGGCTGCTCGCGATCCTGCGCGGCGACTGAGCGCCCAGCACCCCCGCACGCACGAGGAGCCCCGCACCGTCCACGGTGCGGGGCTCCTGCGTGTGTGGCTTCAGGCCTGCTGCGGCTGGGACTCGGTCCGCTGCGGCGTCTCGACGTCGGACTCGGGTTGCCGGCGGCGCCGTCGCAGCTGCACCCAGCGGCCGCGGGTGCCCCGGGTCGCGCCGGCGATGGCCGTGCCGTCGATCTCCGTGCCGGGCGTGCGGGCGGCCTCGACCGCGGCCTGCGAGATCGGCAGGATCGCCTCGCCGCGGTGCGCCTCCGGGACCAGGTCCTCCAAGGGGATGACGCCGACCGCGGCCAGCAGCGAGGGCAGCAGCACGGCCGCCAGCGTCGAGTAGCCGTCCGCGGAAGGGTGGAAGCGGTCGGGGCCGAAGAAGGTGGGCGTGGTCGGGACGTCGGCGCCGAGCAGGGAGCCCAGCGACACCGTCCGGCCGCCCGCCTCGACGGTGGCGATGGTCTGGGCGGCCGCGAGCCGACGGGACCAGACCCGGGCGACCTGCCGCAGCGGGGGAGCGATCGGCTCGATGGTGCCGAGGTCGGGACAGGTGCCCACCACGACCTCCGCCCCCGCGTCCCGCAGCCGGCGTACGGCGGCCTCCAGCAGCCGCACCGACTCCGACGGACGCCGGGTGTGGGTCACGTCGTTGGCGCCGACCATGATCACCGCGACCTGCGGCTCGATCGAGAGGGCCTTGTCGATCTGGCGGGACAGATCGCGGGTCTGGGCCCCGACGGACGCGACCGACCGCAGGTAGATCCGCCGGTCGGCGCCCTCGGCCAGCCCGGAGGCCAGGTGTGCCCCGGGCGTCTCCTGCACGGACTCGACTCCGTAGCCGGCCGCCGAGGAGTCGCCGAGCAGCACCATCTTGATCGCCGGACCCGGTCGGCCCCTGCCGTACCACCCCGTCGCGCCCGGTGGCTCACCGTCGGCGTTGCCTATCTGGCGGCGCGCGAGGACGGCCTCGGCCCGCAGCACGCCGTACAAGGAAGCGCCCACGACGGAGAGGCCGCCGCCGCCGAACGCGGCAGCGGCCGCCAGCTTGCGTGCCGCCCCGGCCTTCCCCACGACGCGATTGTATTCGCGGGCTCTAAACTCCTGTCGTGCAATACGTGAACTCACTCCTGGACCTGATCGGCAACACTCCCCTCGTCAAGCTCGACAAGACGACCGACGGCGCGCGCGGGCTCGTGCTGGCCAAGGTGGAGTACCTCAACCCCGGCGGGTCGGTGAAGGACCGGATCGCCACCCGCATGATCGAGGCGGCCGAGGCGTCCGGCGAGCTGAAGCCAGGCGGCACGATCGTCGAACCGACCTCCGGCAACACCGGGGTCGGCCTCGCGATGGTCGCGCAGGGCAAGGGCTACTCGTGCGTCTTCGTCTGCCCGGACAAGGTCTCCGAGGACAAGCAGAACGTGCTGCGCGCGTACGGCGCCGAGGTGGTCGTGTGCCCGACCGCCGTTGACCCGGACCATCCGGACTCCTACTACAGCGTCTCCGACCGGCTCGTCCGGGAGATCGAAGGCGCCTGGAAGCCCAACCAGTACGCCAACGAGAACAACCCGCGCTCGCACTACGAGACCACCGGCCCGGAGATCTGGGCCCAGACCGAGGGCAGGATCACGCACTTCGTCGCGGGGGTGGGCACGGGCGGCACGATCAGCGGCATCGGGAAGTACCTCAAGGAGCAGAACCCGGACGTCGAGGTCGTCGGTGCCGACCCCGCCGGCTCGGTCTACTCCGGCGGCACCGGGCGGCCCTACCTGGTCGAGGGCGTCGGCGAGGACTTCTGGCCGACGACCTACGACCGGGACATCGCCGACCGGATCATCGAGGTCTCCGACGGGGACTCGTTCGAGTTCACTCGCCGGCTGGCCCGCGAGGACGCGATGCTCGTCGGTGGGTCCTCCGGCATGGCGGCGTTCGCCGCCGTGCAGCTGGCCCGCGAGCTCGACGACCCGGACGCGGTGATCGTGGTGCTGCTGCCGGACTCCGGCCGCGGCTACCTCGGCAAGGTGTTCAACGACGAGTGGCTGGCGCAGTACGGCTTCCTGCCCGCCACCGACGAGCAGACCGTCGGACAGGTGCTCCGCGGCAAGAGCGGCCGGCTGCCCGACCTCGTGCACACCCACCCGAGCGAGACGATCGCCGAGGCCGTGCACATCCTCCAGGAGTACGGCGTCTCGCAGATGCCCGTGGTCCGCGCCGAGCCGCCGATCGTCGCGGCCGAGGTGGCGGGCAGCGTCTCGGAGCGGGCGCTGCTCGACGCGCTGTTCTCCGGCCACGCGAAGCTGATCGACGCGGTCGAGACGCACATGGACGCGCCGCTGCCGACGATCGGCGCGAACGAGCCCGTCAACGACGCGGTCGCCAAGCTGGAGAAGGCCGACGCCCTGCTGGTGCAGGAGGACGGCAAGCCGATCGGGGTGGTCACCCGGCAGGACCTGTTGTCCTACCTGGCCACCCGCTAGCGAGGGTGGGCGTGCGCCTCTCCTCGCGGGCCGCGGCTCCGGACGCGCACGCCCGGTCCCCATGCTCGAGCTGTTCTTCGGGTCCACAGCGTCTCGTCCCTGCGCTCCAGCCTGGGTGAGTCGGCCTCGGCCATCCTGGCGATCGCGCCGATCAACCTCGGCATCGTGGGGGGCTGTTCCTCGCCCCGCCCTGCCCGAGCCGTGGCGCTGGGTCGGTTGGACGCTGTCGGCGCTGCTGCCGGTCCTCTCGATGGCCTTCCGGACCGAGGCCCGGTTCGCGATCCGGCCGGCGCACTTCGCGGAGCCGCGCTGCTGTCCTTCTCGATGGGCTACCTGATCCTGGTGGCGGGCCTGGTCCTGGTCGCCGCCGGCGTGCACGAGGCGGCCGCTGGTTCGCGGTCACCGCGGTGCTCGCGCTCGTGGTCGCGCCGGTCGGGCACGTCGTGACCGGCACCGTGCAGGTCGCGGCCCTGGTGCTGGTGCTGCTGGTCTCGCTGCTGCCGGTGGTGCGCGATCAGCGCACGCGGGCGGCGATCGGCGAGGCGTCCACGACGTCCGGGTGAAGGATCCCGGCGAGGGCCTCGACGCCGTCGACCAGCCGGGGGCCGGGCCGGGCGAACGACGCGTTGGCGTCGACGGCCCAGACCGCGACGTGCTCGGGCAGGACCCCTGCGGCGACCACCTGCTCGGCCAGGGCCAGGGACTGCTCGAGACCGAAGCCGCACGGCGCGCACACCACGACCTCCGGGTCGGCCGCGCGGACGTCGTCCCAGGTGACGCGGAACGACTTCTCGCCCGCCGTACCCAGGACCGACTCGCCGCCCGCGAGGTGCGCCATCTCCGGAACCCAGTGGCCCGGGGCGAAGGGCGGGTCGGTCCACTCCAGCACGAGCACACGGGGCCTGGGACGGTCCGCGACCAGCGCGGCCACCCGCGCCAGCCGGTCCCGCAGGGACGCCACGAGAGTGGCCGCGTGGGCCTCGGTGCCGGTGGCCCGGCCGAGCGTCCCGACGGAGGCGAACACCTCGTCGAGCGTGTGCGGGTCGATGGTGAGCACCTCGGCGGTGCAGCCCAGGTGGGCCAGCGCGTCGTCGACCACGGAGACGTCGACCGCGCAGACCGCGCAGAGGTCCTGGGTCACCACCAGGTCGGCGTCGAGGCCGGCCAGCGCGCCCTCGTCGAGGTGGTAGAGGTCCTGGCCCGCCCGCATCGCCGCGGCCACGAACTCGTCGATCTGCAGTGGCGTCAGGCCCTCGGGCATCGCGCTCGTGGAGACGATCGTCCGGCTCCGGGCCTCGACTGGGTGGTCGCACTCGAACGTCACCCCGACGACGTCGTCGCCCGCTCCGAGGTCGAACAGGATTTCCGTGGTGGACGGCAGGAGCGAGACGATGCGCATGCCG
>JBDSMW010000106.1:0-4233 GCA_039915665.1 Nocardioidaceae bacterium
CGGGTCAACCTCGCCCAGCTCGTCAACCGCGTGGACGGCAAGATCGACCGGCTGCGTGATCCGATCGTCACGAACCTGGCCCGGTTCGTGCACGCGCTGGACCAGGACGGCACCGTCGAGGGCGGTGTCCGCATCGCGCCGCAAGTGCACGACCTCGTTGGACCGAGGGTCATCAACTTCAACCAGGGCGACGCCGACGCGACGGAGGGCGAGGACGGCGACCGTGCGGCCGCAGGTGGCCACATGGTCAGCTTCGCGGGAGACACCACGGTGACGTTCGCGAGCGACGCGGCCGTCACCGGGATCCTGCAGACCTTGAACGCCACCGCTGGGGTCTTCACAGGACGTACGCCGCGGCGCATCCCTAGCGCGGCTTCGGCACGCAATGAGCTGCGCCGCAACATCCGCGGCATCATCAAGACCACGGACGTCGAGATCCCGCTGCGCGACGGCTCCTACGTCTGCGCCGACGTCTTCCGTCCCGATGACGACCTTCCGCACCCGGTCGTGATGAACAAGGGGTTCTACGGCAAGGCCTTTGAGCACGGCGTCATCGACGACGAGTCGGACGCGGCCGCGAAGGAGGAGCGCGAGGACCGCTACTTCTCCGGCAACCCGGACGGACTGCAGTACGAGAACCACGAGAGCGTCGACTCCTCGGTCTGGGTCCCTGAGGGCTACGTGTGCATCCGAGTCGACTCCCGAGGCGTCGGCAACAGCCCGGGGGAGCAGGCCCCGTTCAGCCGGCAGCAGGCCGAGGACTACTACGACGCCATTGAGTGGGCCGGGACGCAGACCTGGTCCAACGGCAGCGTCGGCCTATGGGGGATGTCCTACCTAGCCATCACCCAGCACACGGTCGCCAGCCTGCAGCCCCCCCACCTCAAGGCGATGATCGCCCTCGGCACCGACGCCGACCTCTACAACGAGGCCTTCTACGGCGGCGGGCTCTTCGGCGAGGGGTTCTGGACGTGGTGGCGCGCCGCGATGGCAGGCCACAACTACCGCGGTGAGCGGCGCGAGACCGATTGGTGGCAGCGCATGCTCACCACGCCCTTCGACGACCCGGAGGCGTACGGCGCCCACGGCTCGGTGTTCATGAAGCCCGAGATCGAGAAGGCGACCGCACCTGTGTGGATCGTGGGCCCGCAGACCGGCGTGGTCATCCACCAGGCCGGCAGCAGCGAGACGTTCGTACGATCGAGCGGAGTGTCGGCGAAGAAGTTCGACTTCATCGACGCATGGTTCCCCCACAGCTACGCGCGGTCGACGATCGCTGAGCACATGCGGTTCTTCGATCACTGGCTCAACGGTGCCGACAACGGAGTGATGGACCAAGCGTCCGTGCGGGTGCAGATCCGCACTGGCAACGGCGGCCACGTCGTGTCCGAGGAGGCCGAGTGGCCCATAGCCCGCACCGACTACCGGCGCTGGTACCTCGACGCCACCCCGTCGGCCTGGTCCGGAGACGGCCTCCGCGCCGACTTCCTGCGGCTCTCCCAGACCCCAGCAGCCACCGACGCGCGCGCGAGCTACGACGCCCACCTCGACATCGGGCAGCACGTGATGGCACCCGTGGGTCGGGTGGGCGGCACGCCTCGCTGGTCGACCGGCCTCACTTTCGTAAGTGAGCCGATGGAGGAGGACATGATGCTGGCCGGCTACATGAACGCCGGCCTGTGGGTCTCCTCCACGAGCAGCGACATGGACGTCTTCGTCTCGCTGCGGGTGATCGACGAGCACGACCGCGAGATTCGCTACGAGAGCCTCGTTCCCCCCGTGGACCCGCGCAACATCCACCCGGTCGGGCACGGCCTGCTCAAGGTGTCCCACCGCGCCCTCGACGAGGAGCGGTCGACCGACCACTGGCCGGTGCACACCCACGCCGAGGGCGACCACGCCCCGCTGGTCCAGGACGAGGTCGTGGCGATCGAGGTCGGACTCAACCCGAGCAGCGCCCTGATCCGACGAGGCTGCCGCCTGCGGATCGACGTCCAGCCCTACTCGCCGGCCGGTCTCCCCGCCCGGTCCTACGACGAGAGCTACCACGTCAATGCGACCAACACGGTCTACACCGGGCCGGAGCACCCCAGCTACCTGCAGCTGCCGATCATCCCGGCGCGATGACCGCCTACCTACCCACCCTGGAGAACACGATGGACTCGCACGACACCAGGTCCGCCACGGCAGCGGACATCACCGAGCGGGTCCGCGCGCTCGGTCCGAGGCTGCGTGACCGGGCGTTGGACGCCGAGCGGGCAGGACGTCACAGCGACGAGACCATCGCCGACCTGCACGCCACCGGTGTCTTCGACATCGCCAGCCCCGCAGAGTACGGCGGGCACGAGCTCACCGTCCGGCAGCAGCTGGACGTGGTGGCCGAGGTGTCCAAGTGGGACGGGTCGGCCGGCTGGATCGTCTGGGGAGGGGCGTCCACGAACTGGATCCCGGCCGGCTCAGGAGCCCGGGTGGTCGAGGAGATCTACGGCCACGACTGGGTCGGTCCCCGGGTGTCCGGCTCCAGCCACTTCCCGTCCTCGCGTGGCCGGGCGAAGCGGGTCGAGGAGGGGTGGCTGATCACCGGTGGACCCTGGACCTTCGCGACCGATTCGCTGTGGGCGCCGTACACGAACCTCGGCTGCATCGCCGACGATGGTGAGGGTCCCTACCTCGTGGCCGTCTCGGTGCCGCGCGACCAGCTCCGCTTCATTGACGACTGGCAGGTTGCCGGCATGCGCGGCACCGGGAGCGTCTCGGTCGCGCTGCAGGGCGAGGAGCTGCTTGTCCCTGAGCACCGCGGGGTGGACTTCCGCGAGATCGCCGGGGGAGCCCGCGACAGCGGCCTCGCCGGCTCGCTGTGGCAGGTGCCGTCGCTGGGCTGGGCGTTCAGCACGATGGCCGGCATGTCGATCGGCCTCGCCCAGGGCGCGCTGGAGCGCTTCCTGGAACGGTCCGACGGCCGGTCCATCCGGGGCACGACGTACAAGAACCAGCTCGAGGCGCCGCTGACCCACCTGATGCTGGCGGAGGTGCACACGAAGATCCAGGCCGCCACGCTGATGGCCCGCGCCAACGCCGAGGAGACCGACCGGCTCGGGGAGGTCGCGGCCGCCGGACACCCCGCCGACCCGGCCTACATGCAGCAGTTCATGGCCCGGGTCCTCCTGGAGACCGCCACCGCTGCGAAGTGGTGCGCCGAGGCCATCGAGCTGCTGCAGCGCAACTCGGGGTCGACGGCCATCCAGGAGAGCGAGCCCATCCAGCGCGCCTGGCGCGACGCCCGGGTCGTCACTCTCCACGGGGCCTTGAACCTCGAAGCCCTGTCGGAGAACTACGGACGCCTGATGGCCGGGATCCAGCCGCACAAGGTCGCCGGCATCACCACCCTGGACCGCTTCGCACCCCCGTCACTGGCACAGACCACGAGATGAGCCACCACATGAAGATCTACGAACCGTCGAGCTACCAGGCGACCCCGGCCCACGGGATGACGACCGAGTTCAAGCCCGCCACCCAAACTCTGCCGGTCGGCTACCAGATCGATCCACGCATGCTTCCCTTGTCGAGCGAGATCGTCTTCGAGAAGGACGTCGCCGTGGCGCTCCGTGACGGGGTGACCATCTACGTCGACGTCTTCCGCCCCGCCGGGTCCGAGCCGGTGCCCGTCATCGTCGCGTGGAGCCCCTACGGCAAGAGCCACGGCTCCTCGCCCGCCGTGCTCGGTCTGCTGGGCATGCTCGGCCTGGACAACTCGAAACGCTCCGGCCTCGAGAAGTTCGAGGGACCCGACCCGGCGTACTGGTGCGCCCAGGGCTACGCCGTGTGCAACCCCGACCCGCGCGGCATCGCCTTCTCCGAAGGCGACAGCGCGATGTTCGGCCGTCAGGAGGGCCAGGACTGCCACGACCTGATCGAGTGGCTCGCCGAGCAGGACTGGTGCACCGGCAAAGTCGCGATGAGCGGGACGTCCTATCTCGCGGTCGCCCAATGGTTCACCGCGGCCGAGCAGCCGCCACACCTCGCGGCGATCAACCCCTGGGAGGGGTTCAGCGACATCTATCGCGACCTCGTGATGCGCGGTGGCATGCCCGACATCGGGTTCGGCGAGCGGCTCCAGAAGCAGAGCTATGCCGGGCAGAACCAGCGCGAGGACATCCTCGCCGAAGTCGAGGCGCACCCCTTGGTCGACGAGCTGTGGGAGGACAAGACCCCCCGCTACGACCAGATCACCGT
>JBDSMW010000130.1:0-26612 GCA_039915665.1 Nocardioidaceae bacterium
GTGGCGTTCACCCGCGACCCGGCCTCCGGCAACCAGGGTGAGTACGGCGACTACCTGCAGAACGCGCAGGGGGAGGACGTGGTCGCCGGCATCCGCAACACCGTGTCGCTGGCGGACCTCGAGAAGATCGACCGGTCCGCCCACGACGAGCTGCTCGCCATCATGGCCACGCTCGAGCACCACTACCAGGACATGTGCGACATCGAGTTCACCGTCGAGCACGGCAAGCTCTGGATGCTGCAGACCCGGGTCGGGAAACGGACGCCGGAGGCGGCGTTCCGGATCGCGGTGCACATGGCCGACGAGGGGCTGATCGACCTCGACGAGGCGCTGCGCCGGGTGACGGGCGAGCAGCTCGCCCAGCTGATGTTCCCGCGCTTCGACGCCCGCGCCGACCGCGAGCTGATCGCCAAGGGCATGAACGCGTCACCGGGCGCCGCCGTCGGCAAGGCGGTCTTCGACTGGGCCACCGCCGTCGAGTGGGCGGAGCGTGGCGAGGACGTGATCCTGGTCCGCAAGGAGACCAGCCCCGACGACCTGCACGGGATGATGGTCGCCCGCGGGATCCTGACCAGCCGGGGCGGCAAGACCTCGCACGCCGCCGTCGTGGCGCGCGGCATGGGGCGCACCTGCGTGTGCGGCGCCGAGGCGCTCGCCGTGGACACCCGGGAGGGCGAGTTCACCGTCCGGGGCGGCCCGACCGTGCGGGAGGGCGACGTCATCTCGATCGACGGCACGACCGGCGAGGTCTTCCTCGGGGCCGTGCCGGTGACGGACTCCGCCGTCGTCCGCTGGTTCGAGGGCGACGAGATCGACGACCCGGTCGTCGACGCGGTGGCCCGGCTGATGGGGCACGCCGACGAGAAGCGTCGCCTCGCGGTCCGCACCAACGCCGACACCGCCGAGGACGCCATCCGGGCCCGGCGGTTCGGCGCCCAGGGGATCGGGCTGTGTCGCACCGAGCACATGTTCTTGGGCGAGCGTCGCCAGCTCGTGGAGAACCTCATCGTCGCCGACGACGAGGCCGGTCAGGAAGCCGCGCTGGCCGAGCTGCTGCCGCTGCAGCGGACGGACTTCACCGAGATCTTCGAGGCGATGGACGGCCTGCCGGTCACGGTCCGGCTGATCGACCCGCCGCTCCACGAGTTCCTCCCCGACCTCACCGAGCTGTCCGTCGCGATGGCCCTCGCCGACACGCACGGCCACCGCAAGAAGCGCCAGCGCAAGCTGCTCGACGCCGTCCGACGGCTGCACGAGTCGAACCCGATGCTCGGGCTGCGGGGCGTGCGCCTGGGTGTGCTGATCCCCGGCCTCTTCGCCATGCAGACCCGGGCGATCATGGAGGCCGCCGCGGCCCGGCTCAAGGCGGGCGGCGACATCATCCCGGAGATCATGATCCCGCTGGTCGCCAGCGTGCGGGAGCTCGACCTGGTGAGGCTGACCGTCGACCGGGTGGCCGCGGAGGTCCAGCGCGAGCAGGACCTCGAGATCCCGCACCTCGTCGGCACCATGATCGAGCTGCCGCGCGCGGCGCTGACCGCGGACACCATCGCGGCGTCGGCGGAGTTCTTCTCCTTCGGCACCAACGACCTCACCCAGATGACGTGGGGCTTCTCCCGCGACGACGTCGAGGCGTCCTTCTTCTCGACGTACCTCGAGCACGGGGTCTTCGCGGTCTCGCCGTTCGAGTCGCTGGACATCGAGGGCGTCGGGGCACTGGTGCGGACCGCGGTGGAGCGCGGCCGGGCCGCCCGGCCCGAGCTGCACCTCGGCGTCTGCGGTGAGCACGGCGGCGACCCCGCGTCCATCCACTTCTTCGACGAGGTCGGGCTCGACTACGTGTCCTGCTCGCCGTTCCGGGTGCCGGTGGCCCGGCTCGAGGCCGGCCGGTCCGCTACGGGCGAGGCCGGCTGAGTCAGAGGAACTCGAGCGGGTCGAACTCCTCGATCGGGATGATGCGGACCCGGGGCAGCCGCGTGGTGAAGGCCTCGACGTCGTACTCCAGGTCGACGAGCTCCAGTCCGCGACCGACCAGCGACACGAACTCGTGGTTGCGGAACTCCGTGAAGCCCACGACGCCCACCCGGCGGCGGCCGTCGAGCAGGTTCTCGACGCCCTCCACGAAGTCCCCGTCGTTGCTGACCAGGAGCACGTCGTCGTCGCGGTCGACCAGCGCGTCCAGCGTGCGCTGGATGGCGATGTCGACGACCTTCTCGTGCGGACCGCCCGACAGCGGCACCGGTCGGTAGCCCATCGAGAGCAGCGCCTGCACGAACGACATCGGCAGCTCGCTGTTGGCGGCCAGGAAGAACAGCCCGACGGCGTCCTGCTCGAAGCGGTCCCGGGCGAACTGCAGCAGCCGGTCCCAGCGCGGCCGTTCCTCCGGCTTCGGGCGACGCCCGAGGATCGAGGTGCCGAGGGTCGCGTCGATGTTCTCCCCGTCGACCAGCAGGTACGTCGTGCCGAGCCGCGCCGTACCCGTCCGGTTGTCCCCGCTGTCCATGCGCGGAGCCTACGCCCGGCCTGCGGGTTTATCGGTTCGCGTCCGGGCCACGGGTCGGGGACACTGGCGCCCGTGGGACACGTGGACGTCGCCGGAGTGCGCTACGAGCTGCCGGACGGGCGGGTGCTGCTGGACGACGTCTCGTTCCGGGTGGGGGAGGGCGCCAAGGTCGCCCTGGTCGGCGCCAACGGCGCGGGCAAGACCACGTTGCTGCGGATCGTCACCGGCGACCTGGTCGCGCACGCCGGCGCGGTCACCCGCACCGGCGGTCTCGGCGTGATGCGCCAGATGGTCGGAGCCGGGTCGACCTCGGTGGCCGACCTGCTGCTGTCGGTGTCGCCGCCCCGGGTCCGGGAAGCGGCTGCGCACGTCGAGGCCTGCGAGCTGGCGCTGATGGACACCGACGACGAGAAGACCCAGATGCGCTACGCCGAGGCGCTCTCGGAGTGGGCGGACGCCGGCGGCTACGAGACCGAGGTGGTCTGGGACGTCTGCGCCATCGCCGGGCTGGGCGTGCCCTACGACCGCGCGAAGTACCGCGACCTCACGACCCTGTCCGGCGGCGAGCAGAAGCGGCTGGTCCTGGAGTTCCTGCTCCGCGGTCCCGACGAGGTGCTGCTGCTCGACGAGCCGGACAACTTCCTCGACGTGCCGGGCAAGCTCTGGCTCGAGGAGCGGATCAACGAGTCCAAGAAGACGATCCTGTTCATCAGCCACGACCGTGAGCTGCTCAACAACACCGCGACCCGCGTCGTCACCGTCGAGCTCGGGGCCGCCGGCAACACGGTGTGGACGCACCCGGGTGGCTTCGCGACGTACCACGACGCCCGGAGGGACCGCTTCGCCCGCTTCGAGGAGATGCGCCGCCGCTGGGACGAGGAGCACGCGAAGCTCAAGGCGCTGGTGCTGCGCTACAAGATCAAGGCGGAGTACAACGACGGTCTGGCCTCGCAGTACAAGGCCGCGCAGACCCGGCTCCGGAAGTTCGAGGAGGCCGGCCCGCCCACGGCCCAGCCACGCGAGCAGTCGGTCACCATGCGGCTCAAGGGCGGTCGCACCGGGAAGCGGGCGGTGGTCTGCGAGGCCGTCGAGCTCACGGGCCTGATGAAGCCGTTCGACCTCGAGGTCTGGTACGGCGAGCGGGTGGCAGTGCTCGGCTCCAACGGCTCGGGCAAGTCGCACTTCCTGCGGCTGCTCGCGTCCGGCGGCAGCGACCCCGACGTCGAGCACCGTCCGGTGTCCGAGGTGCAGGTCTTGCCGGTGCCGCACACGGGCAAGGCCCGGCTCGGCGCCCGCGTCCGGCCTGGCTGGTTCGTGCAGACCCACGAGCACCCCGAGCTGCTCGGCCGCACGCTGCTGGAGATTCTGCACCGCGGTGACGACCACCGCGACGGGATGCCGCGCGAGCCCGCGGCCCGGGCGCTGGACCGTTACGAGCTGGCGCACGCCTCGGAGCAGAAGTTCGAGTCGCTGTCCGGCGGCCAGCAGGCCCGCTTCCAGATCCTGCTGCTGGAGCTGTCCGGCGCGACCCTGCTGCTCCTCGACGAGCCGACCGACAACCTCGACGTCGAGTCGGCGGAGGCGCTGGAGGACGGGCTGGAGGCGTTCGACGGCACGGTGCTCGCGGTGACCCACGACCGCTGGTTCGCGCGGGGGTTCGACCGCTACCTGGTCTACGGCGCCGACGGCTCGGTGTATGAGTCCGACGGCCCGGTCTGGGACGAAGGACGCGTCACCCGCGCCCGATGAGCTATGAGGACCGGCGCTGCTGCGGGACCCGCGGAGACGCGTCCTCGTCCGGCCGCGTGCCGATCACCGACGTCGCGACCAGGTGCGCGGCGATCCGCCGACGGCGGCGACGCGTGGCCTCCCGCTGCGGCGAGACGGTCAGCTGGGCCCAGGTGGCGAGCGGGTGAGGTGTCATGGAACCGAGGAGCCGCGTCGTCCCCCGCTGATACCTGCTCGACGGCGGTGACCAGACCGGAACACGGGGTCCGGCCCAGTACGCTGCGCAGGTGGCCAGTCCCCTGCAGCACTTCGACTGGGAGCTGCGCTCGTGTGGCTGGCACGGTCACGCGACCTACCGGCCCGACGAGTCGGGGCTCGCCGAGCGGCTCTCCGTGGAGACCGTCCAGGGCACGGCCTGGCGGTGCCTGCGCTGCGGCACGTTCGTGGTGGGCCACGCGCGGGACTCCGGTCCGGCCGACCGGGCGCCGGTGGTGCTGCGCGGCAAGGCGCTGCGGGACGCCGCGATCCTGCGGGTGCTGGCCGTGGAGCGGGGCCTGCGCGGCGTGCTCCTGCTGCTGCTGGCCTACGGCGTCTACAAGTTCAACGGCTCGCGCAACTCGTTGCGCCAGGTGTTCGACGAGTACCTGCCCCTGCTGCACCCGCTCACCGACCGCCTCGGCATCGATCTGGAGTCGGCCGGTCCGGTGAAGCTCATCGAGAAGGCGCTGGACGCCCAGTACTCGACGTTGCTGATGGTGGCCGCCGGGGTGCTGGCGTACGGCGTCCTGGAGCTCGTCGAGGCCGTCGGCCTCTGGATCATGAAGCGCTGGGGCGAGTACGTCGCCGTCGTCGGCACCTCGGTGTTCGTCCCGCTCGAGGTCTACGAGCTCGTCGAGCAGGTCACCTGGCTCCGCCTCGTCGCGTTCGCGCTGAACGTGTTCGCGGTCGTCTACATCCTCCTGACCAAGCGGCTGTTCGGGATTCGTGGCGGCAAGGCGGCCTTCGAGGCCGAGCGCGAGGGCATCTCGCTGCTCGAGGTCGAGCGAGCCGCCGCCGGTGAGGAGCGGGTCGGCCGCCGCGTGCGTCAGACCGGCAGGCCGCGCGCCCGCAGCTGAGGCCGCAGGGGGACGTCGTCGGTGAACCGGATCGCGTCCAGCCCGGCCTGCTCCGCCGCCGCGACGTTGGCGGCCGAGTCGTCGACGAACACGCACTGTGCCAGCGGCCGGCCGACCCGGTCGCGCAGCCGCTCGAAGATCGCCGGGTCCGGCTTGGCCAGTCCCTCGGCGCCCGACACCACGATGTCCTCGAACAGGCCCAGGAAGTCGTGGCGGGCGAGCGCGTGCGGGAACAGCTCGTCGGACCAGTTGGTGAGCGCGAAGAGCGGCACGCCGGCGGCGTGCAGGTCGCGGAGCACCGCGACGTTGGCCTCGATCGGCTCGGTGATGGACAGCGCGAAGTGCTCGCCGTAGGCCGCGACGTGGGAGGACCAGTGCGCGTGGCTCGCGTCCACGTCGGCCGCCGCGTCCACCCAGCGGCGCCCCGCGTCCAGCCGGTGGTTCCAGGCCCGGAAGTCGAAGTCCTCGGCCGCCAGGAACCGGGTCGCCTCGTCGTCCCCGACGCCACGGGCGACCGCTGGGTGCGGGTCCCAGCGAATCAGCACGTTGCCCAGGTCGAAGACGACAGCCCCGGTCGACGTACGACCGGGGCTGGTCCCGAAGCTCATCGGGTCGGCGTCACTTCCACCGCTCGGCGGCCGGCACGAACTCGAGGGTCCGGTCGCCGGTGTAGATCTGCTTGGGGCGGGCGATCTTCTGCTCCTTGTCCTGCACGAGCTCGTGCCACTGGGCCAGCCAGCCGGGCGTGCGGCCGATCGCGAACAGGACGGTGAACATCTCCGGCGGGAACTGCAGGGCCTCGTAGATCAGGCCGCTGTAGAAGTCCACGTTGGGGTAGAGCTTGCGGGAGACGAAGTACTCGTCCTCCAGCGCGATCTTCTCCAGCTCCTTGGCGATCTGCAGGAGCGGGTTGACCCCGGTGACCTCGAAGACGTCGTCGCAGGCCTTCTTGATGATCTGCGCGCGCGGGTCGAAGTTCTTGTAGACCCGGTGCCCGAAGCCCATCAGGCGCTCCTTGCCGTTCTTCACGCCGTCGATGAACTCGGGGATCTTGTCCACCGAGCCGATCCGGCGCAGCATCCGCAGGACGGCCTCGTTGGCGCCGCCGTGCAACGGGCCGTAGAGCGCCGCGATGCCGGCCGCCGTCGCGGAGTAGGGGTCCACCTGGCTCGACCCGACGGAGCGGACCGCGTTGGTGGAGCAGTTCTGCTCGTGGTCGGCGTGCAGGATGAACAGCACGTCGAGGGCCTTGACCAGTCGCTCGTCGGCCTCGAACTTGCTCTCGCTCATCTTGAAGAGCATGCCGAGGAAGTTGGCCGTGTAGGAGAGCTCGTTGTCCGGGTAGACGTAGGGCTTGCCCTGCGCGTGCCGGAACGACCAGGCACCGAGCGTCGGCATCTTCGCGATCAGCCGGACGATCTGCATGTGCCGGTTGTCGGCGTCGGAGATGTTGCGCGACTCCGGGTAGAACGTCGACAGGGCGCCCACGGAGGCGAGCAGCATGCCCATCGGGTGGGCGTCGTAGCGGAAGCCCTCCATGAAGTCGCGGACGTTCTCGTGCACGAACGTGTGGTAGGTGATCTCGTGCACCCAGGACTCGTACTGCTCCTTGGTCGGCAGCTCGCCGTGGATCAGCAGGTAGGAGACCTCGAGGAAGTTCGACTTCTCCGCGAGCTGCTCGATCGGGTAGCCGCGGTACTCCAGGATGCCCTTGTCGCCGTCGATGTAGGTGACGGCGCTGCGGCAGGAGGCGGTGTTCACGAAGCCCGGGTCGTAGACCGCGAGTCCCGGCTCGTCGTCCCCGGTGCGGATCTTCCCGATGTCGGCGGCGTTGATGGTGCCGTCCAGGATCGGGACGTCGTAGGTCTGACCTGTGCGGTTGTCGCGGACGGTGAGGGTCTCGCCCGTCGACGCGGTTCCGGTCTCGTCGGTGGTGCTGGAAGCAGTGGCCGTAGTCTCGGACACGTCGGCTCCTCGCTCGTGAGGCCCGGCCGGGACGCGGTGGCGTGCGCCGGGGGAGTTAGGGAACAGCTGCTCGTTCGGTGCGTCTGGGATACCCCGTCAACCTATGCCCGTAACCCTGGTGGGACGAAACCGGGCTCGTTTTGACCCGGGCGGCGCCCCGGCGGTAATCTTGTCGGTCGCGGCTGCCTTCGTGCGGCCTGCCCGGTTTGCCCCAGCGAACCACCATCAGCTTCCCGTTCTCCTGATCAGCAACCCGAGAGAGTTAGCAACGTGCGTACGTACAGCCCGAAGCCCGCTGACATCCAGCGCGAGTGGCACGTCATCGACGCGACCGACGTCCGGCTCGGCCGGCTCGCGGTCCAGGTCGCGACGCTGCTGCGCGGCAAGCACAAGTCGACGTACGCCCCGCACATGGATGGGGGGGACTTCGTCATCGTCATCAACGCGGGCAAGGTCTCCCTGTCCGGCGACAAGGCGAAGAACAAGATGGCCTACCGCCACTCCGGCTACCCGGGCGGTCTCTCCCAGACCCCGTTCGGCGAGCTGCTCGAGAAGGACCCACGCCGCGCCGTCGAGAAGGCTGTCTGGGGCATGCTCCCCAAGAACAAGCTCTCGCGTCAGCTCATCAGGAAGCTGAAGGTGTACGCCGGCCCGGAGCACCCGCACTCGGCCCAGAAGGCCCAACCCTTCGAGATCAAGCAGATCTCCCAGTAACTCCGCACCACCCTGCAACCAGACGAGCACGACGAAGCAGCGAGGAAACCCGTGACTGACACCACCGAAGGCACCGAGGTCGAGGAGACCTACGAGGCCAACGAGCAGGGCGTCGCCTACAGCTCCGAGAGCGCGGCGTCCGCCGACGCGCCCGAGCGTCCGGCGACCATCGCTCCCGCTGCGGCCACCGGCCGCCGCAAGGAGGCCGTCGCGCGTGTGCGCATCGTCCCCGGCACCGGCAAGTGGACCGTCAACGGTCGCGACCTGGACTCCTACTTCCCGAACAAGCTGCACCAGCAGGTCGTGAACGAGCCGTTCACGAACCTCCAGCTGGAAGGCCGCTTCGACGTGATCGCCCGCATCCACGGCGGCGGCATCACCGGTCAGGCCGGCGCGCTGCGCCTCGGCGTGGCCCGGTGCCTGAACTCGATCGACGTCGAGGCCAACCGCCCGTCGCTGAAGAAGGCCGGGCTGCTCACGCGTGACGCCCGCGTCATCGAGCGCAAGAAGGCGGGTCTGAAGAAGGCCCGCAAGGCTCCGCAGTACAGCAAGCGCTGATCCGTCCCTGATGGGTCGGCTCTTCGGCACGGACGGCGTCCGCGGGCTGGCGAACTCGGTGGTCACTGCCGAGCTCTGCCTCGACCTGTCCGTGGCCGCTGCGCACGTCCTTGGCGAGGCCGGTGTCTTCTCCGGACACCGGCCTCTCGCCGTCGTCGGACGCGACACCCGGATCTCCGGTGAGTTCCTCGAGTCCGCCGTCGTCGCCGGCCTGCTCTCCGCCGGGGTCGACGTGCAGCTCCTCGGCGTGCTGCCGACACCCGGTGTCGCGTTCCTGACCGACGCACTCGGCGCCGACCTCGGCGTGGTGCTCTCCGCGAGCCACAACCCGATGCCGGACAACGGGATCAAGTTCCTGGCCCGCGGCGGCGTCAAGCTCGACGACGCCGTCGAGATCGCGATCGAGAAGCGCCTTCGCGAGCCCTGGCAGCGGCCCACCGGTGCCGCGGTCGGGCGGGTCGCCACCTACGGCGCCGCGGTCACGGAGTACGCCGCGCACCTCGTCTCCACGCTGCGCACGCCGCTGGCCGGCCTCAAGGTCGTCCTGGACTGTGCCCACGGGGCAGCCTCCGTCGCCGGCCCGGTCGCGCTGCGCGACGCCGGGGCCGAGGTGGTGGCCATCTGCGCCAAGCCCGACGGCCTGAACATCAACGACGGCTGCGGCAGCACGCACCTCGAGGTGCTCTGCGAGGCCGTCCTCGAGCACGGCGCCGATGTGGGCTTCGCGCTCGACGGCGACGCCGACCGGTGCCTGGCCGTCGACCACGAGGGCAACGTCGTGGACGGCGACCAGCTCCTCGCCGTGCTCGCCCTGGCCATGCGCGACGCGGGCACGCTGCGGGCGGACACGGTCGTGGCGACCGTGATGAGCAACCTCGGCTTCGTGCAGGCCATGAAGGCTGAGGGAGTCGGGGTGCGCCAGACCAAGGTCGGCGACCGCTACGTCCTGGAGGCGATGAAGACCTTCGGCTACACCCTCGGCGGCGAGCAGTCCGGCCACGTGATCATGAGCGGCCACGCGACGACCGGCGACGGCATCCTGACCGCCCTGCACGTCCTGGCCCGGATGGCCGACCGCGGGAAGTCGCTGGCCGAGCTGGCCGGCGTGATGACCCGGCTGCCTCAAGTGCTCGTCAACGTCAGCGGGGTCGACAAGGCCCGGGCCGACGAGGACGCGATCCTCGCGGCGGCCGTGGCCGAGGCCGAGTTCGAGCTCGGTGACGGCGGCCGGGTGCTGCTCCGGCCCTCCGGCACCGAGCCCCTGGTCCGGGTGATGGTCGAGGCCGGCACTCCCGAGCACGCGCGCGTCGTGGCGGACCGGCTCGCGAACGTCGTACGCACGCAGCTCAGCCTGTCCTGACCGGCTGGCCAATTCGGGTGCGGGACGCCACGAGCGTCCCTAGGCTTCCCTCGTGGACATCCGTGAGCTCGACCAGGCCGACGAAGCCCTGGTCCACCGGCACTGGGAGATCGGCAAGGACGCCGAGGCGGCCAGCCGGCCCTACGACTTCTACCCGCCGTGGGAGACCGCCTGGCTGTCCTACCAGGCCGGGCGCGAGGACATGCGCTTCGTGCTGCTCGGCGCCTTCGACGGTGACTCCATGGTGGGCGCCGCACGCGCCGACCTGAACCTGCTCGACAACCTGCACTCGGCGTACTCCTCGATCCACGTCGACCCGGTCCACCAGCGCCGCGGGGTGGGGCGCGCGCTCGACGCCGCGTGCGTCTACGCCGCCCGCTCCGGCGGTCGCCGGCTGCTGATGACCGAGGCCTACGCGCCGCCCGAGGCCGACTCGGCCGGACTGCTGTTCGCGCAGGCCATGGGCTATGTGGCCGGCATCGAGGACGGCATGAAGATCGTCGACCTGGTCGAGACCGAGCCGACGTGGAGCGCGCTGGAGGAGCGGGCCGCCGCTCGGCGGGGCGACTACCGCCTGGTGACCTGGATCGACCACGTCCCCGACGAGCTGGTCGAGGACTACTGCGGGCTCAACGAGGCGTTCTTCGACGAGGCACCGATCGGGGACATGGAGATCGAGCCCGAGAAGTGGGACCGCAAGCGGGTCGAGCAGCAGGAGGCCCGCAACGTGCGCACCGGACGACACGTGCTCGCCGCCGCGGGCCTGTCGCCCGACGGGAAGATGGTGGCGATGACCGAGGTGATGATCAACGAGCGGGTCACCATCCGCGGCTTCCAGAGCGGCACGCTGGTCGACCGACACCACCGCGGCCACCACCTGGGTCTGGCCGTCAAGCTCGCCAACCACCGCCAGGTCCGGTCCGCCTACCCCGAGTGCCGACTCCTGCTGACCGGCAACGCCGGTGTGAACGCACCGATGAACGTGGTGAACGACGCGCTGGGCTACCGCGAGGTCGAGCGGTGCGTGGAGATGCAGAAGGACGTCTGACCCGATGGAGATCCGCCCGCTCGACGCGGCCGATCCGGCCGCGATGGCCGACTGGCACGCCGCCTTCCACGCCGCCCACGTGCACGGCCAGGACTACCCGTCGCCGTGGATGCTCGAGGAGATGCGCGCCGAGTTCCTCGGCGACAAGACCGGTGAGCGGATGGAGCCCTTCGGGGTGTACGTCGACGGCGCCTGCGTCGGCACCGGGTTCGTCGAGCTGCCGCAGATGGACAACCTGCACATCGCCCGCATCGAGGTCGCCACGCACCCCGACCATCGAGGCCAAGGTTACGCCACCGCCCTGCTCGAGCACCTCACCGCGGTGGCCGTCGACCAGGGCAGGAGCACCCTCAACGCGGACGCGGTCTGGCCCTACGACGCGCCCGCCGACGGTGTCGGCACCGCTAACGCGGACTTCCTGACCCGGCACGGCTTCGCCTTCTCGCTCGGCGACGTCAAGCGGGTCCTGGACCTGCCCGTCGACGACGCGCTGCTCGCCCGGCTGGCCGACGAGGCCACGCCGAGCCACGCGGACTACACGCTGCGGCACTTCGTCGGACCGGTGCCCGAGGACGTCATCGACGCGTTCGGCGACCTGGTCGGATCGCTGATCTCCGAGGCGCCGATGGGCGACCTGGACTTCGAGCCCGAGGTGTTCGACGCGACCCGCATCCGGGCCGAGGAAAAGGTCTTCGAGGCCTCGGGTCGGACGAAGTACACCACCGTCGCCGTCGCCCCCGACGGTGCGGTCGTGGCCTACTCCGAGCTCGTCGTCCCGACGTACGACCCGGAGCACGTCTACCAGTGGGGCACGCTCGTGCGCCCCGAGCACCGCGGCCACCGTCTCGGGATGGCCACCAAGGTGCACAACCTGAGGCGCTTCCAGGCCGCCGAGTCGGGCCGCGAGCGGCTGTTCACCTACAACGCCGAGGTGAACACCCACATGATCGGCGTCAACGACGCGATGGGCTTCCGCCCCGTCCAGCGCCTCGGCGAGTTCCAGAAGCAGCTGGGTCAACGGGAGCGGAGGTAAGACTCGAGGAGCTCGGGGAGGATCTCGGGCAGCCGGGTCTCGTAGCTGTCGGGGCGGGTGTCCAGGAGCAGCCCGTAGCTGGAGAACTCCAGGTCGGAACCCGTGACGCGGTAGGCCCGCTCGTCGTCCAGCGGCTCCCCGCCCACGCGGACGTCGTCGCCGTCGACCTCCGCACCGATCAGCTGCAGCGCACCGAACGGGCGCCCGCGCGACCCGCGCGAGGTGTGGGCGCGGAACTCCTCGTTCTGGCTGCGCGTGATCATCCGCCGGACCTCGGCGCCGGTGAGCGTCGCGGTCGTCAGGTTGCCGGGCGAGCTGGTCGCCTCCCAGACGTGGCCGCGCGTGACCTGACCGGCCGGCAGGCCCTCCCGCACGTGCACGGACATCAGCACCCCCAGGTCGGCGGGGGCCCGGTGGAGCAGCGCCTCCAGGAGCAGCAGGGCCGCCGGGTTCTCGGGCTGGGCGACGGGCGCGGCCTCGTCGAGCCGGCCCACCGGCTCGGACAGCCACGCCTCGAGGTCCCGCTCGCAGGCCGCGAGCTCCGCGAGGACCGACGGATCGCCCGGGGCGTCCTCGGCGACCTCCTCGACGGTCATCTCCACGACGCGCACGCCGTCCTCGTCGACCTCGATCAGGACCCGTCCCAGGTGCTCGCCCCGCCAGCCGGCCTGCGCGATGGGCAGGCCCTCCTTGCGGTCACCCTTCTTCAGCAGGTGGTGGGTGTGCCCGCCGACGACCACGTCGACCAGGCCGTGCAGGGCCCAGGTGATGCCGCGGTCCTGGTTCAGCCCCGCGTGGCTGAGCAGCACGACCACGTCGGCGCCGTCGCGTCGCAGCGCCGTCGCCTCCCGTCGTACGGCGGTGACGCGGCCGCGCTCGGTGAGGCCCAGGTCGTCGTACTGCGGGTAGTAGTCGGTCATACCGATGATCCCCACCCGCAGGCCGTCTCGGTCGATCATCGTCGAGGGGGCCGCTCCGCCGGGCGTCTCGCCGTCCTGCTCCAGGTCGCAGACGAGGGGCGGGGAGCCGAGCGCCTCGGCGTAGCGGGGGAGCACGGTGGGCCCGTAGCGCAGCAGGCCGCCGTTGCCCACCACGGCCGCGTCCACCCCGGCGGCTCCGAGCATCCGCCAGCCGGCGACGCCGTAGGTCAGCGCCGAGAGCCGGACCGAGGTCTCCTCGACGTCACCGCCGTCAAGGAGCAGGACCGGGTGGTCGGCGTCCTCGCGGACGGCCCGCGCCCGGGCGCTGAGCCGGGCCAGCGCGTCGTAGCGGCCGTGGACGTCGTTCCAGTGCAGGAGCTCGAGCCTTCTCACCGGGTCAATCCTGCACCACCGGGCTCGACGGCCGATCCGGTGGGACAGGTGCACGCGTCCTCGGCGTCGAGCTGGTCGCCGTCCAGCACGGTGGTGACCGGGACGACGCGGGCGGTGGTCACCCCCGGAAACCCGCGTGCCGCGACGTGCCCTGCACGCGTGACCAGATCGTGCGCTGCACCAGCAGGGTGACGGTGCCGGCCACCAGCATGCCGAGCAGGTTCACGCCGAGCTGGAGCAGGGCACTGGGGATCTCCGACCAGATGCGGAGGCCCACGCAGAGCGCCAGCGTCCCGACGGCCGGGACGGTGGTCACGGAGATGAAGACGCCGACCAGGGGACCGGACTTCGACGTGGTCAGCGCCAGCACCCCCGCGATGCCGGCCAGGACGGCGATCACGAACGACCACACGTCCGGCTGCACGATGAAGTCGGTCTGCGGTCCCGACACGGCGTCCGCCCTGGAGGCGAGCCCGGCGGCGTGGGCGAGCAACCAGAACGGCACCGACACCACGACGGCGATCACAAACCCCCCGAACAGGGTGGTCAACGCCCGGGGCAGGATCGCCGGGCGGGGTCGGGCCAGAGCCAGGCAGATGGCGGCGACCGGGGAGAACTCCGGCCCGACGACCATCGCGCCGATGATCAGGATCGGCTGGTCGAGCAGGCGGCCGGCCCCGGCGATCAACGTGGCGAGGGTCAGGAAGCCGACGTACGCGAAGGAGAGCACGCTCTCGGTGCGCACGCGGTTCTCGACCACGTCCCAGACGACCCCGTCGTCGGGGATGCCCGGCGCCGCCCGCTCCGCCTCGTCGGCGGCGTCGGAGAACAGCGTCCCGGGCTCGGAGAGCATGATCGAGCCGCGGTGGTGCAGGTCGAGCGCGCGCAGGGCGGCCACCACTGGGTTGGCGCCTTCCCGGGCGACGTCGGCGATCACCATCGAACCGGGTGGCTTCGCGTAGCCGTCCGCGAACACGGCCACGTTCGTCACCGTGGCGTCGGCGCACAACAGCTCGACGACCTGGTCGGTGAGGTCCGGCGGGACCCGGAGCTGGACGTGGAGCACGCAGGTGAGTAAAGCAGGTGACGGCAGCCGTCCCCGCCGCCTAGGTTCCTGCTCATGGAGATCCGAGCGCTCGACCTGGGTGACGACGACGAGGTCCACCGGTTCTACGACGTGAGCTACCGCGCGGAGATGGAGGACGGTCGGCCCTGGAACGGGCACTGGACGTTCGGCGAGGTGGCCTCGATGATGCGCAACCCGACGGCCGACGCCGAGTGGCTCGGCCTCTGTGCGTACGACGGGCAGGAGCTCGTCGGCGCCGGGCTGGCCAGCTTCACGCTGCTCGACAACACCGACAAGTCCTACGTCTTCGCGATGGTCGACCCACCGGCGCGGGGTCACGGGGCCGGAGGGGCGCTTCTAGAGGCGCTGGTGGCGCTCAGCGCCGACCGCGGCCGCACCACGGTCACGTCGAACGCCGCCTACGCCGGCCCCGAGGACGCCGACGCGGCGCCGGTCCGCTTCGCGTCCCGGCACGGCTTCCGCGTGGCCAACACCGAGATCGCCCGGCACCTGCACCTGCCGGTCGAGGCGGCCCTGCTGGACGAGGTCGACACGGCCGGGCTGGCCCACCGCGACGGCTACACCGTCGAGACGTTCACCGACGGGTTGCCCGACGAGCTGCTGCCGTCGTACTGCCGGCTCGTCAACCAGCTGGTCGTGGACGCGCCGTCGGGTGAGGTCGACTACGAGGAGGCCGCCACGACGCCGGACATCGTGCGCGAGCAGAGCGTGCGCAACGTGAGCGTGGGCCGCCGGACCTTCCACGCCGTGGCGGTCCGCGACGGAGCCGTCGTGGCGCAGACCGACCTTGCCGTGCAGCCAGAAGGCACGACCGCGGTGCAGTGGGGCACGTTCGTCGACCGCGTGCACCGCGGCCACCGGCTCGGTGCCGCCGTGAAGGTCGCCAACCTGCGCGTGCTGCAGGCGGACCGTCCGGACGTCACCCGCGTGGACACGCAGAACGCGGAGACCAACTCCTACATGGTCTCCATCAACGAACGACTCGGTTTCGAGATCGCTGCCGTGATGCCGTCGCTCGTCCGCTACCTGGAGGCGTGATGGCGATCCGACCGATCGACGTCCACGACGACGCCGAGCTCCACCGCTTCCACGAGATCTGCTGGCGCGCCGAGATGGAGGACGGTCGGCCCTGGAACAGCTTCCAGTCCATCGAGGAGATGACCGCCTTCCTCCGCAACCCGTCGCCCGGCCGTCGGGCCACGCCCATCGGCATCTTCGACGGCGAGGAGATGGTCGGCGGCGGCATGGTGCAGGCCTCGCTCGAGGACAACCTCGAGAAGGCGTTCGTGCACGCCTGCGTCGAGCCCGACCGACGCGGCCACGGCATCGGCGGCGAGCTTCTCGCGGGGCTGGTCGAGCACGCGCGGGAGCTGGGCCGGACCGAGCTGATGAGCGGCGCGTCCTATCGCTTCGAGGAGCGCGAGAACGCCCCCGTTCTGCGCTTCGTCGCCCGGCACGGGTTCTCCCCGGCCCACCTCGAGGTCGTCCGGGAGTGCCCGCTACCGGTCGCCGACGCGCTGCTCGACAAGATCGACGCGGAGGTGGCCGAGCACGCCGAGGGGTTCGTCGTGCAGACGTTCGTCGACGAGGTCCCCACCGAGCTGGAGGAGTCCTACTGCTGGCTGATCGGCCAGCTCGCGCTCGACGCCCCGACAGGGGACCTGGACTTCGAGGCCGAGGCGTTCACCCCCGAGGCGCTGCACCACGACATGGCCCGGGACAAGATGACCGGCCGCACGGTCGTGCGCAGCATCGCCACGCTCGACGGGCAGGCGGTGGCGCACAGCGACCTGATGGTCCGCGCCAACGGCGACCTCCGCGCCCACCAGTGGGGCACCCTCGTGCATCGCGAGCACCGCGGCCACCGGCTCGGCGCCGCGGTCAAGAGCGCCAACCTGCGCTGGCTCCAGCGGGAGCGCCCGGAGGTCACGGTGGTGTCCACGCAGAACGCCGAGGTCAACGAGCAGATGATCGGCATCAACGCCCGGCTGGGCTTCGCGCCGGTCGCGCTCGTGCCGGAGTTCCTGCGCCGGGTGTAGCGACGTCGCTCAGAGCTTGCGGAGCCGGACGAAGCGCACCGAGTGGTCGGCGGCCTTGCGCAGCACGAGGGTCGCCCGGCTGCGGGTCGGCTGCACGTTCTGCTTGAGGTTCGGGCCGTTCACCGCGTCCCAGATCCGGTTGGCCTCGGCGACGGCCTCCGCCTCGGTGAGCCGGCCGTAGCGGGCGAAGTACGACGCCGGGTTCCGGAACGACGTCTCCCGCAGGCTCAGGAACCGGTCGACGTACCAGCGCCGGATGTCGGCGGTCGCCGCATCGACGTACACCGTGAAGTCGAAGAAGTCGCTCAGCGCCAGCCCCGTGCGACCGTCCTCGCGGACCCGCGCCGGCTGCAGCACGTTCAGCCCTTCGATGATCACGATGTCGGGGTGCCGCACGACGACCTTCTCGTCCGGCACGACGTCGTAGACCAGGTGGGAGTACGTCGGAGCCTCCACCTCGTCCTTGCCCGACTTGATGTCCATCACGAAGCGCAGCAGGGCCTTGCGGTCGTAGGACTCCGGGAAGCCCTTGCGGCTCAGCAGGCCCCGGCGGTCGAGCTCGGCGTTGGGGTAGAGGAACCCGTCGGTGGTCACCAGTGCGACGCTCGGGTGCTCGGGCCAGTGGGCGAGCATCTGCTGCAGCACCCGGGCCGTGGTCGACTTGCCGACCGCCACCGACCCGGCCAGGCCGATCACGAACGGCGTGCGGGGCGGCTGCGGCTGGTCGAGGAACGCCTCCTGGGCGCGGTGCAGAGCCCCGGCCGACTCGGCGTACATCGAGAGCAGCCGGGAGAGCGGCAGGTAGACCTGCTGCACCTCGTCGAGGTCCAGCTCGTCGCCGAGTCCGCGGACCCGGTCGATCTCCTCCGCGCTGAGCGGCTGCTCGGTCGCCGCGCCGAGGGCCGCCCAGGCGTCCCGGTCGAGCTCGACGTAGGGACCGGACTCGCTCGCCGAGCCGCTGCCTGCCATGCGATGCATTCTGGCAGGCCCCCGAGATATCGGTCCCGGCGGGAGGATCCGGATGAATGCCCCCGGCTCCGCGACGGGGCGACCGCACGGGTCTGTTGCGAGCCTGCCGAGTGCCCTGGTGCGCAGCGCAGCAGCGGCGAGGGGCTTGCTCCGCGTCGGGGTGACACATGCGAAACGTTCTCCACCGTCCTGGCCTCCGGCCTGCTGGCCCTCGGCGCGCTCGTGGCGGCGCCGCGTCGTCGACGTCGAGCCGGGTGTCGTAGGAACTCGTCCCCGGTGCCGGTGCCGCGCCGGTGTGTAGGGAACGAGCGCGTTGCTCGCTCCCGCGATGCTTGCTTGCGCCGGTCATCAGCTTTCGTGCAGGTTGAACCGTCAGGGAATTCTCATGTGCCAGGACCCTTCCAGGGCCGCTAGGGCGCACGTGGGGTTTGTCGGGTGGGGATCCGGGTGCGAGACCATCGCCCCGGATTCGGTCGGCAGCGAGGCTCTGTCCCACGACAGTGCTGACAGGTACCTCGCGGAGCGATTGCTCCGGGCCGGACCCAGTCACTTTCAGGCTACGAATACGCATAAAGGCGACACACCCCCGATAGTCATTTCTGACTACTCCGTCCGGGGTCGGTCCGTTCCGGCGCTCGAAGGCCGGTGCCTCGCCGGTAGAGTCCTGGCCATGTGTGGAATCGTGGGGTACGTCGGTCCGCGGCAGGCCGAAGGCGTCATCGTCGAGGGGCTGCGGCGCCTCGAGTACCGCGGGTACGACTCCGCCGGCATCGCCCTGATCCACGACGGCGTGATCGCCTCGGAGAAGCGCTCCGGCAAGCTGGCGAACCTCGACAAGGCGCTGGCCGAGCACCCGCTCCCCGAGTCCCTCACCGGCATCGGGCACACCCGCTGGGCCACGCACGGCGCGCCCAACGACGTCAACGCCCACCCGCACCTCGGCGCCCGCCGCCGCGTGGCGCTCGTGCACAACGGGATCATCGAGAACTTCGCCGCGCTACGGGCCGAGATCACTGCGGCAGGCCACACGCTGCTCTCCGAGACCGACACCGAGATCGCCGCGCACCTCGTCGAGCAGGCCCTCGAAGGGGGCGGCACCCTGACCGGGGCCATGCAGCACGTCTGCACCCGGCTCAACGGAGCGTTCACGCTCGTCGCGATTGACGCGGAGGACCCGGACCGGGTTGTCGCCGCGCGTCGCAACAGCCCGCTGGTGGTCGGCATCGGCGACGGCGAGAACTTCCTGGCCAGCGACGTGGCGGCGTTCATCGAGCACACCCGCGACGCCCTCGAGCTCGGGCAGGACCAGGTCGTCACGATCACCCGCGAGGGCGTCGAGGTCACCGACTTCGAGGGCCGGCCCGCCGAGGCCACGGCCTACCACGTGGATTGGGACCTCTCGGCCGCCGAGAAGGGCGGCTACGACTGGTTCATGCGTAAGGAGATCCACGAGCAGCCCCGGGCGATCGCCGACTCGTTGCTCGGCCGCCACGACGAGAGCGGAGACCTGACCCTTGACGAGCTGCGGATCTCCGAGGAGGAGCTGCGCTCGGTCGACAAGATCATCATCGTCGGCTGCGGCACCGCGTTCTACGCCGGCATGGTCGCGAAGTACGCCATCGAGCACTGGACCCGCATCCCCTGCGAGGTGGAGCTCGCCCACGAGTTCCGCTACCGCGACCCGATCCTGACCCGCGACACGCTGGTCGTCGCGATCAGCCAGTCCGGCGAGACCGCCGACACGCTGATGGCGATCCGGCACGCCCGGGAGCAGAAGTCCAAGGTGCTGGCGATCTGCAACACCAACGGGTCGACGATCCCGCGCGAGTCCGACGCGGTCATCTACACCCACGCCGGCCCGGAGATCGGTGTCGCGTCGACCAAGGGTTTTATGACCCAGCTGGTGGCCTGCTACCTCCTGGGCCTCTACCTGGCCCAGGTCCGCGGGACCAAGTTCGGCGACGAGATCGTCGAGGTGATGGACGCCCTGGACCACATGCCCGAGCACGTCCAGTCGATCCTCGACCGGTCCGAGGAGATCCACGCGCTGGCCAGCGACCTGGTCACCTCGAAGTCCGTGCTGTTCCTCGGCCGGCACGCCGGCTACCCCATCGCCCTCGAGGGTGCCCTCAAGCTCAAGGAGCTCGCCTACATCCACGCGGAGGGCTTCGCGGCCGGCGAGCTCAAGCACGGCCCGATCGCCCTGGTGGAGGACCGGCTCCCCGTGTTCTGCGTCGTGCCGCCCCAGGGTCGCGACCTCCTCCACGACAAGATGGTCAGCGGAATCCAGGAGGTGCGGGCCCGCGGGGCGCGCACGATCGTGCTGGCCGAGGAGGGCGACGACGAGGTGACGCCGTACGCCGACGTGCTGATCCGGCTGCCCAAGGTGCCCACGCTGCTCCAGCCGATGGTGGCCGTCGTGCCGCTGCAGCTGTTCGCGTGCGAGCTGGCGACCCAGATGGGCAACGACGTCGACCAGCCGCGCAACCTGGCCAAGTCCGTCACCGTCGAGTAGGGCAGGAGATGATCCTGGGCGTCGGCATCGACGTGGTCGACATCTCGCGGTTCGGCGAGACGCTGGAGCGGACCCCCGCGATGCGGATCCGGCTGTTCACCGTCGCGGAGCGGGAGCGCTCGCTCTCGTCCCTGGCCGCGCGCTTCGCCGCCAAGGAGGCGCTGGCCAAGGCGCTCGGCGCGCCGAAGGGGATGGGCTGGCTCGACGCGGAGATCGTCAACGAGTCGACCGGCGACCCGCGCTTCGAGATCCGCGGCTCGGTGCAGCAGCGGGCCGACGAGCTCGGGGTGCGCAGCGTGCACGTCTCCCTCTCCCACGACGCCGGCATCGCCTCAGCCGTGGTGGTCCTCGAGTCCTAGACCGGCCCGGTCGGATTAGGGTCGGGTCATGCGCAGCGCCCACACCGTCGAGCAGGTCCGAGCGGCCGAGTCCGCCCTGCTGGCCACGCTCCCCGAGGGCGCACTGATGCAGCGGGCCGCGACCGGACTGGCCTACGCCGTCCTCGACCTGCTGGGCCGGGCGTACGGCGCGCGGGTGCTGCTGCTGGTGGGCTCGGGTGACAACGGCGGCGACGCGTTGTTCGCCGGGGTGCTCCTCGCGGGGCGCGGCGTGCAGGTCGAGGCGCTGCTGCTCGACCCGGACCGGGTGCACGCGGAAGGCGTCACGGCCCTGCGGGACGCGGGCGGTCGCGTCGTCGGGTCGGTGACCGCGGCCGGCCGTCCGGACGTCGTGGTGGACGGCATCGTGGGCATCGGCGGACGGGGCGGCCTGCGCGACGACGCGGCTGCCGTGGTGCGGTCGCTGCCGGACGTCCCCGTCGTGGCAGTCGACGTGCCCTCCGGTGTCGACGTCGACTCGGGGGCCGTCGTGGGTGACCATGTCACGGCCGCGGTGACCGTCACCTTCGGCACCCACAAGGTCGCGCACCTCGTGGACCCCGCGGCGCAGGCCTGCGGCGCCGTACACCTCGTGGACCTCGGGCTCGACCTGCCCGCACCGGCCGTGACCGCGCTGCAGGAGGACGACGTCCGTGCTCTGCTGCCGCGGCCGACCCAGGACGCGCACAAGTACACCCGCGGGGTCGTCGGGGTCCGCGCGGGCTCGGAGCAGTACCCCGGTGCCGGCGTGCTCTGTGTCTCCGGCGCGGGCGCAGGCCTGGTCGGGATGGTCCGCTACGTCGGCGGCGCCGAGGACCTGGTGCGCGCCAAGCACCCCGAGGTCGTGGTCGGCGCGGGACGGGTGCAGGCCTGGGTGATCGGCTCCGGAGGGGGCGCCGACGCGGAGCAGGCGCTGGCCGACTCGCTGGCCGACTCGCTGGCCGACGGGGTGCCGATGGTGGTGGACGCCGACGGGCTGACGCACGTCACCGGGCCGCTGGGCGTGCCCGCGCTGTTGACCCCGCACGCCGGCGAGCTGGCCAGGATGCTCGGCGTCGAGCGCGAAGAGGTCGAGGCCGACCAGCTGCGGTTCGCCCGCGAGGCGGCGCAGAGGTACGACGCCGTGGTGCTGCTCAAGGGCCGGCACACGCTGGTCGCCACGCCGGCCGGGGACGTGCGCGTCACGACCGTCGGCCCGGCCTGGCTCGCGACCGCCGGCGCGGGCGACGTGCTCGCCGGGCTGTGCGGGTCGCTCGTCGCCGCTGGACTGGACCCCTTCGACGCCGGCTCCGTCGGGTCGTGGCTGCACGGCGCGGCCGCGGTCGTGGCGGGATCGGGAGGTCCGGTGACCGCCCCGGACGTTGCCGCCGCGTTGCCGACGCTGCTCCGCTCGCTGCTGGGGGACGCGAAATGACGCTGCCCCCGATGGAGTCGCGCGCCGAGGTGGTGGTCGACCTCGACGCGATCGCGGCCAACGTCGCGAACCTCAAGGCGAGGGCCGGGTCCGCGGCCCTGATGACGGTCGTCAAGGCCGACGGCTACGGCCACGGGATCGTCGAGTCCGCCCGCGCCGCGCGGGCCGGGGGCGCCGACTGGCTCGGCACCGCAGTGGTCGAGGAGGCCCTCGCCCTCCGGGCGGCCGGCGACACCGGACGGATCCTGACCTGGCTGACGGTCCCGGGGGAGGACTACACGCGCCCGATCGAGGCCGACGTCGACGTCACGGCGTACACCGTGGCCGAGGTGGGGGAGATCGCCGCGGCCGCCCGGTCGCTGGGCGTCCGCGCCCGGGTGCAGCTCAAGGTCGACACCGGGCTCAGCCGCGGCGGTGCCACCGACGAGGACTGGGCCGCCCTGGTCGAGGCCGCGGCCGACGCCGAGCAGGTCGGGGCCATCCAGGTGGTCGGGATCTGGTCGCACTTCGCGTGCAGCGACGAGCCCGACCACCCCTCGAACGACGCCCAGGAGAAGGCGTTCGTCGCGGCGCTCCAGGTGGTCGAAGCCGTCGGCATCGAGCCGGAGGTCCGGCACCTCTCCAACTCGGCCGGCACGCTGCTGCGGCCCTGGTCGGCCTACGACCTGGTGCGCTGCGGCATCGCGTCCTTCGGCCTCTCGCCCGCCCCGGACGTGGTCACCGCCGACGAGCTCGGCCTGGTGCCGGCCATGACGGTCCGGGCCCGGCTCGCGCTGGTCAAACGGGTGCCGGCCGGCGCGAGCGTGTCCTACGGGCACACCTGGACGGCCGGGCGGGACACCGTCCTCGGGCTCGTGCCGGTGGGGTACGGCGACGGGGTGCCCCGGCACGCGTCCTCCGCCGCGCACGTGCTGGCCGGCGGGAAGCAGCGGCCGGTCGTGGGACGCGTGTGCATGGACCAGCTCGTGGTCGACCTCGCGGACGACCGGCTCGCCGCGGGCGACGAGGTGGTGCTGTTCGGGGACGGTCGCGACGGCGCACCGACCGCGCAGGACTGGGCGGAGGCCTGCGGCACCATCTCCTATGAGATCGTCACCAGGATCGCCGGCCGGTTCGTGCGCCGGCACGTCTCCGCGAAGGGACCGGTGAACTGATGGGCGACCGTCGCTGGCTGAAGCTGGCTGCCGCCGGAGCGGGTGCGACCTTCGCCGCCGTGACCGCGGGCGTCGTCGTCGAGCGCCGGGTGGTGAAGTCGCGGCGCGCCGGCTCGAGCGGGGCCGACGAGCTCGGAGGCCTGCACAGCAAGGCGATCACGGTGCTGACCGACGACGGTGTGCGGCTGCACGCGGAGGTCGACGAGGTGACGCCGTACGCCGAGCGGGCGGCGAAGACCCAGACCGGCAAGGGGATCAAGCGTCTGCGTCGCGCGGACTCGCCCGCGCCTACGATCGTGTTCGTGCACGGCTACGCGCTGAGCCTGGACTGCTGGCACTTCCAGCGGGCGTGGTTCCGCGGCAAGCACCGCCTGGTGTTCTTCGACCAGCGCTCGCACGGCCGGTCCGGCAAGTCCGACAAGCGGCACGCCACGATCGACCAGCTCGGTGACGACCTGCTGCGGGTCCTCGACGACCTCGTGCCCGAGGGGCCGGTGGTGCTGGTCGGGCACTCGATGGGCGGGATGGCCGTGATGGCCTTTGCGGAGCGGCACCCGGAGGTCTTCGAGGCCCGGGTCACGGGTGTGGCCCTGGTGTCCACGACCGCCGGCGGGCTCAAGACGCACCACGTCGTCAGCCGGCTCATCCCCGACTCGATCGGCGGTGAGATCGGTGCGCGGCTGATCGCCGGGCTCGCGCTCGCCCCCGACCTCGTGGACCGGGTCCGGCGCCGCGGCTCGAACGTCGGCTTCCTGGTCGCCGACCAGTTCGCGTTCGGCGAGGACGTGCCCGACTCCTACGTGGAGTTCGTCAACAACATGCTGGCCGCGACGTCCTTCGAGGTGCTGGCCCAGTTCTTCCCGAACTTCGACACGCTCGACAAGTTCGACAGCCTCGGTGCGTTCGCGCGCGTCCCGACGTACATCCTCTCCGGCACCAAGGACGTGCTCACCTCGGTCGGGCACAGCCGCAAGATGGCCAAGCGGATCGCCGGCTCCACCCTGGTCGAATGCCTGGGCGCCGGGCACATGGTGATCCTCGAGCAGAAGGAGCGGGTGAACTCCGCCCTCGACGACCTCGTCGCGGCCGCCGCCCTCGGTCGCGCCAGCCAGGTCTCGTGACGCACTCACTCGTCGCGGCCACGGCCGAGGACACCCGGGCGTTCGCGGAACGGCTCGCGGGCCTGCTCCGGGCCGGAGACCTGCTGATCCTCAGCGGCGACCTCGGGGCCGGCAAGACGACGTTCACCCAGGGCCTGGGCGCGGGACTGCGGGTGCGCGGCGCGGTCACGTCCCCGACGTTTGTCATCGCCCGCGTGCACCCGTCGCTGGTCGGGGGCCCGACGCTGGTGCACGTCGACGCCTACCGGCTGCACGGCGGGCTAGAGCTCGACGACCTCGACCTTGACACCTCGCTCGAGGAGGCGGTCACCGTCGTGGAGTGGGGGAGCGGGGTGGCCGAGGGACTGGCCGAGGACCGGCTCGAGATCGAGCTGCTGCGGGCGCACGGCGACACCGACGACGAGACGCGCACCATGCGGGTGGCCGCGCACGGTCCCCGCTGGGAGGGTGTCACCCTGCCCGGCGCGTAACCTCGTCCGCGTGCTGCTCGCCTTCGACACCGCCACCGCCGCCGTCACCGTGGCCCTGCACGACGGTGAGCGCGTCGTCGCCCGGCACACCGTGGTCGACGCGCGCAGGCAGGGAGAGCTGCTCGCCCCCGGCATCACCTCCGTGCTCGACGAGGCCTGGGTGCCGCGCCAGGACGTCACCGCGATCGCCGTCGGCGTCGGGCCCGGTCCGTTCACGGGCCTGCGGGTCGGCCTCGTCACCGCGCGCACGCTGGCCTTCGCGCTGGACGTGCCGGTGTACGGCGTCTGCACGCTCGACATCCTCGCCGCGCAGGCCGTCGACGAGGGACTGGCCGAGCCGTTCCTCGTCGCGACCGACGCACGGCGCAAGGAGGTCTACTGGGCTGCCTACGACGAGCTGGGCCGGCGGATCGACGGACCGCACGTCTCGAAGCCGGCCGACGTCGCGACCGACGGTCCCGTCGTGGGTGCCGGCGCACTGCTGTACCCCGACTCGTTCGCCCGCGCCCTCGGCCCGGAGCACCCGGACGCCGGCGTGCTGGCCTCGGTGGTGACCGACGAGCGCGCCGAGCTGCTCGACCCCGACCCGCTCTACCTCCGGCGTCCCGACGTCGCCGCGCCGAGCACGCCGAAGCGCGTGTCGTGACGCTGCGTCCCGCCCTCCCCGCCGACCTCGACGACCTCGTCGCCCTGGACCAGCGGCTCTTCGGGGTGGACGCCTGGTCCGCCGCCTCGGTGCGCGACGAGGTCGACGCGCACCGGGTCGTGGTGGCGGCGGACCCCGACCTCGTCGGCTACGTCGTGACCAGACCGGCTGGCGACGCCGTGGACCTGATGCGGATCGGGGTCCTGCCCTCCGTGCGGCGTCGCGGCCTGGCTCGTGCGCTGCTCGGTGCGGTCACGTCCGACGTACGCCTGCTGCTGGAGGTGAGCGCCGACAACCCGGGGGCGCTGGCGTTCTACGCGGCGGAGGGGTTCGAGGAGATCGCCCGGCGGGAGCGCTACTACCGCGACGGGTCCGACGCGGTCGTGATGGAGAGGAAGGGACAATGAGCCCCGTGACGGACCAGCCCCTGGTGCTCGGCATCGAGACTTCCTGCGACGAGACCGGCGTCGGCATCGTGCGCGGCCACACCCTGCTGGCCGACGCGGTCGCCTCCAGCGTCGAGGAGCACGCCCGGTTCGGCGGCGTCGTGCCCGAGGTGGCCTCGCGCGCGCACCTCGAGGCGATGGTGCCGACGATCGAGCGGGCCTGCTCCGACGCGGGCATCTCGCTCATCGACGTGGACGCCGTCGCGGTGACCAACGGTCCCGGTCTTGCGGGCGCGCTGCTCGTGGGCGTGGCCGCCGCGAAGGCGCTCGCGATCGGGCTGGGCAAGCCGATCTACGGGGTCAACCACCTCGCGTCGCACGTCGCCGTCGACCAGCTCGAGCACGGCCCGCTGCCCTCGCCGTGCGTGGCGATGCTGGTCAGCGGCGGCCACTCCTCCCTGCTGCGGGTCACCGACGTGACCGGTGAGGACGACGGCGTGGTGTCCCTCGGCGCGACCATCGACGACGCCGCCGGCGAGGCCTTCGACAAGGTCGCCCGGCTGCTCGGCCTGCCGTTCCCGGGTGGCCCGCACATCGACCGGGAGGCGCGCTCCGGCTCCTCGGTGTCCATCGACTTCCCCCGTGGCCTGACCTCGCGGCGCGACCTGGAGCGGCATCGCTTCGACTTCTCGTTCTCCGGGCTCAAGACGGCCGTGGCCCGCTGGGTCGAGGCCCGCGAGCGGGCCGGCGAGCCCGTCCCGGTGGCCGACGTCGCCGCGTCGTTCCAGGAGGCGGTCTGCGACGTGCTGACCCGCAAGGCCGTGGACGCGGCCGCCAGCGAGGGCATCGACCACATCCTGGTCGGCGGTGGCGTGGCCGCGAACTCCCGGCTCCGGGTGCTCGTCGAGGAGCGCGCCGCCGCCCGCGGCATCGTCGTCCGCGTCCCGCGGCCCGGGCTCTGCACCGACAACGGCGCGATGGTGGCCGCGCTCGGCGCCGAGATGGTCGCCCGCGGACGGCGGCCCTCGCCGCTCGACCTGCCCGCCGACTCGTCGCTCCCCGTGACCTCGGTCCTGGCCTGACCCGCCGGCCGTTTA
>JBDSMW010000137.1:0-17142 GCA_039915665.1 Nocardioidaceae bacterium
ACGGAACACCGGTTTGAGGCCGCTGACCGCGTCGAGGGTCACGCCGGCGCGCGGGCCGTCGTCCGCCGAGACCACGGTGCCGTCGGGGGTGGTGACCGGGGTGATCTCACGCGCCCAGAAGCCGTCGTTGATCGCCTTCTCCGCGAGGTTCTGGCTGCGCACGCCGAACTCGTCGAGCTCCTGACGGGACAGCCCACGGAGACGGGCGACGTTCTCGGCCGTCTGGCCCATCGCGATGTAGGCGTCCGGGATCGCGTCCTTCTCGCGCGGGTCCAGCCAGTCCTGGCCGCCCTGCGCGAGCTCGTCGGTGCGCTGCTTGGCGTCGCCGAACACCGGGTTCATCGTGTCCGGGAGGCTGTCGGAGCTGCCGTTGGCGAACCGGGACACCGTCTCCACCCCGGCGGAGATGAACACGTCGCCCTCGCCGGCCTTGATCGCGTGGAACGCCATCCGGCTGGTCTGGACCGACGAGGAGCAGTAGCGCGTGATCGTCGCACCGGGCAGGTGGTCGTAGCCCAGCAGCACCGAGACGATCCGGCCCATGTTGAAGCCGCTCTCGCCGCCGGGGAGGCCGCAGCCGAGGTAGAGGTCGTCGATGTCGCGCGGGTCCAGCTCGGGGATCTTGTCGAGCGCGGCGCGCACGATCGTCGCCGTGAGGTCGTCGGGGCGCAGGTCGACCAGCGAGCCCTTGAAGGCGCGGCCGATGGGGGAGCGCGCCGCGGAAACGATCACTGCCTCGGGCATGGGTGACTCCTGGTCTGTTCGGTTACCGACGCGTACGTCGGACGTGCCGCCAGCCTAGGACCCTTTGCTGCAAGGATGGCTGTGTGGCTCGACACATCTACCTCTGCCCGTTGCGGTGGGCCGACATGGACTCGCTCGGACACGTCAACAACGTCACCTACGTCGACTACCTCCAGGAGTCCCGGGTCGACATGCTCCGGGTGCACGCGCCCACGAGCGGCGGCGAGCAGCTCGCCGAGGGCACTGTCGTGGTCCGCCACGAGGTCGAGTTCGTCTCCCCGTTGGTGTTCCGCCAGGAGCCGGTGCGCATCGAGTCCTGGGTGACCCGCATCCGGGCCGCCTCCTTCATGATGGCCTACGAGATCCTCGACGAGCAGCCCGACGGCGTACGCCGGGTGTACGCCCGGGCCCGCACGGTGCTCACGCCGTTCGTGTTCACCGAGGAACGCCCCCGCCGGATCCACGACCACGAGCGGGCCGTCCTGGAGCAGTTCCTCGAGCCCGAGGGGGCGACCCGATGAGCCGGCACGTCTACGACTGCCAGGTCCGGTTCTCCGACGTCGACGTCTACGGTCACGTCAACAACGTGAAGTACTTCGAGTACTACCAGGAGGCGCGGATCGCGTTCATCCTGTCGCTGGACGAGCCACTCTTCGACCCCTCGAAGCAGTCCCGGATGCGTCAGGTGGTGGCCCGCATCGACGTGGACTACAAGCGGCCGATCCTGTTTCGTCCGGAGCCCTACGCGGTCGAGACCTGGGTGACCCGGATCGGCACCTCGTCCTACGACCTGGCCTGCCGGATCGTCGATGCCGACGGGACGCTCTACTCCCGGGCGGAGGTGCGGCTGGTCGCCTTCGACACCACCACGCAGCGTTCCCGCCCACTCAGCGACGTGGAGCGCGGCCGGCTCGAGGCGGTGCTGGAGGCGTAGCCCTCCCGATCGGGAGACGGCCGACCTCACCAGACGGGCGACCAGCGTCTCGACCTGGGGCTCCACGCCAACTTGCCTTCCGCGTCGGCGTAGGCGGGCATGCCGTGCCACGTCTTCGGCGCCAGGTCGGGGGCCGTCGAGGTCACCGCAACATGCACCCGCTCGGCCAGCGCGCGGTCCTCGGCCCGCAGGTCGGCGGCGCGCTCTTTCGTGGCGGCGCTCCTCGGCGCGGAAGCCGTCGGCGAGGTCTTGGTGGTCTTCGCGGGCATGAGCGCTTCCTCTCGGCAGGTGGCCGGCGGGCCGGAGGGCCGGAGGGTCAGGTCTGCTCCTCGAAGGTGTTCACCATGAACTGCGCGGCGTGGGTGACGTAGTCCCAGAACTGCGCGTCGTGCTCCGGGGACAGGTTGGCCTCGTCGAGCCCGGCGCGGAAGTGCAGCAGCCAGTGGTCCTTGGCCCGCGGGGTCACCGCGAACGGCGCGTGCCGCATCCGCAGGCGGGGGTGCCCGCGCTGCTCGTTGTACGTCGTCGGGCCGCCCCAGTACTGCACGAGGAACAGTCGGAACCGCTCCTCGGCGGGAGCGAGGTCGGCCTCCGGGTAGAGCGGCCGCAGCACCTCGTCCTCGGCTACGCCGGCGTAGAAGCGGGCCACGATCTTCGCGATGGTCGGGTAGCCGCCGATCGCGTCGTAGAACGTCTCGGCCTGCTGTCCGTCGGTCTCGGGGGTCGGGGTCGTCACTTGTCCATTGTCTACGACTCGGCAAGGCTCGGTGCGCACACCCTCACCCCCGACGAAGGAGACACACATGGCCACCATCCGCACCGCGAAGGCTCACTGGGAAGGTTCGCTCTTCGAGGGCGCCGGCCAGGTCAGCCTGGAGTCGTCCGGTCTCGGCACGTACGACGTCTCCTGGGCCGCGCGCGCCGAGGACGCCAACGGCAAGACCAGCCCCGAGGAGCTGATCGCCGCAGCCCACTCCGCGTGCTTCTCGATGGCCCTGTCCAACGGCCTCGCCCAGGCGGGCACCGCGCCGCGGTCCCTCGACACCCAGGCCGACGTGACGTTCCAGCCGGGCACCGGGATCACCGGCATCCACCTCACGGTGGTCGCCTCGGTCGAGGGCATGGACGCGGACGCCTTCGCGGCCGCCGCCGAGGACGCCAAGAAGAACTGCCCGGTGTCCCAGGCGCTGGCCGGCACCACGATCACGCTGGACGCCTCGCTGGCCTGACGCTCGCCGGACGTGGGGTCAGACCGGCTGGCCCCACATCTGGCCGTTCGGGTGGGCGAAGTCGATGCCCTCGTGGTCGAAGCGGAGCTTGATCCGCTGCCGCATCTCGCGGGCCACCGCCCACTGCTCGAGGGGCGCCGTCTTGAGGGTGACCCGGATGGTGATCCAGTTCGGGGTCAGGTCCTGCACACCCCAGACCGACGGCTCCTCGATGATCAGGTGCTTGTAGTCCTCGTCGTCCCACAGGTCGTGCGCGACGTCCTCCAGCACCTGCTGGACCTTGAGGAGGTCCTGGTCGAGCGCGACCGGGATGTCGAGCACCGTGCGGGCCCAGTTCTGGCTCTGGTTGCCGACCCGGATGATCTCGCCGTTTCGGACGTACCAGACCGTGCCCTCGACGTCGCGGAGCCGGGTGACCCGCAGGCCGACCGCCTCGACGGTGCCGCCGGCCTCCCCGAGGTCCACGGCGTCGCCCACGCCGTACTGGTCCTCGAAGATCATGAAGATGCCGGACAGGAAGTCCTTGACCAGGCTCTGGGCGCCGAAGCCCAGCGCGACGCCGACCACGCCGGCGCTCGCCAGCAGCGGCCCGACCGGGTAGCCGAGCTCGGCGATCGCGGTGATGGCGAAGATCGCGAAGATCACGATCGAGGCGATGCTCTTGAGCAGCGACCCCATCGTCTCGGCGCGCTGCACGCGCCGGCCAACGAGCACGGTGGGGGGGTGCTCGGCCTCCGCGGCCCGCTCGCGGCGTCGTCGCAGGACCGGGCTGGGCATGCCGAGGGCCGCGCGGCGCACCAGGCGATCGATGACGCGGTGCAGGAACCAGCGGAACGTCAGGGCGAGCACGACCAGCAGGAGGAGGGCAAGGGGCTTGGCGATCAGCCAGCTAGCGGCCTGGGCCAGCCACTCGTTCCCCGTCGTGCGGTCGACCCAGAGACACCACTGGTCACTGGTCGAGCAGGTCGGTGCGGTGTCCAGGAGACTCATGGCCGCGACGTTACGAGACGTGACCGCAGCGACCAAGCCGACATTCGATACCCTGGCCGTGTGACGAGCCACCCTGCCCCCACCGCCGTACGACGGGCCGCGCGGATGCTCGCGCTCGGCCCCGCGATCCTCGTGACGAGCCTCACGAGCACCGCCTTCGCCGAGGCTCCCAGCACGTGGGAGAACCCGCCCCATGTGTCGGCCGCCCACGTGATCCTGGTGCTCGTCCTGATCCCGGTCGCGCTGTTCGCCCTGATCACCTTGCTGGTCTACGTGCCGTCGATGAAGAAGGGTGAGAGCTATCACCCGGGTCAGCCGTGGCGCAGCGAGCCGGAGTGGTTCGGTGGGCCCAAGGGCGGCGTCGCGGACGCCGACCGCGTGCAGCAGCCGGCCGCCGTCGGCGCCGGTCAGCCGGACGACGCCGCGGGCCGAGGTGGCACCAGTGCCCGGTGGTGACGCGTTCACGGCCGGTCAGCGCCACGAGATCGACAAGGCGATCCGGGCAGCCGAGACGCTGTGCCGTCTCGAGTTCTCGATCTTCGTCGGTCGCGCCGACGGCGAGAGCCGTCCCTTCGCGCAGCACCTCCACGCCGCCCTCGTCGCGCCGGACCGCTCCGTGCTGGTGCTGGTGGACCCCGGCGCCAAGCTGCTCGAGATCGTCACCGGCACCGACGCCCACCGGGCCCTCGACGACACCGCGCTGCACCTCGCCGCGCTGACCATGCGGGGCGCCTTCGCGACCGGCGACCTGGTCGGCGGGATCACCGCCGGCGTGCAGCAGCTCGCCGAGCACGCCCGCAGCCCGCGCGTGCGTCACCAGTAGTCCTCGCACGACGCACGAAGGGCCGCACCCCAGGGGTGCGGCCCTTCGTCGTGCTGGACGCGTCAGACGTCGGCGTCGTGAGCGGCGAGCGCCCGCACGATGTCGGCGCGCGCCTCCAGGACGTACTTCTTGGCCGCCGGGTTGGCCGCGGACCCGGCGAGCCACGCGTCCACCCGGTCCAGGGTCGCGCGGCTGGTCAGCACCCGCGGGAACATGTACTCCAGCATGGTGGTGGCGATCTGGGTGCCGCGGTCCTCCCACACGGTCTCCGCGACGGTGAGGTACTGCTCGAGGTAGGACCCGAGCACTTCCTCCTGCTCGGAGCAGTCGAAGACGTAGGCGATGCTCCGCTGCGTCTCGTTCGACACGTCGTCGCTCCGCGCTGCGGCCTGCCAGGCGTCGGCCTTGCTGGAGGCGCTGGGCAGCACCGCACGAGCAGCGGCCGCCCGCTCCTGGCCCGAGATGGTGTTGTCGCGCCCGAGCTCCTCGGCGATCCCCGCCTCGTCGGTGCGGCCGCCGCGGGCCAGCGCGGTGACCAGCGTCCATCGCAGGTCGGACGCCACGCTCAGACCCTCGAGGACCACGCCGCCGTCGAGCACGGCCTGGAGCAGGTCGAGGCCCTCGGTGCTGCGGGCCGCGCCGCCGTACGACGACGGGGGCACGCGCTTGCCGGTGGTGCCGGCGAACGCCCGGAGGAACGTGAGCTGGTGGTCGCTGCCCGGGGCCGCCTGCTCCAGGAGGTCACGGAGCCCCCTCTCCCAGGTCGCACGCAGGGCCGCACGCTTCACCGGGTGGCAGAGCTGCTCGATGGCGATCTGCACGTAGACGGGCAGCTGCTTGACGGCCGTCTCGTCGGACTCGTCCCTGAGGCCCTTCAGCACGATCGCGACGAAGTCGCCGGCCGACAGCTGGGCGTCGCGAGTCATGTCCCACAGCGCGCCCCAGCACAGGGCGCGGGCGAGCGAGTCCTCGACGAGGTGGATGGACTCGCGCACCGTGGCGAGCGAGCGCTCGTCGAAGCGGACCTTGGCGTAGGACAGGTCGCCGTCGTTGAGCAGCACCAGGTCGGGCTGGGCCATCCCGACGAGCTTGGCCACGTCGGTGCGCTCGCCGACCACGTCGGTCTCGATCGTCGTGCGGCGGGTGAGGCGGCCGTCCTCGCCGCGGTCGTAGAGACCCACGCCGATGCGGTGCCGCCGCAGGGTGGGGTGGTCCGGGTCTGCGCTCTGCAGCACCGCGAACGTGCTGAACCGTCCCTCGCCGTCGAGCGTGTAGTCGACCGAGAGGGTGTTCACGCCGCTGGTCTGCAGCCACTCCTCGGCCCACGAGCCCAGCTCGCGGCCGGAGGTCTCCTCGAGCGCATGCAGCAGGTCGGAGAACTCGGAGTTGCCGAAGGCGTGCCGCTGGAAGTAGGCCCGCAGGCCCGCGAAGAACTCGCCCTCGCCGACCCACGCGACGAGCTGCTTGAGCGACGAGGCGCCCTTGGCGTAGGTGATCCCGTCGAAGCTGACCTCGACGGTCTCCAGGTCCTTGAGGTCGGCCGCGATGGGGTGCGTCGAGGGCAGCTGGTCCTGGCGGTAGGCCCAGTTCTTGCGCGAGTTCGTGAACCCGGTCCACGCCTCGCCGTACGCCGTGGCCTCGACGAGCGCGTGGTGGGAGGCCCACTCCGCGAAGGACTCGTTGAGCCAGAGGTCGTCCCACCACTTCATGGTCACGAGGTCGCCGAACCACATGTGTGCCATCTCGTGCAGCACCGTGTTGGCGCGCTGCTCGTAGAACCAGTGCGCCTGGCGGCTGCGGGGGAGGTACTCGTCGCGCAGCGTCACGCAGCCGACGTTCTCCATCGCGCCGTTGTTGAACTCGGGCACGTAGAGCTGGTCGTACTTGTGGAAGGGATAGGGGTAGTCGAAGGCGTCCTCGAAGTACGCGAAGCCCTGCTTGGTGACCTCGACGAGCTCGTCGGTGTCGAAGAACGGCACCATCGACTGGCGGCAGTAGTGCCCCATCGGGATCTCGCCGTGCTTGCCGACGTAGGTGTCGTGGGTCTGGTGGTACTCACCCGCGACGATCGCCGTGACGTACGTCGACATGCGCTCCGTCGTGGGGAAGGACCACACGCTCGAGCCGTCGGCGGCAGCGACCGGCTCTGGGGTCGGCGCGTTCGACACGACCACCCAGTGCGACGGCGCGGTGACCGTGAAGTCGAAGACCGACTTGAGGTCCGGCTGCTCGAAGGTGGTGAACACCCGGCGGGCGTCGGGCACCTCCATCTGCGAGTAGAGGTAGACGCGGTCGTCGGCGGGGTCGACGAAGCGGTGCAGGCCCTCGCCGGTGTGGCTGTAGGTCAGGTCCGCGACGACGCGCAGCTCGTTGTGCTCGGCCAGGTCGTCGAGCCGGATCCGGTGGTCGACGTACACGTCGGCGGGGTCCAGGGACCGGCCGTTCAGGGTGATCTCACGGATCGTCGCGCCGACCAGATCGGCGAAGGTGGAGGCACCGGCGGTGCGGCTCGTGAACCGGATCACGGTCGTGGAGCCGAAGTCGGTGGTGCGGGAGGGGTCGAGGTCGAGGTCCACGGAGTAGGACTCGATGGCCAGGAGTTCGGCGCGGTTGCGCGCCTCGTCCCGCGTCAGGTTGGTTCCAGGCATAGAGACATTCTCCCGACGAAGGGGGGAATAACCCAATCGGCGAGTCCCGTTCCACTCTAGGCGCCGGCAATGCCGCGCAACCCCCCACGTTTCCGCCCCCAGGAGGCCACACCGCATGACGACCACCGAGCAGGACCGCACCCCCGTCGACTTCTGGTTCGACCCGATGTGCCCGTGGGCCTGGATGTCGTCGCGCTGGCTGCTCGAGGTGGAGAAGATCCGCCCGATCGCGCCGTCCTGGCACGTGATGAGCCTGGCCTACCTCAACGAGGACAAGGACATCCCCGAGGATTACCGGAAGATGCTCGAGCCCGCCTGGGGCCCCGTCCGCGTGGTGATCGCCGCGGCGCAGTCCGAGGGAGACCAGATCATGCTGCCGCTCTACACCGCGCTCGGCAACCGCATCCACCTCGAGGGCCGCACCATCGACCGTCAGCTGATCGAGGAGGCGCTCGAGGAGGTCGGTCTGCCGGTCTCGCTGGCCGACGCCGCGGACTCCACGGACTACGACGAGGACCTCAAGAAGTCCCACCACGCCGGCATGGACCAGGTCGGCATGGACGTCGGCACCCCGGTCATCGCCGCCGAGGGCACCGCCTTCTTCGGCCCGGTCGTCACCCCGGCCCCCAAGGGTGAGGCCGCGGGCAAGCTCTGGGACGGCGTGCTGCTGGTCGCCGCGACCCCGGGCTTCTACGAGATCAAGCGCACGCGCACCAAGGGCCCCGACTTCTCCTGATCCACCTGCGATCACCCTCGACCGCCCTAGAGTGCCGAGGGTGATCGCCGAGCCTTCCGGTCTGCCCGCCGAGCGGGTCGCTGTCGCCGTGCGCGACGAGTGGGGGGTCGAGGTCAGCTCGGCCGAGCACCTCGCGGTCGGGGCCGGCGCGTGGCACTGGCGCATCGGCGACGACGTCGGGCCGGCCTGGTTCGCCACCGTCGACGCCGTACGCACCGCCGACGAGAGGTCGCGGCTGCTGGCCGCCTATGAGGCGGCCGCCGAGCTGGGCTCGCAGCTGGCGTTCGTCGTGCCTCCCGTGCGGACCCGGGACGCCCGGGTCGCGGTCGATATCGCTCCCGGGCTGCTGCTCTCCCTGGCGCCCTACCTCGAGGGCAAGGCCGGCTCCGGCCCGCTCGCCGACGACGCGGATCGTGGGCGGGTCGCCGGTCTCCTCGGCGACCTGCACCGGCACCCCCGGCCGCGGCACCTGCCGGTCTGGCGACCGCGGATCGGCTGGCACCCGCACGCCGGGCGCGAGGAGCTCGAGCGGTGCCTGGCCGGGCAGGGCTGGACCGGCGGCCCCTGGTCGGGGCCGGCCGAGCGGCTGCTCGACGACGCCCGGGCGGTGCTCACCCGTGCGATCCGGCGTTTCCTGCTCCTGGGTGCGGCGGTCGTCGGCAGCGTCGACCGTTGGGTCGTCACGCACGGCGAGCCGCACACCGGCAACCTGATCAGCACGCCCGACGGTCCACGACTGGTCGACTGGGGCACCGTGTGCCTGGCCCCCCGAGAGCGCGACCTGCGCGAGGCGCTCGGCCGCGCCGAGGGCGACGACCCCTGGTTCGCCTACGTCGAGGCCGGCGGCCGCCCCGCACCGCTCTCGCCCGACACCTTGGAGCTGTTCGCGCTCGAGTGGCACCTCAGCGAGATCGCGGAGTACGCCGTGCGGTTCTCCCGCGCCCACGAGGACACCGCCGACGACCGGCGCTGCTTCGCCGACCTCGAGGCCGAGGTGGCCGCCCTGGTCGCGGGCTGGTCCTAGGCGCGCTCCGCCGCCGGCCGGCCGTCCCAGCGCCAGGACTCCAGGGGCGCCGACGGGTCGCGGCCCGTGAGCCGGAGCAGTGTCTGCCACGGGTCCCCGTCGGTGGGCGCGTCGGGGAACAGCCGCTCCAGCGCCCGGCGTACGACGTCCGGGTCGGGCTCCCACGTCAGGCCCAGCGGCCCCGCCACGTCGTACAGGTGGAGCAACGTCTCGACGGTGCCCATCGCGGCGAATCCGTGCGAGTCGGAGACGCCGTAGGGGTGGTAGCCGCGGACGTCGGCCGAGCGGGTCCGGGCCAACGACACGAGCATCCCGCCACACGCGTCGAGGGCCCGCACCACGCCCTCGTTGCCGGCCTCGCGACGCACGTGGGTGGTCACCTGGGACTCGCCGTCGCGCTCCGCGGAGAAGTCGAAGGGCACGTAGTCCTCGAGCTCCGGGGTGGCGGTCGCGATCTGCCCGGCGTAGGCGAACAGGTCGTCGGCGACGTGCTCGACGGTCGAGCGCGCCGTCCAGGTCAGGCCGGCGGCGGGGACGTCCCAGTCCCGGTCCGTCGCGCTGCGCAGGGCCGCGCACGCGGCGGTCACCACGCTCTCCAGGTCGTCCACGAGATCGGTCATCGGGCGACCCTCCCAGCCTCCTTCCCGGTGCGGCAACCGGATTGCCCGACTCACTAGGGTTGGCACATGAGCAAAGTCCTGTCCGCCGTCGCCTGGCCGTACGCCAACGGCCCGCGCCACATCGGCCACGTGGCCGGTTTCGGTGTGCCCTCCGATGTCTTCAGCCGCTACATGCGGATGGCCGGGCACGACGTGCTGATGGTGTCGGGCACCGACGAGCACGGCACCCCGATCCTGGTCGCGGCGGACAAGGCGGGCGTCACGCCGCGTGAGCTGGCGGACACCAACAACCGGATGATCGTGGAGGACCTGCACGCCCTCGGGCTGTCCTACGACCTGTTCACCCGGACCACGACGCGCAACCACCACGCCGTCGTCCAGGAGATGTTCCGCACGGTCCACCGCAACGGCTACCTGGTCGAGCAGACCACCAAGGGCGCGATCTCGCCGTCGACGGGCCGCACGCTGCCCGACCGCTACATCGAGGGCACCTGCCCGATCTGCGGGTACGGCGAGGCGCGCGGCGACCAGTGCGACAACTGCGGCAACCAGCTCGACCCGACCGACCTGATCGACCCGCGCAGCAAGATCAACGGCGAGACCCCGGAGTTCGTCGAGACCCAGCACTTCTTCCTCGACCTGCCCCAGCTGGCCGGCGCGCTCAAGGAGTGGCTCGACGACCGCGAGGCGTCCGGCACCTGGCGGCCCAACGTCATCAAGTTCAGCCAGAACATCCTGGAGGACATCCGGCCGCGCGCGATGACCCGTGACATCGACTGGGGCATCTCGGTGCCCGTCGGGGGCTGGGAGGACAACCCGGTCAAGAAGCTGTACGTCTGGTTCGACGCCGTGATCGGCTACCTCTCCGCCTCCGTGGAGTGGGCCCGCCGGCTCGGCGAGCCCGACCGCTGGCGCGACTGGTGGAACCCGTCGCCGGATGGTGAGGCCGAGGCGTTGTCCTACTACTTCATGGGCAAGGACAACATCACCTTCCACTCCCAGATCTGGCCGGCCGAGCTCCTGGCGTACGACGGACGGGGCGACCTCGGTGGCGAGCCGGGAGCCCTCGGCGTCCTGAACCTGCCGACCGAGGTGGTGTCCTCGGAGTTCCTCACCATGGAGGGCAAGCAGTTCTCGTCCTCGCGGGGCGTGGTGATCTTCGTCCGCGACGTGCTCGAGCGCTACCAGCCCGACGCGCTGCGCTACTTCATCTCGGCCGCCGGCCCGGAGAACCAGGACAGCAACTTCACCTGGGCGGAGTTCGTCCGCCGCACCAACGACGAGCTCGTCGCGGGCTGGGGCAACCTGGTCAACCGCACCGCGACCATGGTCGCGAAGAGCTTCGGCGAGATCCCCGCGGCCGGAACGCTCGAGCCGGCCGACGAGGCGCTGCTCGACGGCGTGCAGGAGGCCTTCGCGACGGTCGGCGGGCTGATCGGTCGGCACCGGCAGAAGGCCGCGCTGGCCGAGGCGATGCGCACCGTGGCCGACGTCAACAAGTACGTCTCCGACAGCGCCCCGTGGAAGCTCAAGGGCGACGACGAGCGCGAGCGGCTCGGCACGATCCTGCACGTCACCGCGCAGGCCGTCGCCGACTGCAACCTGCTGCTCGCGCCGTTCCTGCCGCACAGCGCCAACGCCGTCGACCTCGTGCTCGGCGGCGCGGGTGACGTCGCGCCGATGCCGGAGATCCGCGACGTCGACGATCTGGACGGCGGTCCGTCGTACCCCATCCTGACCGGCGACTACTCCGGCTTCCCGGCCTGGGAGCGCCGGGCGATCACGCCGGGGACGAAGGTGGCCAAGCCGGTGCCGGTGTTCACCAAGCTCGACCCGTCCGTCGTGGACGAGGAGCTCGCGCGGCTCGCGACGCCGACCCAGGGGGACGCATGACGCTGCACCCGCAGGCCGTCGCCGCGCTCGAGCTGTGGGCCCAGGGCCCGAGCATCTCGGACCCCGGGTTCGGGCCGGCCGACATCGCGACCAGGCGGGCCGACGCGCTCGCCGCCGCGGCGCTGGAGCCGATCGAGCAGGTCGACCGGGTCGAGGACCTGGACGCCGACGGGGTGCCCTGCCGGCTCTACACGCCCAACGGTGCCCAGCGGACGATCCTGTTCCTGCACGGGGGCGGCTTCGTGTTCGGCGAGGTCGCGACCCACGACGGCCAGGCGCGACGACTGGCCAACCGGACCGGCTCGGCGGTGCTGGCGGTGGACTACCGGCGGCCCCCGGAGCACCCCTTCCCGGCAGCGCCCGACGACGTCGACACCGCGCTGTCCTGGCTGCTGGTCAACGCCGGCAGCCGTGGCCTCGACCTGTCCCGCGTGGTGGCCTGCGGTGACAGCGCCGGCGGCAACCTGGCGCTGGTCGCCGCCCTGCGCAACCCCAACGCGCTGGCTGCCACCGTGCTCGTCTACCCCTTCGTCGACGCGTCGATGAGCGGCGCGTCGTACGCCGCACCGGACGGCGGGATGACCCGGGCCGAGGCAGCCTGGTTCTGGAAGCACTACGCCCGCACCCCCGACGACCTCCTCGACCCCGACCTGTCGCCGTTCGTCTCGGACACGTTCGACGGGCTGCCTCCGACGCTGGTGCAGATCGCCGAGCACGACGTGCTCGCCGACGAGGACCACGACCTGGCCCGCCGGATCGCCGAGGCCGACGTGCCCGTCGAGACCACGACGTACGCCGGCATGATCCACGGCTTCTGGCGCAACCCGCAGCTGTTCGACGCCGCCGAGGAGGCCCTCGCCGAGATCGCCGGGTTCCTCGACCGGCACGTCTGACAGACTTTCTTCCATGCGCGTCCACCTCGGTTCCGACCACGCCGGCCTCGAGCTCAAGGAGCACCTGCTCAACTGGCTCGCGGACCAGGGTTACGAAGCCGTCGACCACGGTCCGTTCGTCTACGACGCCCTCGACGACTACCCGGTCTTCTGCCTCCGCGCCGCCGAGGCGGCGGCCGACGAGCAGGACAGCCTCGGCGTCGTCATCGGCGGCTCCGGCAACGGCGAGGCCATCGCGGCCAACAAGGTCAAGGGCGTCCGCGCCGCGCTGGTGTGGAGCGAGGAGACGGCCACCCTCGCCCGCGAGCACAACGACGCCAACGTGATCTCGGTCGGCGGCCGCATGCACACCGTCGAGGACATGACCCGGTTCGTCGAGGTCTTCTTGACCACCGCCTACTCCGGCGAGGAGCGGCACACCCGACGGATCGAGATGCTCGCGGCCTACGAGAAGTCCGGGAACCTCCCGCCGCTCCCTGACTCGGCTCTGGCTCACCGGCCCGGCTCCTCCTCCACCTGACATGCCCGAAGGCCACACGCTGCACCGCCTCGCGACGGCCGTCCGGGAGCACTTCGCCGGCCGGACCGTGTCGGTCACGAGTCCTCAGGGCCGGTTCGCCGAGTCCGCACGGCTGATCGACGGCACCGAGCTGGTCAGCGCGGAGTCCTGGGGCAAGCACCTGTTCGTCGAGTTCGCCGACGAACGCTTCGTGCACGTGCACCTCGGGCTCTACGGCAAGCTCGACGTGCACGACGGCCCGTCGGCCCCGCCCGTGGGCCAGGTGCGGCTCCGGCTCGTGTCCGGCGCGCCCCGTCCGTCGTACGCCGACCTGCGGGGTGCCACCGCGTGCGACCTGCTGACCGTCGCGCAGCGCGACACGATCACCGGCCGGCTGGGACCGGACCCGCTCCGCCCCGACGCCGACCCCGCGCCGGCCTGGGACCGGGTCAGCTGCAGCCGAGGTCCCGTCGGTGGGCTGCTGATGGACCAGTCGGTGCTCGCCGGAGTCGGCAACGTCTACCGCGCCGAGGTGCTGTTCCGTCACCGGATCCATCCGCTGCGACCCGGTCGCACGCTGCGCCGCAGTCAGTGGGCCTCGATGTGGGAGGACCTGGTGATCCTCATGCACGAGGGCGTGCGCACCGGCCGGATCGACACCGTGCACGTCGACCACACGCCCGAGGCGATGAGCCGGGCGCCCCGCGTCGACGCCCACGGGGGAGAGGTCTATGTGTACCGGCGCACCGGCCAGCCCTGCCATGTCTGCGGCAGCACCGTGCGCACCGCCGAGCTGCAGGGCCGCAACCTGTTCTGGTGCCCGCGCTGCCAGCCGACCTTCCGGTCGCGCGCCGGTGCCCGATGAGGGCTTCCGAGTGGTCTTCTCGAAGCATGGGCAACCTCCGGCGCCGACCACTAAGGTCGGTCCGGTGGTCGCCGCCCCGCACTCCCAGCGCCTGACCGGCCAGTCGGCCGGCCGGGCCCTGAGCCGTCGCTACCACCGGACCGTGCGGCGGGTGCGCGAGTCCGAGCTGGCCCCGGCCCTGCTGCTGCTCGGGGCGTGCGTGCTGATCGGCCTGTCCCAGTACGTCGTCTCCGTCGTCCCGCTCACCACGCTGGTCATCCCCATGGTGATCGGCAACCTGGTGCTCGGCCCGCGCAGCCTGCCATGGGTCGTCGTCTTCACCCTGGGCGTGCTCGTCATCGTCGTCGCGGCCACCCCGAGCCTGCTCGACGGCCGACGGATCGGCGGCGTCGTCGTGGTCTTCCTGATCGGCCTGATCATCTTGGTCTCGTCGTTCCGGCGGACCCGGCTCGGCGTCGCCGGGGTGCGCGGCGAGTCGATGCTGGTCGACCTGCGCGACCGGATCCACAACCAGGCGCGGATGCCCGAGCTGCCCAAGGACTGGTACGCCGAGGCGGTGCTCCGCTCGGCCGGCGGCTCGGCGTTCGCCGGGGACTTCCTGGTCGCCTCGCGCTCCGCGAACGGCGCCTCGCTCCAGGTCGCCGTCGTCGACGTGTCGGGCAAGGGCGAGCAGGCCGGGTCGCGGTCGCTGCTGCTGTCGGGCGCGTTCGGCGGGCTGCTGGGCGCACTCCCCTCCGAGGAGTTCCTGGTCGCGGCCAACGACTACCTGCTCCGGCAGGACTGGAGCGAGGGCTTCGCCACCGCCGTGCACGTCGAGATCGACCTGCTCACCGGGGTGTTCGAGCTCCGCTCGGCCGGCCATCCTCCGGGCGTGCAGCTGCACGCCGGGTCCGGACGCTGGGCGGTGCACGAGGCCGAGGGGCCGGTGCTGGGCCTGATGCCGAACGCCGAGTTCACCGTCGTCCGCGGCCGCATCGACCGCGGCGACGCCCTGCTGCTGTTCACCGACGGACTGGTGGAGACACCGCAGCGGGACATCTCGCTCGGCATCGACAAGCTGCTCGGGCAGGGCGAGGCGCTCCTGCGAGCGGGCTTCGAGCAGGGGGCGCACCGGCTCATCGACCGCCTGGAGTCCATGAACGACGACCGGGCCCTGCTGCTCCTGCACCGTCGCTGACGGCGTCAGCCCCGCAGCGGGCCGAGCCGGGCCACGTCGACCCCGCCCTCGATGCCGTCCACCCGGGAGCGCCAGCTCACCGGCCAGACCGTCCACCCCGGACCGGTCGGCCCAGGAAGTTGACCAGCCAGGGCGGGCCGGCGGGACCGGTCGAGCGCACCTCGCACCGCGGCCACCCGCCTCCAGTCGATGGCGCCCTGGTGGTGGCTCACGTCGACGCCGAGTGCCTCGTCGTGCCGCAGCGACGGCCGGTCGGCGGGGTCCAGGTCCAGGCGGCAAGGAGCGAGGGGTTTCGGAGGGGCTGGAGCGGATGACGGGAATCGAACCCGCGTAGCTAGTTTGGAAGACTAGGGCTCTACCATTGAGCTACATCCGCCTGCGGTCCTGACCGTCGTGTCGACCGGTCGGAAGCGGCACCATGGTGCCACAGCAGCAAACTCCTCCACCAATCGCCCGCACCCGTCCCACGTGGTCCCCGGAAGCCGTCCGGCGATTACGGTTCGGCCGGGCCTCTCCCGTAGACTCCCCGGGGCTTCCCTCGCGGAAGCCGCCGAGAAAGATGGTACGGAAACCGGGGCGTAGCGTAGTGGCTAGCGCGCCTGCTTTGGGAGCAGGAGACCGCAGGTTCGAGTCCTGTCGCCCCGACCATCTCGTCGAACATGCTCGACTTGACCGACCCACGCCTGTCCGGGACGCGCGAACGCCGCCGCCCCGCCTGCCAACTGACTGAGGAGAACCACCTGTGAAGAGCGCCGTCGAGACTTTGAGCCCGACCCGGGCCAAGCTCACCGTCGAGGTGCCCTTCGAGGAGCTCAAGCCGAGCCTCGACGCGGCGTACAAGAAGATCGCCCAGCAGATCAACGTCCCCGGCTTCCGCCGCGGCAAGGTGCCGCCGACGGTCATCGACCGTCAGGTCGGCCGCGCGGCCGTGCTGGACGAGGCGATCAACGAGGCCCTGCCGAAGCTGTACGTCGAGGCGCTGCAGGCCAACGAGCTCGAGCCCCTGGCGCAGCCGGAGATCGACATCACGAAGTTCGAGGACAACGAGACCCTCGAGTTCACCGCCGAGGTCGACATCCGTCCCGAGGTCGAGCTGCCCGACTACAGCGGTCTGGCCGTGACCGTCGACGACGTCACCGTCACCGACGAGGACGTCGAGGAGCAGGTCCACAACCTGCGGGAGCGCTTCGCCAGCCTCTCCGAGGTCGAGCGCGCCGCCGCCGACGGCGACTTCGTGGTCATGGACCTCGTCGCCAAGAAGGACGGCGAGGTCGTCGAGGGCGCCGAGGCGACCGGCATGAGCTACCAGGTCGGCAAGGGCGGCATGCTCGAGGGCCTCGACGAGGCGCTCACCGGCCTGTCCGCCGGCGACGAGGCCACGTTCACCTCCCAGCTCGTCGGTGGCGACCTCCTCGGCGAGGACGTTGAGGTGGAGGTCAAGGTCAGCTCGGTCAAGGAGCAGGATCTCCCCGAGCTCGACGACGACTTCGCCCAGACCGCGTCCGAGTTCGACACGGTCGCCGAGCTCAACGACGACGTCCGCACACGCCTCTCGCGCGGCAAGCGCCTCGAGCAGGCCGCCGCCGCCCGCGACGCCGTGCTGGAGAAGCTGCTCGACCTGGTCGAGGTACCCCTGCCCGACACGATCGTCGAGTCCGAGCTCACCGCCCGCCGCGACCAGATCGAGCAGCAGCTGTCGATGGCCGGGATCACGATGGAGGCCTACCTCGACGGCGAGGAGCAGACCGTCGACGAGTTCGAGGCCGACCTCGAGAAGCGGGTCCGCGACGCGGTCGCCGCGCAGTTCGTGCTGGACCAGGTCGCCAAGACCGAGGAGATCGGCGTCAACGAGGGCGAGCTCCAGGAGCACCTCATGCGTCGCGCGCAGCAGTCGGGCCAGAACCCGCAGGAGTTCATCTCCCACATGATCGAGCACAACCACATCCCGGAGATGGTGTCCGAGGTCGTGCGGGGCAAGGCGCTGGCCTCCATCGTCGAGTCCGCCACCGTCACCGACGAGTCCGGCCACCACGTCGAGCTGAAGAACCTGCAGCCCGACGGCACGAT
>JBDSMW010000142.1:0-4265 GCA_039915665.1 Nocardioidaceae bacterium
GCCAGGAACACCACGTCGTGGCCGGCCAGCACCTCCAGGGTGGTCTCCTCGAGCACCCGGTCCGCGAGCGGGACGAGGTGCGGTTGGAGCCCACCGAGCGGCTCCCCCGCGTTGGAGCCCGCGGTCAGCGCGCCGATCTCGACCTCGGGGTGCCCGAGCAGCAGCCGCAGCACCTCGCCGCCGGCGTACCCGCTCGCTCCGGCGACCGCGACCCTGCGTTTCGTCATGTGCATGACTATACATCAACCTGCATGACAGTCGAATCACGAAATGTCTTACGAAACTGGACCGTCGCCATTCACTTGCGCCGTCCAACCACTTATGGTCGAACAATCTGCGCCCGACGTACGTGTGTCCGGAAACCTTCCGGATCATGCCGGCCAGCGCATCCTCTCGGGAAGGAACGCCGGACATGAGCGCCCACTCTCAGCGCCGCACCACCCTCGTCCTCGTCGTCGTGACCGCCCTGGTCGTGGCGGTCGTCGGACTCTCGATGCTCCGCAGCCGCTCCGGCGGGTCCTCGCGGGAAGAGGCCGAACGGACCGGCTCCCACGAGATGATGGAGGCGCTCGAGAAGCGCCCCGGACTCGCCGCGCACCGGCTCCCCCTGGCCTTCGTCGCCGAGAAGCTCGAGCAGCAGGGCGGTGAGGCCGGAGGCGAGATCCTCAACGGTCCCGCCCAGGAGGCCTACGACCAGCGGGCCTACCCACGCAGCTACATCGCTCCAGGCACGGAGAGCGACGCCAAGGCCTCGTTCGCCCAGGCGCGGACGCGCGGCTCGTCGGTCCGGGGCAAGGCCGACCTCGCCAAGGCCCAGGGCAACAAGAAGGTCTCGTCGTGGGAGCCTCTCGGTCCCGATGGCGGGCTCCAGGTCCCCGAGGCGAGCTACACCGGCACCCCCGCGATCGTCTCGGGGCGCACCACCTCGCTGGCGACCGAGAAGACCTGCACGCCCTCGACGTGCACTCTCTACGCCGGGACGGCGGGCGGTGGTCTGTGGCGCACGAAGAACGCCCTCGCCACCACCCCGACCTGGTCCCCCATCGGTGCGGACATCCCCTCGACCGCGATCGGTGTCGTCTACCGGGCCCCGAACGGCACCCTGTTCGTCGGCACGGGAGAGCCCAACGGGTCCTCCGACTCCGAGGCCGGCCTCGGGCTGTACAAGTCCACCGACGGCGGAGACAGCTTCAGCAAGGTGGACACCTTCCTCAGCTCCCAGGACTTCGCGCTGAACCGCTCCATCGCCTCGGTCTCGGTCGACCCGACCGACCCGAAGCACCTCTACGTCGGGACTGCCGTCGCTCGGCACGGCTCCTCGTCCGTCAACGGTGGCCGCTACACGCCGCCCGGTGCCGCCAAGGTGGGTCTCTACGAGTCCAAGGACGCCGGCAGCACCTGGACGCTGAGCCTCAGCCAGGACTCCGACGTCGTGGTGCCTGCCTCGCCGACCGGCGCCGACTTCTTCCGCGGCGGGATCTCCAAGATCCTCCAGGACCCGACGCACGCCGACACCGTCTACGCCTCGATGTTCGACTACGGACTGTTCCGTCGGATCGGCTCCGGGACGTGGCAGCAGATCTACACCATCAAGACCCCGGGCTCGGCGACCACCTCCTCGACGAGTCGCGTGGAGTACTCGCTGACAACACTCGCGGGTGGGCAGACGCGCATCTACCTCGGCGACGCCACTTACTACAAGAACACCACCGCCGGACTGCTGCGCAGTGACGACGGCTCGACTCTCACCCCGACGTTCACCGAGCTGTCGAACCCGACTCCTGGCACTCCGGGCTACGGCTCCTACAACTTCTGCCAGGGGCAGTGCTCCTACGACATGGTGGTCACCAGCCCGTCGAACCACGCCGACGAGGTGATGCTGTCCGGCTCGATGAACTACGACGAGCTCGAGGTCTTCGGTGGGCCGGGCAGCTCCAACGGCCGCGCCGTCGTGCGGTCCGTGGACGCCGGCGTGCACGTCACGGACATGACCAACGACGCGCAGGCCAGTCCCAACGGACTGCACCCGGACCACCACGCGCTGACGTTTGCCCCGACCGGGACCGGACCCGAGGTGTTCTTCAGCGCGTCGGACGGCGGTGTCGTTCGCCAGACCGGGCCGTTCGTGAACCGCAGCAGCGACTGTGGCTCGCGCACCTCCCTGACCCCCGTCGAGAAGGTCGACTGCCAGCAGTACCTGTCGGCGATCCCGACCAGCAACGCGAGCCTGAACAAGGGCCTGCAGACCCTGCAGTTCCAGTCGGTGTCGGTCAACAAGAACGGCGGCGTCGTCCAGGGCGGCACGCAGGACAACGGCACCTGGGAGAGCGACCAGAGCGGCTTCGCCGAGACCGTCGGCGGTGACGGCGGGCAGTCCGGCTTCAACGTGGACAACGCCAAGATCCGCTACCACTCCTACTACGCACCGCAGCACGACGTCAGCTTCGACGGTGGCAGCCCCACCGGCTGGGACTTCATCAGCGACCCGCTGCTCGCGTCCGGCGAGGCCTCGTCGTTCTACACGCCGCTGACGGCCGACCCCACCAAGGGCGGCACCGTCTTCGACGGTCTGCAACACGTGTGGCGCACCCCCGACAACGGTGGGGACCGTCCGTTCCTCGACCAGTACTGCAACGAGCTGACCGGTGACTACGGGAACCGCCCGAAGGCGTGCGGCGACTGGCAGAAGCTCGGCGGCGCCGCCGGCGACCTCTCTGGCGGCAACCGCGCCAACTACGTGGTCGCGGTCGAGCGGGCCCAGAGCAACGACAACACGATGTGGGCGGCCACGCGGCTCGGCGGCCTCTTCATCTCGGCCAACGCCAACGCGGCGGACCCGAACGCCGTGACCTACCAGCGGATCGACCAGAACCTGGGACTCCCGAAGCGTTTCGTCTCCGGGATCGCGATCGATCCGGCGAACCCGAACCACGCGTTCGTGTCTTACTCCGGCTACTCGGCCTACTCGCCCGGTGGACACGTGTACGAGGTGACGGTCGACTCCAAGACCGGGCAGGGCACGGCCAAGGACCTCAGCGCCAACCTCGGGGACCAGCCGGTCACCGACGTGGTCTGGGTGCCGCGGACGCAGTCGCTGTTCGTGTCCACGGACTTCGGCGTCCTGGCCAGCACCCGCACCTCGCCGAACTGGGTCGCGACCCCGGGTCTTCCGCGGGTCGCGGTCTACGGGCTGACCCTCGACGAGAAGGGCAAGCGACTGTTCGCCGCGACCCACGGCCGCAGCGTGTGGCAGCTGCGCGCCGGCTAGGCGCGGCTCTCCGAGAACGGCCCGTCCACCCCCGGCAGCCGGTCTGCCTGACTCCCAGCCCCGCCGCTCAGGCGCGGTGGACGGCTCCGAGCTCGCTCACCACGGCGGCCACCGCCCGGTCCCTGGCCTCGGCCGTCTCCGCCTCGGTCAGGGTCCGGTCGGGGGCCCGGAAGCGCAGCGCGAACGCCAGCGACTTCTTGCCGGCCGGGATCGGGGCCCCGGTGTAGAGGTCGAAGACGCGCACCGACTCCAGCAGCGGACCGGCCGCGGCCCGGATCGTGGTGACGACTGCCTCCGACGGCACGGCGGCGTCGAGCTCGAACGCGACGTCCTCCTTGGCCACCGGATAGCTGGAGAACGGCTCGGCCTGCACGACAGCGGGTGCCCTCGAGATGAGCAGCTCGAGGTCGACCTCGACGGCACTGGTGCGGGGCGGGACGCCGTACGCCGTGCAGACCGCGGGGTGCAGCTCGCCGGCGTGCCCGATCTCCTGTCCGTCGACGCGCAGCTGCGCGCAGCGGCCGGGGTGCCAGGGGGCACGGACGGCCTGGACGACCTCCACCTCGACGCCGAGGACCCGCGCCACCTCGCGGACCACCTGGACGGCGTCGGCCCACGAGGTCGGGCGGCCGGAGCCCCACCAGCCGGAGCCCTCGCGGTCGCCGGCGAGGACGGCGGCGAGGGTGAGCGGCTGGTGCGGGACGGCCGCCCTCAGCTTCTCGAGGTCGGCGTCGTCGGGGCGCCGGTCCACGCCCAGGATGGGCGCCGTGAGCCGGCCGGGCGTCGGGAAGAACACCGGCGCGGTCTCGTAGATCGCCACGGAGCCGCTGCCGCGCCCGACGTTGCGAGCGGCCGTGTCCAGCAGGCCGGGCAGCAGCGTGGTGGTCAGCAGCGGCTTCTCCTCCGACAGCGGGTTGGCCATCCGGACCGTGCTGCGCAGCACGTCGTCGGCGGGCAGCCCTAGCCGGTCGAAGTCGCCGGCGCCCACGAACGGCCA
>JBDSMW010000168.1:0-39164 GCA_039915665.1 Nocardioidaceae bacterium
GCGCAGCGTCGCGACTACCTCTGGATCTGCCGCGACGGCGACAAGGCGAAGAATCATCTCCTCGAGGCGAACCTGCGCCTGGTGGTCTCGCTGGCCAAGCGCTACACCGGCCGCGGCATGCTCTTCCTCGACCTGATCCAGGAGGGCAACCTCGGTCTGATCCGCGCGGTCGAGAAGTTCGACTACACCAAGGGCTACAAGTTCTCGACCTACGCGACGTGGTGGATCCGTCAGGCCATCACCCGCGCGATGGCCGACCAGGCCCGTACCATCCGCATCCCAGTGCACATGGTCGAGGTCATCAACAAGCTGGCCCGCGTGCAGCGCCAGATGCTCCAGGACCTGGGCCGCGAGCCCACCCCGGAGGAGCTCGCCAAGGAGCTCGACATGACTCCCGAGAAGGTCATCGAGGTCCAGAAGTACGGCCGCGAGCCGATCTCCCTGCACACGCCCCTGGGTGAGGACGGCGACTCCGAGTTCGGTGACCTCATCGAGGACTCCGAGGCGATCGTGCCGGCCGACGCGGTCTCCTTCACGCTGCTCCAGGAGCAGCTGCACGCCGTGCTCGACACGCTCTCCGAGCGCGAGGCCGGTGTGGTCTCGATGCGCTTCGGGCTGACCGACGGCCAGCCGAAGACCCTCGACGAGATCGGCAAGGTCTACGGCGTGACCCGCGAGCGGATCCGCCAGATCGAGTCGAAGACCATGTCGAAGCTGCGTCACCCGTCGCGCTCGCAGGTGCTGCGCGACTACCTCGACTGATCCGCGCCCGTCGGCCGATGAGTTCCGACCGCGGTGGCAGTCTGTCCTGGCATGAGTGACGTGACGTGTGATCTGAGCGTGTCCGTGGACGGCTTCGTGGCCGGCGCCGACCAGTCCCAGGAGGCACCGCTCGGCCGCGGCGGCCTGCGCCTGCACGAGTGGCACTTCGACGCTCAGGGCGAGGACGCCCGCGTCGTCGAGGAGTGGATGCGACCGCCCGGCGCCTACGTGATGGGTCGCAACATGTTCGGCTGGGGGCGCGGTGAGTGGGACCTCGACTGGACCGGCTGGTGGGGCGAGGAGCCGCCGTACGGCGTCCCGGTGCTCGTGCTCACGCACCACCCGCGGGCCAGCGTCGAGGTGGGCGCGACGACGTTCCACTTCGTCACCGACGGCGTGGAGGCGGCCGTTGCCCGGGCCAAGGAAGCGGCCGGCGACCGCACCGTCGCGGTCGCGGGCGGGGCGAGCACCGTCAACCAGTGCCTCGCGGCGGGACTCCTCGACGTGCTGCACTTGCACGTCAGCCCGGTCACGCTGGGGGCGGGGGAGCGGCTCTTCGACGGCGTGGGGCCGCTCGACCTCGAGCCCGTGGGCGTGGTGGCCTCAGCCGGGGTCACGCACTTGAAGTACCGCGTCCGGGGCTAGCCCCCCGCCACGAAGGCGATCGCGACGCCGCACAGCATCAGGCCGATGCCCTGGGCCCGGTGCACCCTCTCGTGCAGGACCAGGGCGGCGAGCAGCACCGTGCTCGCGGGGTAGAGCGACGTCAGCACGCCCGCCACCGTCAGGAACCCCGCCTGGGTGGCGAGCAGGAACATCCCGGTAGCGACGGCACCCAGAGGGCCGCACAGCACGGCCAGCCGCACCGCTCGTCCTCGCGGCACCCACTCCGCCCGCAGCACCGTGGCCAGCAGCACGACCGACGGCACGCTGGCGACCTGGGCCGCTGCCAGCGGCCAGAAGCCGGCGCTGTCGGGCACCTGCCCCAGCGCTGCGAACAGCAGGCCGAAGCCGAGGCCGGCCAGCGCCCCGTCACGCACGGCGGCAGCGACGGACTCGCGCGGCTCGCCGGACTCCAGCGGGTCCGGGGGCGTCCGGGACACCAACCAGATGCCGGGCAGCGCCGCGACGATCCCCACCCAGACCAGCAGTGAAAGGCGTTCGCCGCCGACGGTCCCGGCCAGCACCGGCACGATTGCCGCCCCCACGGCCGACACCGGCGCCACCACGCCCATCCGGCCGGACGAGAACCCGCGGTAGAGGAAGGCGGCTCCGGTGCCGCCGCCGACCCCGGCCAGCAGACCCCACAGCAGGTCGGTCCGGGTCGGGTCGCCCGGGACGAACAGGGCCGTCACCGCGACGCAGAGCGCCGACGAGGCCTGGCCGACGACGGCCACCGACCACGCGGAGGTACGGCGCGACACGAGCCCGCCGACGAAGTCGGAGAGCCCGTAGGCCAGGGCGGAGACGAGGGCGAGGACGATGGCCATCTCAGACGGCGATCGCTCCGACGAGCCACGTGAGGGCCGCCAGCAGCCCGGACGCGAGCTCGATCAGCACGGAGAGGCCGGCCGCCTTGAGGGCGGCACGGGTCGAGGGCCAGGCCAGCGCGCTGCCGACCCGCTGGAGCTCCGAGAGGTAGACCCCGAGCACGAAGCCGAGCACCAGCCCGACGACGGGCACCACGAAGAAGCCGACTATGCCGAGAAGTCCGCCGGCCACCAAGGTGCGACCGGGGACGCCGGCGGTCTTGAGGCCGCGGCCCGGGACGGCGTACTTCACGATGCCGCCGAGCACCAGGAACGTCGCGGCGACGGCGAAGACCACCCAGCCGACGGGGGCGGCCGCGACGACCGCCCAGACCAGGACGGCGCCGAGGATCAGGATCGAGCCGGGCAGCACCGGGACGACGATCCCGACCAGGCCGACGAGCACGGCCAGGCCCACGAGGACGTCGGTCTCTGCCATGGCGTCAGCGTGTCACGACGCGTGACCGGGGCGACATCCGCCCGTCACACGGGTCCGGAGACGCCGCAAGCCCCGGGCGAGGCCCGGGGCTTGCGGAAACGTCTCTAGGGTGCGGCGCGTCAGCGTCCGGTCTCCGCGCTAGGCGTGTCGACCAGCTTCCCGGTCTCGTCGTGGACGGTCACCGCGATCTCGCGCAGCCGGTCGCCGTGCTCGCGCGCGTGGTGCGCGCAGAACAGCAGCTCACCGCCGCCGGAGAGCTCGACGCGGAGGTAGGCCTGGGCACCGCAACGGTCGCAACGGTCCACAGCTGTCAGTGGCGAACTAGGGGCAACTGCAGTAGTCATCTGAGGCCTCTTCCCTTCCTTGGTGTCCTGCTCAACGTACCCGGGGGACCAACTGTTCCCTCGGTGTCACCAGGATCAACATCCAATCACGCTGGACGCTTCCCGCGGCGTGGAGTGTCTACCCACGAGATCAGGTGACCTGTCCCACACCTTGGTTCGCACACCAGTCTGCCTCGGCTTGCTCCGAGTCGTTGCCAATCGACCAGACTTGAAACAACTCGTTGCCGCATCGTGACGATCTCCCCGCGAGTCTCATCGTCACCCCCGGGCCTCCAGTTGACGGGTAGGCGTGGCGAATCGGCCCGTACGGCGTGTCGCGAGTAGATTCGGGAGCGCACCCGATCGCCCCCTCCCGAGGAGACCCGTGCCAGCCCGCAGCACCGTGCGAGACCAAGGAAGCGCCATCGACAACACGTACAACGCCCGTCACCTCCTGGTCCTGGAGGGCCTCGACGCGGTCCGCAAACGGCCGGGCATGTACATCGGCTCGACCGACACCCGCGGGCTCATGCACTGCGTCTGGGAGATCATCGACAACGGCGTGGACGAGGCGCTCGCCGGCGCCGCGAAACGCATCGAGATCATCCTGCACGACGACGGGTCGGTCGAGGTGCACGACGACGGCCGCGGCATCCCGGTCGACAAGGAGCCCAAGACCGGGCTGCCAGGCGTCGAGGTCATCTTCACCAAGCTGCATGCGGGCGGGAAGTTCGGCGGCGGCTCCTACGTCGCGACGGGCGGCCTGCACGGCGTGGGCGCCTCTGTCGTCAACGCGCTCTCGTCCCGGCTCGACGTCGACGTCGAGCGGAGCCCCTCGATCCAGGGCATGTCCTTCCAGCGCGGCAATCCGGGCGTGTTCGTCGGCGACGGCCCCGGTGCGTCGTACACCGCGCAGTCGGGACTGACCCGCAAGGGCGCCCGGGTCAAGAAGGGTGTCAGCGGCACCCGCATCCGGTTCTGGCCGGACCGGCAGATCTTCACCAAGGACGCGACGTTCAACTACGACGAGCTCGTCACCCGGGCCCGGCAGACCTCGTTCATCGTGCCCGGCCTCGAGCTGGCGATCCGCGACCTGCGGGGGTCTGAGCCGGTCCAGGAGAGCTTCCGGCACGACGGCGGCATCGCCGAGTTCTGCCAGTTCCTGGCCGCGGACGAGGCGGTCAGCGAGATCCTCCGGCTCGAGGGCTCGGACCAGTTCACCGAGACCGTGCCGATGCTCGACGATGCCGGCCACATGACCCCGCAGGACGTCGAGCGCGACCTGGGCGTCGACGTGGCGCTGCGCTGGGGGACCGGCTACGACACCGAGCTCCGCTCCTTCGTGAACGTGATCGCGACGCCCAAGGGCGGCACCCACGTCGCCGGGTTCGAGCAAGCCGCGACCAAGACGTTCAACGAGGTGCTCAAGGCCACCCGCACCCTCAAGGCCACCGAGGCCGAGGTGATCAAGGACGACGTGCTCGAGGGCCTGACGGCGATCGTGACCGTCCGGCTGGCCGAGCCGCAGTTCGAGGGCCAGACCAAGGAGGTGCTGGGCACCCCCGCGGTGAAGAAGGCCGTCAACAAGGTGGTGAGCGCTGAGCTCAAGAAGTTCCTCACCTCGACCAAGCGCGCCGAGAAGGCCCAGGCCAAGCTGGTGCTGGAGAAGGTCGCCAACGCGAGCCGGACCCGGCTGGCCGCGCGCCAGCACCGGGAGACCCAGCGCCGCAAGAACGCCCTCGAGTCGAGCGCGCTCCCCTCCAAGCTGGCCGACTGCCGTTCCAACGACATGGAACGCAGCGAGCTGTTCATCGTCGAGGGCGACTCCGCCCTGGGCACCGCCAAGCTGGCCCGCAACTCGGAGTTCCAGGCGCTGCTGCCGATCCGCGGCAAGATCCTGAACGTGCAGAAGGCGTCGGTCGGCGACATGTTGAAGAACACCGAGTGCGCCTCGATCATCCAGGTCGTCGGCGCCGGCTCGGGCCGCACGTTCGACATCGATGCCCGCCGCTACGGCCGGATCATCTTCATGGCCGACGCCGACTCCGACGGTGCGCACATCCGCTGCCTGCTGGCGACGCTGTTCTTCAAGTACATGCCCGACCTGATCACCGACGGCCGGGTCTACAGCGCCGTACCGCCGTTGCACCGCATCGAGCTGTCCAACCCCAAGAAGGGGATGGAGAAGTACGTCTACACCTACAGCGACGTCGAGCTCCAGCGGAAGCTGGCCGAGCTGACCAAGAAGGGCGTGCGCTGGAAGGACCCGATCCAGCGCTACAAGGGCCTCGGTGAGATGGACGCCAACCAGCTCGCGGAGACCACGATGGATCCGCGGCACCGCACCCTGCGCCGGATCAGCGTCGACGACGCGGACGCCGCGACGCAGGTCTTCGAGCTGCTGATGGGATCCGATGTGGCGCCCCGCAAGGACTTCATCGTCGCCAACGGCGGGCACCTCTCCGACGAGGAGCTGGACTTCTAGCCGACCCGAGGCGGCGGCTCGACCACGTCAGACCTGCTGGCTGAGCAACCCGGTGTCGACGTCGTAGACGAACCCGCCCACCTCGACCGAGGCGGGGATCAACGGGTGCGACCGGACGGCGGCCACGTCCTCGGCCAGCGCGGCCCCCTGGTCGTCGACCACACCGAACGTCTGCCAGGACGCGTCCTGGCCGGCCGAGGCGCCGACCCGCTCGCGGATCTCATCGAGGGTGGAGGTCGCCATCGCGCAGCGCGTGTGCGGGACCACGAGGATCCGCCGCACGTTGAGCAGGTGCACGCCGAGGACGAGCGCCTCCAGCGCCTGCGGCGTGACGCGCCCGCCGGGGTTGCGGAAGATCTTGGCGTCGCCGGGGGACAGGCCCAGCATCCGCAGCGGGTCGATGCGCGAGTCCATGCAGGTGACCACCGCCACCCCCGCATGGGCGACCCCGTCGAACCCACTGAGCTCGTGGGTGGAGGCGTAGTCCCGGTTGGCGGCCAGCAGGTCCTCGAACGCGTCGCTCACGCCTCAGAACGTAGCGGAAGGTCGACGCGGCCCGACCGGCCGGCGTCACGTAGCAGGATCAGGGCCACCATCGCGGCGGCGACCGCGCAGACGGCAGCACCGACGAACACGGTCTGCAGCTGCTCGAGCCCCGCCTCCTTGAGCAGCGCCGTGTAGGCCTTGCACTGCGTGCCCGACTCGCAGACCTGGGTCGGCGTGGGCAGGTCGACCTGCACGGCGTAGTAGCGCCGCAGCCCGATCGTGGTCAGGGCCGAGATGCCCACCAGCATGCCGACCATCCGGGCCACCACCAGCAGGGCGCTGGTGATCCCGTGCACCGCGTCGGAGGTGGCCGCGAGCAGGGCCGCGTTGACGGGCGCGAGCGCCAGGCCGAACCCGAGCCCGGCCAGCACCAGCGGCACCGTCGCCACGGGGGAGGAGAGACTGGTCAGGCCCCAGGTCGACATCCACACGAACCCGACGGCCGACAGCACCATCCCGACCGCGGTCACGACTCCGGGTGGCACCCGCCGGACCAGGTAGCCGCCGGCGAGCGCGCCGACCGGCAGGGCGACCAGCAGCCGGACCAGCACGAGCGCAGCGTCGAGCTGGGACGTCGGGTAGACCGTGACCCGGGCGAAGATCGGGATGTCCACCAGGGCCGCGATCAGCGCGGCCCCGACGAAGAAGCTGACGACCAGCGCCCCCCAGGCCGGTCGCTGGCCGAACGCGCCGTGCGGCACCAGGGGCTCGGCGGTGCGGCGGGAGTGCACCCAGAAGGCGAGTGCGGCCAGCAGCGAGCCGGTGAGCAGCCAGGGGCCAGCGGGGGAGAACACCGCGACCTCGGGGTCGGCGGTGGCGAAGGCCAGGATGATCCCGGCGAGGGCCAGGGCGAGCAGCGTCGCTCCGACCAGGTCGGCGCGGCTGGCCACCGTGCCCCAGCTGCGTACGTCGACCAGCGGCCGTCGCGCGGTCAGGCACCGGACCAGGAACGCCACCGCGAGCACGACGCAGGCCAGGCCGACCGGTCCGAGCCAGCGGGAGTCGCCGACGACGGGCACGAAGCCGAGGCCGATGGTGACCTGCGACGTGAGGGCAGGCGGCTGCACCATCGTGAGGACGAGGGCCACCAGCGTCAGCAGGAGCAGCAGCCCGCCCAGCCAGTCGGGTCGACCCGTCACCTCTGCGCCCGCACGCCGTGACTTCTGCTGCTCGACGGACGGGTCGGCGAGGGACCGGATCGCGACGGCCAGGACCAGTCCGACGGCGAGGTTGATCGCGAAGATCGCCTGCCACTGCGACACCGCGAGCACCAGGGCGCCGTACAACGGGCCGACGACGCTGCCGACCTCCTGGACCGCGCCGACCACGCCGAGGGGCACGCCGCGCCGGGACGGCGGGTAGAGGTCGGCGACCAGGGCGAGCGTCGCGGGCACCAGCCCGCCGCCGCCGACGCCCTGCAGGAAGCGGCCGGCGACCAGGCTGGGCAGGTCGAAGGCCGCGGCCGTCACGAGCGAGCCGAGGGCGAAGACGACCAGGGAGCCGACCAGCACCGGCAGGCGTCCGCGCAGGTCGGCGATCCGGCCGACCAGCGGCAGCATCGCGACGTATCCCAGCAGGAAGCCGGAGATGATCGGCGCTCCCCGCTGGAGCTCGTCGACGGCGAGGCCGACGGTGCCCATCATGTCGGGAAGCGCCAGCACCACGACGTAGGTGTCGGCGGCCGCGAAGGCCACCGCGACGGCGGCCAGGCCGAGCAGCAGCCGGTCGCCGGCCACCCGACCGGTCACGGCTTGGTGATGGTCGGCTTCGAGCCGTAGTCGGCGAAGGTGATCGTGTAGGTCACGTCGCCGCCGGTCGCGTAGAACGGCCCGGTGAGCACCGCCTTGGACAGCTCGTCGCCGTCGGTCACGGTGAACGTCGCGTCGAACGTGGCGGAGGTGTCCGCGCTCGGGATGATCGTCGCGATCTCGTCACCGGGCAGCGTCGTGGTGTAGGAGGTGAGCACCACCTTGCCGTCGCGGACCTTCTTGCCCGCCTGCACGTCGGTGCCGGCGATCAGCAGGGCGGAGAGGCCGGCGTCGGTGTCCATCAGGTCGGCCGGGTCCGGGGCGCCGTAGTCCGCCGGGTCGATGACCACGAACTTGGACGTGAACGGCAGCTTGGCGTTGACCTTGCCGTCGACGGCGACCACGTCGGCGTCGGCCGTGATGCCGCTGGCCGACACCTTGATCGTGCCCTTGAACGCCGGGGCGTGGGTGGCGACCCCCTTGGCGTCGAGCAGTCCGTTGACGCCGGACGGCAGCTTGGGGGTGGAGAGCCCGATCGTCAGGCCGCTGGTGTCGTCGAGGGTCTTCTTGGCCGCGGCCAGCGCGTCCGCGGGGCTGGTCCCGGTTCGGTCCTTGGTGCCACCCGAGCACGCCGTCAGCGAGACGACGAGGGCGAGCAGGACGGCGACCGGTCGGGGCGTGATGCTCATGCGCACAGCCTGTCACGCCTCCGTGAGACGGGAGACCGGTCCGGAGACGGCGACGACGGGCTGCGGTCCGGAGACGCCCGAGCCGTCTCGACGGCCGGTGGCCTCCGGCAGGTCGACGACCGCACCGCTGGACGCCGCGGCCCGCGCCGGACCGGGCCCGACCCAGGCGAACACCAGGGTGTCCTCGCCCTTGAGGAAGCGGTGGCAGCGCACGCCGCTGGTGCCGCGGCCCTTGGCGGGGTACTCCGAGAACGGCGTCACCTTCAACGCACCCGGCTCGGTGCCGGGCAGGGCCGCGGCGGACCCCGACGACGTCACGACGACGGTCGAGTCGTCGGGGCGGAACGCGCTGAAGAACACCGCGGTCTGCTTCGGTGCGAGGCGGACGCCGGCGATGCCGCCGCCCGACCGACCCTGCGGGCGGACCGCGTTCGAGGCGAAGTGCAGGAGCTGCGCGTCGGACGTGACGAAGCAGAGCTCCTCGTCGCCGGTGCGCAGCTCGACCGCACCCACGACCTCGTCGCCGTCCGCGAGCCGGATGACCTCCCAGGCGTCGCGGTTGCCGAGCACCTCGGGATTGACCCGCTTGACGACGCCTTGACGGGTGCCGAGCGCCTGCCCGGGGGAGTCCGCGTCGAGCGTGGTCAGGGCGAGCACTCGCTCGCCGGCGTCGAGGGCCAGGAACTCGCTCACCGGTGCCCCGCCCTGCAGGTGCGGGTGGTTCGCGGTGCCCGGGAGCGTGGGCAGGTCGAGCACCTCGACCTTGACCAGCCGGCCCTGGGTGGTCAAGGCACCGACCTGGCCGCGGGCGGTCGCGCGCACGGCCGACACGATCACGTCGTGCTTGGCGCGTCCTTCGCCGTCACCCGGTGTGCCGACCTCGGAGGTCCGGGCCAGCAGACCGCTGCTCGAGAGGTAGACGAAACAGGGGTCGTCGGCGACCTCGAGCGTCACCGCGGCGGTGACGGTCTGGCCGGCCGACTCGAGCAGCACGGTCCGGCGAGGCGTGCCGTAGGTCTTCGCGACGTCGGTCAGCTCGTCGGAGACCACCTTGCGGAGGAGCCTGTCGTCGCCCAGGATCGCGTCGAGCTCGTCGATGGTGGCCTGGAGCTCAGCCGCCTCCTTGTCCAGCTCGAGCTTGGAGAACTTCGTGAGCCGGCGCAGCGGCATGTCGAGGATGTAGGTCGCCTGCACGTCGCTCAGGTCGAACACGTCGATCAGCCGGGCCTTGGCCTGCTCCGCGTTGTCGCTGGAGCGGATCAGCTGGATGACCTCGTCGATGTCGAGGATCGCCACCAGCAGGCCCTGCACCAGGTGCAGCCGGTCGGCCGTCCTCGTGCGCCGGAAGACCGACCGTCGCCGTACGACGTCGAAGCGGTGGCCCAGGAAGACCTCGAGCATCTGCTTGAGGCCCAGGGTCCGCGGTTGGCCCTCGACGAGCGCGACCGCGTTGATCCCGAAGGAGTCCTCCATCGGGGTGAGCTTGAAGAGCTGCTCGAGGATCGCCTCGGGCACGAAGCCGTTCTTGACCTCGATGACCAGCTGGAGGCCCTTCTGCCGGTCTGTCAGGTCCTTGACGTCGCTGATGCCGAGCAGCTTCTTGCCCTGCACCAGGCTCTTGATCCGCTCGATGACCCGCTCGGGCCCGACGCCGTACGGCAGCTCGGTGACCACGATGCCCTTGCGCCGAGGGGTGACGCTCTCGATCCGGGCGGTGGCGCGCATCTTGAACGAGCCGCGGCCGGTCTCGTAGGCGTCCCGGACGCCGTCCAGGCCGACGATCTTGCCGCCCGTGGGCAGGTCCGGGCCGGGGATGAAGCGCATCAGCGCGTCGAGGTCGGCCTGCGGGTAGGTCACCAGGTGGCGCAGGGCCTGGACGACCTCGATCAGGTTGTGCGGCGCGATGTTGGTGGCCATGCCGACCGCGATGCCCGACGCCCCGTTGACGACGAGGTTCGGGATGGCCGAGGGCAGCACGACCGGCTCGGTCTCTCGGCTGTCGTAGTTGGGCTTGAAGTCGACGGTGTCCTCGTCGATCGAGCCGGTCATCGCGACCGCCGCGGGCGCCATCCGGCACTCGGTGTAGCGCATCGCGGCCGGCGGGTCGTCCGGGGAGCCGAAGTTCCCGTGCCCGTCGACCATCGGGAGCCGCAGCGACCAGGGCTGCACCATCCGGACCAGGGCGTCGTAGATCGCGCCGTCGCCGTGCGGGTGCAGCCGTCCCATCACCTCGCCGACGACGCGGGCGCTCTTCACGTGACCGCGGTCGGGGCGCAGGTTCATGTCTGCCATCGTGTAGAGGATCCGGCGCTGCACCGGCTTGAGGCCGTCCTTGGCGTCGGGCAGGGCGCGGCTGTAGATGACGGAGTAGGCGTACTCCAGGAAGCTGGTGCGCATCTCGTCGCCGACGTCGATGTCGAGGATGTGCTCCTCGTAGTCGTCGGGCAGGGGAGGTTGCTGGGTGGAGCGGGCCATGCGGCCATTCTGGTACGCCGCCCCTGATCGCCGTGCGGGGCACGCCGCGCGACGGGGTGGTTCGCCCGACCGGACGGTAGATTTCGCCCGTGAGCACTACGGAGAGCGGCATCTCGGGCGCCGACACGGCCCCGGAGGCGGCGTACCCCCGGCACTGGGAGGCCGACGTCCTGCTCCGGGACGGCCGGGTGGCGCACCTGCGCCCGATCCACTACGACGACCAGGAGCTGCTGGTCGAGTTCTACGAGCAGGTCTCCGCCGAGTCGAAGTACCTCCGCTTCTTCGCCCCCATGCCGCGGCTCTCCGACCGCGACGTGCTCCGGTTCACCCACGTCGACCACGTCAGCCGGGTGGCCTTCGTGCTCACCGTGGCCAACCGGATGATCGCGGTCGGCCGGTTCGACCGCATCCCGCCCGAGGAGGCCACCGACAAGACCGGCAAGGTCATCGAGGCGGAGGTCGCGTTCCTGGTCCAGGACGCCCACCAGCGTCGCGGGATCGCCCAGCTGCTGCTCGAGCACCTGGCCCAGGCGGGACGCGAGCGCGGCATCGACCGGTTCGTGGCCGACGTGCTGCCCGAGAACCGCTCGATGGTCCAGGTCTTCCGGGAGGCCGGCTACCACGTCGACGGCGGCTACGAGGACGGGGTGATGCGGCTGGTCTTCCCGATCGACTCCACCGACACCAGCGTCACCGTCATGGAGGCCCGCGAGCACCGGGCGGAGTCCGCCTCGATCGAGCGGTTCTTCCACGCCCGCAGTGTCGCGGTCATCGGCGCCTCCCGACGGCACGACACCATCGGCCAGACGCTGGTCCGCAACCTCGTGCTCGGTGGCTACCAGGGCCGGGTCTACGCCGTGAACCCCGCCGCCCAGTCGGTGGCCGGGCTCCCGGCGTACGCCACCGTCGGCGACATCCCCGACACCGTCGACGTCGCGATCGTCGCGGTGCCCGCCGAGGCGGTCCAGGACGTGGTCCTCGACTGTGCCGCCAAGGGCGTGCACGGTCTGGTCGTGATCTCGTCGGGCTTCGCGGAGACGGGGGAGGAGGGCCGGCTCCGGCAGCGGAAGCTCGTCGGCCTGGCCCGCAGCTACGGTCTCCGGCTGGTCGGCCCGAACTGCCTCGGCATCATCAACACCCACAGTGACTACTCGCTCAACGCGTCCCTCTCGACCGTGATGCCGCCACGCGGCCGGGCCGGGTTCTTCTGCCAGTCCGGGGCGCTCGGCGTCGCCATCCTCGAGAAGGTCGCCCGTCGCGGACTGGGCCTGTCCACCTTCGTCAGCGCCGGCAACCGCGCCGACGTGTCGGGCAACGACCTCCTGCAGTACTGGGAGGAGGACGACGACACCGAGGTCGTGCTGCTCTACCTGGAGTCGATCGGCAACCCGCGCAAGTTCAGCCGCCTGGCCCGCCGCGTCTCGCAGCGCAAGCCGGTCATCGCGGTGAAGTCGGGCCGCTCCACCCAGGGCGTGCCGATGGGCCACGCGGTGCGCTCGATGCTCGCCCCGCAGGCCGCCGTGGACGCGATGTTCCGGCAGGCCGGCGTGATCCAGGTCGACACCCTCGACGAGATGTTCGACGTCGCCCAGCTCGTCGCCCACCAGCCACTGCCCCGTGGTAACCGGGTCGCGGTGGTCGGCAACTCCGACGCGCTCGGTCTGCTCGCCGCCGACGCCGCCGTCGCGGTCGGTCTCCAGGTCACCCAGCTCGTGGCGCTCGGCGCCGACGCCACCGCCGAGGACTTCGAGGAGGCGCTCGACGCCGCGATCGACGACGACGAGGTCGACTCCGTGGTCGCGGTGTTCATCCCGCCGCTGAACACCACCGGCGAGGAGGTCGCCGACGTGCTCGCCGCGGTGGGGGAGCAGTCCGACAAGCCGCTGGTCTCGACGTTCCTGGCCTCCGAGGGCATCCCCGAGCTGCTCCGGGTCCCCGACGTCGCCGGCTCCACGGCGGGACGCGGGTCTGTGCCGTCGTACCCCGCGGTGGAGGCGGCCGTGCGTGCGCTGGCTCGCGTCGTGGAGTACGCCGCCTGGCGAGCCAAGCCGCTCGGCGAGCTGGTCGCGCCGGAGAGCGTGGACACGATGGGCGCCCGGCAGCTGGTGTCCCGGATCCTGACCGTCGACGAGGCGGGCCGTGCGCTGACCTTCGAGGAGCTGCACACGCTGCTCGCGGCCTACGGCATCGACCTCTGGGACCGGACGCAGGCCTTCACGGCCGACGAGGCGGTGGCCGCAGCCGAGTCGCTCGGTTGGGGCGAGGACGGCGTGGTCCTCAAGGCGACGGCGGAGCACCTGCGGCAGCGCCCCGACCTGGCGCACGTGTGGCGCAACATCGACAACGAGGCCGAGATGCGGGACGCCTGGGACTCGATGCAGGGCCTGATCGAGAGCCCGCAGGCCGCCGGGTTCATCGTGCAGCGGGTCGCCGCTCCCGGCGTGCCCGTGTCGCTGGGCGGCATGGAGGACCCGCTCTTCGGGCCGGTGGTGTCCTTCGGGGTGTCCGGGCCCGCCACCGAGCTGCTCGGCGACCGGTCCTACCGCATCCCGCCGATGCACAGCGGTGACGCCAACGACATGGTCCGGGAGATCCGGGCCGCCCCGCTGCTGTTCGGCTACCGGGGGAGCGAGGAGGTCGACGTCGCGGCCGTCGAGCACCTGCTGCTGCGGTTGGCCCAGCTCAAGAACGACCTGCCCCAGGTGCGCTCGCTCGAGCTCAACCTGGTGCTCGTCGGCGCCTCAGGGGCGACGGTGCTGAACGCCGTCGGCCGCGTCGAGCCGGTGACCGACGCCCGGTCGGAATGGTTCGTCCGGCGGTTGTCCACGCAGGCCGGAGACACGCTCCACCCCTGACCGGAGCTGCGTGACATGCTGACGGGCATGAGCGACCAGACCGGTGACCTGCGCACCGCGATCGAGAAGTCCGGCTACTACCCCGACGTCGTGTCGGCCGCCGTGGACTCCGCCGTGGCCGGTGAGAGCATCGTGTCCTACCTCGTGCACCACGAGCCGACGATCGACGAGCGTGACGAGGTGCGGCGCCACGTCACGGTCCTGGTGCTGACGCCCAGCCGACTGATCCTGGCGCACACCGACGAGCACGCCCCGGACGAGCTGCTCCCCGCGCCGTACACCTCCAGCTCCACCGAGGCCGTCACCCTGTCCGCGATCCGCTCGGTCGTGGTCAACCGGATGGTCGCGAACCCCGAGACGTACGCCGGGCAGGCGGTGCCGGCCCCGGGCGCCAACGAGGCGGTGCTCACGATCGGCTGGGGAGCCGTCGGCCGGATCGACCTCGAGCCCGCCGGTTGCGCGGACCCGGACTGCGAGGCCGACCACGGCTACACCGGGCTGCTCACCGCCGACGACTTCTCGCTGCGGGTCAGCGCCGCGGCCGAGGGTCCCGAAGCGGTCGCCAACCTGCTGGGCTTCGCCGACGCCCTGTCCGCCCGCACCGCGGGATGAGCTTCGTAGAACCCGCCTACGGAGGGCGATCGCTGGGCGACGTCCTGCCCGCGGTGTCCCGCGCGCTCGGCGTCGAGGCGGGGCTGCCTGCCACCACGCTCGAGCTGCCCGAGGCGCTGGCCTACGTCGTGTTCCTGATCGACGGCCTCGGTTACGAGCTGCTCCGCGACCACCCCAACCAGGCGCCGTTCCTGCACGAGCTGTTGGACGGACAGCCGCCCGCGACCGTCGGCGTGCCCTCCACGACCGCGACCAGCCTCACCTCGCTCGGCACCGGTCTGCCTCCCGGCGCGCACGGTGTCGTCGGCTTCACCACGCGCATCCCTGGCACCGAGAACCTGCTCAACGCGCTGACCTGGAGCAAGTCCGTCGACCCGCGGGAGTGGCAGCCGCATCGCACGGCCCTGGACCGGATGGCCGCCGCCGGCGTGCACACGACGGTCGTGAACAAGCGCCAGTTCGAAGGCTCCGGACTCACGCTCGCCGGCATGCGGGGCGCCGGGTTCGTCGGGGCCGACAAGGTCGGCGAACGGATGGCGGCCGCCGTCGAGGCCAGCGGGCACCAGCCCTCGGTGACCTACCTGTACGACGGTGACCTCGACTGGACCGGGCACCGGCACGGCGTCGCGTCGACGTCCTGGGAGCTGCAGCTGTCGATGATCGACGCCGAGGCCGAGCAGCTGCGCGAGGCGCTCCCGCCCGACGTCCGGATCGTCGTCGTCGCCGACCACGGCATGGTCGACTCGCCCGACGAGTCACGGCTCGATGTGGACGAGTCGCCCGAGCTGCTCGACGGGATGGCGCTGCTCGGGGGAGAGGCGCGCTTCCGGCACGTCTACTGCCGCGGAGGCGCCGTCGACGACGTCCTCGCCGGCTGGCGGGCGACGCTGGGCGAGCGGGCCGACGTGCTGAGCCGCGACGAGGGCATCGCCCGCGGCTGGTTCGGTCCGGTCGACCCCGCCGTACGCCCGCGCCTCGGGGACGTCCTCGTCGCCGCCCGGGGGGACTTCTCGGTGATGAGCAGCTCGGTGTTCCCCTACGAGACGCGGCTGATCGGCCTGCACGGATCGCTCACGTCGGCGGAGATGCTGATCCCCCTGCTCGTCACGTGACCTACGACCAGCGGACGTGGGGACTAGCCGAAGGGGAGCGGCTCGGGCGCGAGGCTGACGGCCTGGGCGCGAGCGGCGGTCAGCTTCCGGCGGTGGTGCGCGCGGCAGAGCACCTCGTAGGCGACGACCGCGGGCTCGGAGTCCTGGTCGTCCACGTCGCCGACGACGATGACCTCGCCCTCGGTCACCATCTCGCCGTTCTCCGTGCGGGCGTTGTGGGTGGCGCGCTTGCCGCACCAGCACAACGCCTCGACCTGCAACACGTTCATCCGGTCGGCCAGCTCCACGAGGCGGCGTGAGCCGGGGAACATGTGGGTCCGGAAGTCGGTGAGGATGCCGAAGCAGAACACGTCGATCTGGAGCTCGTCTACGACGCGGGCCAGCTGCTCGATCTGGACGGGCTCGTAGAACTGGGCCTCGTCACAGACGAGGTAGTCGATCCGGGCCCCGTGCGTCAGCGACTCCACGACGAACTTCCAGAAGTTGAAGTCCTCGGGCACGTCGAGCGCGTCGTGGGTGAGCCCCAGCCGGGACGACACGAGGGCCCCACCCGCACGGTCGTGGCTGGTGAAGATCCGACCCACACGGCCCCGTGCAGCATGGTTGTGGTCGACCTGGAGGGCGAGGGTGCTCTTCCCCGAGTCCATGGTCCCTGTGTAGAACTGCAGCTCGGCCACGGGGCGGAATAATGCCACGTCCGGCCAGGCTGCTCCGTTTCGCATCCTCCGGGCGACTCCCCTACGGTGGTCCGATGTCTCTCCCTCGAAGGTTTCGTCGCGCCGCCGTCCTGACCGCCCTCACCGCCCTGGCGGCGCCGCTGGTGGGCTCGGCCCCCGCGTCGGCCTCCGAGTCGCGGCCCACCAATGCCGGCAAGGTGTTCCGCTGGGGCAACGCGCAGTGGGCCGACGACTACATCGGTCCGGTCAAGGGCATGTGGTCGATGAACCGGCCGGGCCAGATCAACAACCAGCACGGCATGCTCACGATCAACGGCACCGCTGGTGGCGGTGACGTGGTGGCGACGCTCACCGGTCACGCCCGCCAGTACGGCCGGTGGGAGACGCGCGTGCGGGCCGAGCAGCACACCCGCGGCGGCGCGCCATACCACGTGGTGGCGGAGCTGGTTCCGACGGGCGACCACCACTGCGGTGCCCGCAACATCGTCCTGGAGGACTACGCGCTCGGCACCAGCCGTGCCCGGATGGCGGTCCGGACCCTGCCGAACCGTGAGTTCACCGCCGGCAAGCGGCTCGACCTGCGCCCCGGCCCGTTCCACACCTACGCCGTCGAGGTCACCAAGACGCACGTCTCCTGGTTCGTCGACACCCGGGTCATCATGACCGAGCGCCGCGACGCCGCGCTGTCCGGCGCGACGTACGACTTCCGCTTCAGGTTGGTCGACAAGCCCGGCGCCCGGATGAACCCGGGGCGGATGCAGATGGACTGGCTGCGCTACTACTCTCTGGCGCGCCAGAACGCCCGCTCGATCTCCGCGCCGCAGGCCACCCAGGGCACGTACGCCGGCGCCTGCTGACCGGTCAGCCGACCCAGGCCCGGGTCACCAGGCCGTCGTCACCGAGCTCGAGGTTGAGCCGGTCGCGGCGCAGGTCCATGGTCAGCACGGCTCCGCGGGTGTAGACCCGCAGCGTCCAGCGGGTGTCCCCTGCCTTGGCGCGGGCCGCCGCGGCATCGAGCCCGACGTAGCCGCTGAGGTCGCTCATGGGACCAGTGTGCCGCTCGCGCACCCGCCAGGAGGGCGAAGGACACGAGTCAATGCGTGGACATGAAGTCGCCGTCCACGATCTCGCCCTGCTCAGCGGTCACCTGCGCGGCCGTCCGCTCCGCCACCCGGGGCCGCCGGTCCTCGGGCAGCGAGGGTGGGAGCAGCCGGAGGTGCCAGGCCCGGGACAGGGCCCGGTCGTAGAGGTGCACGGCGTTGTCGCACCGGACCATCGGTCGCCATCGCGCCAGCTGCCGGTCGAGCATCAGCATCCGGGCCCCGTGGATCAGGAACGCGCAGATCGCCGTCCGGATCGCCCACAGGGCGATCGGCTGGGCCTCGAGCTTGAGGCCGTTGGTCGCGTCCAGGAAACCGCTGATCAGCAGGATCGACCCGACGGCCACGAAGATGTCCTCGCCGAAGAACAGGGCGACCGTGTCGGCGGACGCCGCGAAGGAGCGCACCTTCTCCCGCATCCGCACGGTGAGCGGGCCGGGTGCTGGAGGCCGTACCGCTCGATGAGGCCGATCACCGGCAGGACCACGAGCAGGGGCGGTGCCAGACTGCGGTCCATGACCTCCCTCGTCACGCCCGAGCAGCTCGCCGGGATCCTCGACGGCGTCACCGTTCTCGACGTCCGCTACCAGCTCGGCCGGGCGGACGGCCACGAGCAGTTTCTTTCCGGCCACGTCCCCGGCGCGGTGTACGTCGACCTGTCGACCGACCTCGCGGACCCGCCGGCTGACCCTGTCGACGAGCGGGGCCGCCACCCGCTCCCGTCCCCGGAGCGGTTCGCCGCCGCCATGGCCCGGGCGGGGGTGCGCCGCGAACGACCGGTCGTGGTCTACGACGACTGGTCGTCGATGGCCGCGACCCGGGCCTGGTGGCTGCTGACCTTCCACGGCCACCCCGACGTGCGGGTGCTCGACGGCGGCTGGTCGTGGTGGACCCGAACCGGCGCTGTGATCGAGACGGGGGAGCCCGACTTCGAGCAGGGGGTCGAGCAGGGGGACTTCCGCGCGGACCCCGGCCACCTGCCGGTCGTCGACGCCGACGGCGCGGCGCAGGTCGCCCGGGACGGGGTGCTGCTCGACGCCCGCGCCGCCGAACGGTTCCGCGGTGAGGTCGAGCCGGTCGACCCGGTGGCCGGTCACGTCCCGGGGGCCGTCAACGTGCCGACGGCGCTGAACCACGAGGACGGTCGGTTCCGGTCCCTGTCGGAGCTCGCCGACCTCTACGCGATGGTCGGGGAGCACGGTGACGTCGCGGCGTACTGCGGCTCGGGGGTGACGGCCACCCACGACCTGTTCGCGCTGCACCTGCTGGGCCGTCGGGCCGCTCTGTTCCCGGCCAGCTGGAGCGGCTGGGTGAGCGACGACACACGACCGGTTGCCACGGACGCGTGACTTCTGGCGCCGACCGTCGTTGACTAGTGCACGAGGGGTCGGTGTTCTCCCAGGGACCGGCCCCTCGTTCTATGCCCGGACGGGCCTCCGGTGGCTACCAGTGCACACCCTTGAGCAGCTTGGCGAGCAGCAGCTGCTGGGGCGTGGTGTCGTCGGTGTCAGTGCCCTTCGCGGCCGCCGAGTCGGGGAACACCTGGTAGGCCAGGTGCAGGATCCGGAAGGTGCTCTTGGGCGCCAGCGTGTGTGCGACGGCACCTAGGTTGCCCAGGGCGGTGTTCATCTCGTGCGGCCGGTCGACCATCGCCGCGATCGCCATGTCCGCGGCCTGGGCCGGGGAGATCGTCGGGAACTTCTGGTAGATCTTCGTCGGCGCGATCATCGGCGTCCGCACCAGCGGCATGTGGATCGTGGAGAAGCTGACGCCGTCGCCCACGAGCTCCGAGGCGACCACGTTGCTCCAGGCGTCGAGCGCCGCCTTCGACGCGACGTAGGCACTGAACCGCGGCGGGTTGGTCTGCACGCCGATCGAGCTGATGTTCACGACGTGGCCGCGCTGCTGCTCGCGCATCACCGGCAGCAGGCCCATCACCAGGCGGATCGCGCCGAAGTAGTTGAGCTGCATGGTGCGCTCGAAGTCGTGGAACCGGTCCTCCGAGAGGGCCAGGGACCGGCGGATCGAGCGGCCGGCGTTGTTGACCACGAAGTCGATCGTCTCGTGCTCCTTGACCAGCTGCTCGCAGAGCGCGTCGATGGCCTCGAGGTCCGAGAGGTCGCAGCCGTAGACGTGGGCCGTCCCACCGGCCATCTCGATCTCGTGCCTGGTGTCCTCGAGCTTGTCCTTGCCGCGGGCCACCAGGATCGGGATGCCGCCGGCCTGCGCGACCTTGAGGGCGACCACCTTGCCGATGCCGGACGAGGCGCCAGTGATGACCACGCGCCGGTCCTTGAGCTTCTCGACGATCCCGCTGTCGTGCGCGGTGTCGGTGTCGAGGTGCTCCTCCCAGTAGGTCCACAGCGTCGCGGCGTACCCCTCCAGGTCAGGCACGGAGATCCCGGATCCGGAGAGCGCCCGCTCGGTGCGGCGGGAGGCGTAGGCCGTAGGGAACGAGATGTGCTCGAGCACCTCGGGCGGGACGCCGAGACGGCCGATGGTCTCGCGGAGCACCAGCTGGGCGGGAACGGTCCGTAGGGCGTTCTGCAGCAGGCCGGCGGGACGCAGCGCGCGGGGGAGGAGAGTCGTCGGCAGCACGCCGGTGACGCGTCGGTCGAGGGGTACCGCGAAGCGCGGCGCCTTGGCCGCAGTGGCCAGCACGTTGACCACGTCGACGGTGTGCTGCGGGTCCGGGTTGACCAGGTGGAACGACTGGCCGTCGAGCCCGGGCTGGTGGGCGATGTGGTCCATCGCCTTGGCGACGTAGTCGACCGGGACGACGTTGGTGTCCCCGAGGTCCACGCCGAGCAGCGGCAACCAGGCCGGCAGGTTGTCGCGCAGCCGCTTGAACAGCGAGAAGAAGTAGTAGGGCCCGTCGATCTTGTCCATCGCGCCGGTCTCGGAGTGACCCACGACCACCGCGGGCCGGTAGATCCGCCATGGCACCGTGGACTCCTCGCGCACGACCCGCTCGGACTCGAACTTCGTCCGGTGGTACGCCGAGGGCAGGCCCTGCCCGACGTCGAACATCGTCTCGTCGAACGTGCCGTGGTAGTCGCCGGAGGCCGCGATGGAGGAGACCTGGTGGAAGACGCCGATCCCGAGGGAGTCGGCGAGCTGGAGCGCCGCCCGCGTGCCGCCGACGTTGAGCTGCTCGTTGAGCTCGTCGGAGGCGGTCATGTCGTAGAGCGCCGCGACATGGAAGAAGTGCTCGATGCTGCCGCGGTGCTCACGCACCCAGGCCTTGGAGACCCCGAGGTTGGGCTTGGTCAGGTCGCCGATGACGGGCGTCACCCGGGTGGGGGTGCCCCAGGAGCGGAGCAGGTGCTGGAGCCGGCCCTGCGAGCCCTTGCGGACCAGCACGAAGATCTCGCCGTCCCGGTTGTCGAGCAGCTCCTGGACGAGGTGCCGACCGATGAACCCGGTCGCACCGGTGACGAAGTAGGCCATCCGGTCAAACTACTGGGCGGTAACCTTCCCGTCCAGAGCGGCGCTGGTCACTCGCGCTTGCCGCCGCCGAACATGATCTCGTCCCAGCTCGGCACGGACGCCCGGCTCTTCTTCTTCGCGCCGCGTCGACCGGTGTCCGGCTGGGCCTCGGGCTCGGCGTCGGCCTCGTCGGACGATGTCTCCGGCTCGTTCGCCGGCTCCTCGGTCGCGGGGGCAGCCGGTCGCTCGGTAGCCTGGGTCGCGATCCAGTCGGCGTCGCCGGTCTCGCGGATCGCGGCCGCCGTCGCGGTGAGGTCCTCGGTCGGCTCCGTCGGCTCAGGGCCCTCGTCGCTGACCAGGTCGATCGCGTCGTCGCCCAGGGGCAGCTCGACGTCATCGCCGTGGCTGTCCACGCTGGCCAGCCGGCGCGGCCCGGACGACGTACGCGGCTGGGGGCCCTTGCTCGTGGACTGCTCGCCGATCAGCCAGCGGGCCTCGTCGTCCTCGGCCACGACGTATCGGCCGGGGGCGTCGAACACGAACTCGGCGTGCCGGGCGCTCTCGCCGGAGCGGTAGTCGGCGACCAGGGCCCAGCGGCCGTCCTCGCGACGCCAGGCGTCCCACTCGACCGTGGACGGGTCGACGTTGCGGGTGCGCAGGCGCTCGGCGACCGCGTCCCCGAGGATGCGCGCGGGGCCGTCGGTGGCCTTGCGGCGCACCGAGGCGCGCTGCGCGCGCTCGGCGATGTGCGCGCGCTCGGCGAGCACGGGCGTGGCGTAGCCCATGATCTTCTCGAGCGAGGTCTGGGCGGCTGCCGCGACCGCCTCGGGCGACTCGCCCGCGCGGATGCGCGCCTGGATGTCGCGGGGGCGCAGAGCGCTTTCCATGGTGATCTCCAACTGGCCGAGGCGGGCGTGCTCGCCGCGTAGGGCGGCCCGGAGCCTGGCGTCGGCCGGAAGGGTGAACTCCTCACCCGCGTCGCTGACCAGGACCAGCTTCTGCTTGTCCTCGGTCAGCCCCACGAGCGTGAGGTCCTGCTCCTTCATGGGGTGGCCATGCTCCGCTTCTTGTGTTCCTGGTCGTGGGGTCGAGCCTACGTGCTCAGCCGCCGTGGGGAGGGTACGCCGCACGCGGGTCGGCACCGCAAACGGCGGCGCAGCGGGCTCTACCCTGACCAGCATGGACACCAGCGTCGCGCACCCCGGGACGGTGCTCGTCGTCCTCGACCTGGTGGGCATCTTCGTCTTCGCCATCACCGGTGCCCTCGTCGCGGTCCGAAAGGAGCTCGACGTGTTCGCGGTCCTGGTGCTGGCCGGCACGACGGGGCTCGGTGGCGGCTTCCTGCGGGACGTGCTCATCGGCGCCGCGCCCCCGGCGGCCCTGGCGGACTGGCGCTACCTGCTGGTGCCCGCGGCGGCCGGCCTGGTGACGTTCTTCTTCCACCCGTCGATCGGGCGGGCCGAGCGTGTCATCAACGTGCTCGACGCCGCCGGCCTCGCACTGTTCTGCGTGACCGGCGCCCTCAAGGCGGTGGCGTTCGGACTCGGCCCGGTGCCTGCCGCACTGATGGGGATGCTGACGGGCATCGGCGGCGGCATGATCCGCGACGTGCTCTCGGGGCGCGTCCCGCTGGTGTTCCGCGGCGACCTCTACGCGACGCCGGCCCTCGTCGGCGCGTTCATCGCGGTGCTCGGCCACGAGGCCGGACTGCGCACCGCGGTGGTCGCCGTCCCGGCCGCCGCCGTCTGCTTCGTGTGGCGGGTCGTGGCGATGCGGCGGGGCTGGAACGCACCCCGGGCGTCGGCGTCGTCGAGCACCTAGCCCAGGGGGCGGACGAGCCCGTCCGTTCGACCCGTCACTTCCGGAGGAGGAGGGCGGACAGGCCGGGATGCTCGGAGCTCCCCGCCCGGGTCCTGTGAGGTTCCCGGACGAGGAGACGGTTCGAGGCCGCCTGGGGCGAGGAGGGGGGTCGAGGTCCCGGGCTGGCACTCGAACCACGGAGGACGGCGCCCGAGGGGGCCGAGCAGGGGTGCAGGCGCTTCTCCGCGGATTGGGAAGCACGGGGGCCCGGTGCGACGGTTCCAGCGGACCACGCCGCGGGCCACACCGGAAGGGGCCGCGAGGTATGTGGGGATACCCGCCCTTGGTGGACTAGCCACTCGGCCAGGTCCGCCGGCACTACGCTCCGGACATGCCCTCCGCCCAGGACTCCAGCCGTCTCGCCGTCCTCATCGACGGGGACAACACCACCCCCACGATCATCGAGGCTCTTCTCGCCGAGATCGCGAAGTACGGCAGCGCCACGGTCAAGCGGGCGTACGGCGACTGGACGACCCCGCAGCTGAAGGGCTGGAAGGACGCGATCAACGCGCACGCGATCCAGCCGATGCAGCAGTTCGCCTACACGACCGGCAAGAACGCCACCGACAGCGCCCTGATCATCGACGCGATGGACCTGCTGTACACCGGCAACCTCGACGGGTTCTGCCTGGTGTCCTCCGACAGCGACTTCACCAAGCTGGCGTCCCGGCTCCGGGAGTCGGGCAAGACGGTCTACGGGTTCGGGGAGCCGCGGACGCCGCAGTCGCTCGTGGTCGCCTGCGACAAGTTCGTCTACCTCGACGTGCTGCGTCGCCCCGAGAAGCCCAAGGAACCCAGCGAGGGGGAGCCGGCTCCCACCGCACCGGCCCGGAAGAGCACCGGCGAGCTCCGCGGGGACGCCAAGCTGGTCAAGCTGTTGCGCGAGGGCATCGACGCTGGCTCGGACGACGACGGCTGGGCCAACCTCGGCGGGGTCGGGTCGCACGTCGCGAAGCAGGCGCCGGACTTCGACTCCCGGAACTGGGGCTACGCCAAGCTGGTCGACCTGGTCACGGCCATGGAGCTCTTCGAGGTGAACCGATCCGCGGGCAAGAGCATCCAGGTGCGCGAGAAGCCGAAGGGCCAGGCGTCGAAGAAGACAGTGGCCAAGAAGGGCAGCGCGAAGAAGGCCTGACCGGCTAGCCGCCGGCTGCGACGGTCGTGACCCGGCCCAGCACCGGGTCCCAGTGCCGCAGCTCGGTGAGCGCGAGGACGACGTCCGCGTGGCCGAGCACGTCGAGCGCCCGCTGCACCTCGGTCCTGGGCACCCGGCGCGCCAGCGTGACGTGCGGCAGCCAGCCGACGTGCTGACGGTCGGGCACCTGCTCGCGCAAGGCCAGCACCCGGCGGACGACGTCGTCGTCGACGTCGACCGCGCGTGCGATGGTGACCCGCTCCCCGCCGAGGACCAGCAGGCCCGAGGCGCGGGCCAGCACCGGCAGCACCTCACCGAGCCCCGTCCGGGCTTCGTCGATCGCCCGGGACGGCAGCGCGGTCGCGGACACCACGGTCACGTGTGGCGCGTTCGTGCTCCCGTGGTGGTCGAGCTGGGACGGGAGTCCTGCGTCGTGGAGGGCCTGCCAGTCACGGCGGACGAGGAGCTGTCCCTCGTCGTCCGGGACCAGCTCGAGGGCTTGGAGCTTGGGCACGGGGCCAGCCTCCCTCACCGGCGGTCGGTGCCTCGCATGACACTCTGGCCCCGTGCGACACTCCGGGACCTCGCTGACGCTGCTGCTGGCCTGCCTGCTCGCCGTGGCCGGGTGCGCGACCTCGGACCCGGCCCCGGACCCGGCTCCGGGTCCGCCCGCAACGCCGACCTCGACGCCCGCCCGCGCTGCGACGCCCGCCGCACCGCAGTCCGAGGCGGACGCGGCCTACGACCGGATGGACGCTCGTCAGCGGGTCGGCCAGCTGTTCATGTTCGGGGTCACCACGACCGGCCCGTCGCAGGAGATGTACGACGAGCTGGCGGCGCAGCAGGCGGGCAACGTCTTCCTCCGGGGCAGCAGCGACCTCGGTGCGACGACGACGGCGGAGGTCACCGACCGGGTCGGGACCGTCACGACCGTGGCGGGCGTCCGCCCGTTCGTCTCCGCCGACCAGGAGGGCGGCAACGCCCAGGCCCTGAAGGGCGATGGCTTCTCCGAGATGCCGACGGGGGTGACGCAGGGCCTGCAGGACCCCCGCGACCTGCGCGCCGACGCCCGGTCGTGGGCCGGTGAGCTGCTCGCCGCCGGGGTGAACCTCGACCTGGCCCCGGTGGCCGACGTCGTACCCGCGGAGGTCGGCGCGGCCAACGACCCGATCGGCTACTTCCGCCGGCAGTACGGCTACACGCCCGAGACGGCCTCGCCCGGGGTCCGGGCCTTCGTGAAGGGCATGCAGAAGGGCGGGGTGGCCGCGTCCGCCAAGCACTTCCCCGGACTCGGCCGGGCCACGGGCAACACCGACTCCGACCCGACCGCCACCGACCCGACCGTCCGCGGCGACGCGTTCCTCGAACCGTTCGCCGCGGGGGTCCGGGCCGGTACGGCGTTCGTGATGGTCTCGTCCGCCACCTACCCGGGGATCGACCCGGACCGGAGGGCCTGCTTCTCCCCGCTCGTCATCCGCGACATGCTCCGCGGCGACCTCGGCTTCGAGGGCGTGGTCGTCTCCGACAGCTTCGGCTCGGCCAGCGTCTCCCCGGTGCCCCCGGGACGCCGGGCCGTCCGCTTCCTCGAGGCCGGCGGCACGATGGTGCTCGACACCAACTACCTCGACGCGGAGCCGATGACGGCCGCCGTGCTGGCCCGGGCGGAGCGCGACCCCGCCTTCGCCGACGTCGTCGAGGCGGACGTCCGGCTCGTCCTGGCCGCCAAGGAACGGTTCGGCCTGCTCGACTGAGCCGGTGACAGAGCCGGTGACTGGGCCGGTGGCTGGGCCGGTGACCGGGCCGGTGACTGGACCGGTGACTGGGCCGGTGATTGGGCCGGTGATTGGGGCAGGTGCGTCACCAGAACATCGTGCCGGGGTCGCCCTTGAACGGCCCGACAACCTTGGAGGTCACCCAGCCGCCGTAGAAGCCGCCGGGCTGGGGGAGGACCACCTCTCCGTCGACCGTGCAGCGGTCCATCATCCCGGGGTAGAGCGCGAGGTGGTCCACGATCGTGGCGAACGCCGGTGTCGGAGATGGGTAGAACCAACCGGCCCGGGGCGCGACGGTCGAGCCGCCGACCAGGTCGAGGTAGGACGCCTGGCCCTTCCACTCGCACATCGACCCGCCCTCGGCCGGCCGCAGCGAACCCGCCACGAAGTCGGTGAAGGGCAGGTAGTAGGTGGGCGGGTGGCTGGTCTCGAGCACCCGCAGCGGTGCGCTGGTGCTGGCGATGACGACGCCGCCGAGGGTGACCTCGACGACGTGGTCCGTCCGCTCGAGGCGCGGCGGGCGCGGGTAGTCCCAGACGGACTCCTGGCCGGGTCCGGGCTGGTCCGGGGTTGGCCGTCTCATGGGTGGAGCTTCATGGTCCGAGCACCTTCTCGAGGTAGCGGTTCGTGAACAGCCGGTCCGGGTCGAGCCGGTCGCGCAGCGCGACGAACTCGTCGAAGCGCGGGTAGGCCGGCGCGAGGTCCGCGGCGGTCCGGGTGTGCAGCTTGCCCCAGTGCGGGCGTCCGTCGTACGCGCGCAGGATGCGCTCCACCCCGGAGAAGTACTGCGCGTGGTCGGTGCGCGCGTTGACGTGGAAGGCGAGGTAGACCGAGTCGCGGGCGTACGACGTCGACAACCACACGTCGTCGGCCGGGGCCTGCCGGATCTCGACGGGGAAGGAGATCGACCAGCCCTCCTTCTCGATGAGCGCGCGGGTCTCGGTGAGCGCCGCCATGCCCACCTCGCGCGGCACGGCGTACTCCATCTCGCGGAACACCACCCGTCGCGACGACGTGAACACCCGGTGCGACACGTCGGAGTAGGTGCGGGCCGTCAGCGCGCGCGACGACAGCCGGTTGATCGGCGCGATCAACCGCGGCACGGCGTCACCGACCCGGTTCAGCGCGCCGAACAGCGTGTTGGCCAGCAGCTCGTCGTCGACGTAGGACCGCACCCGCGACAGTGGCTCGGGGTCGTCGAGGGTGCGGTTGTCGCGCTTGGTCAGCATCCGGTCGGTGTGCGGGAACCAGTAGGCCTCAAAGTGGTCGTTGGCCTCCGCCAGCTCGTCGAAGTTGTCCACGACCGCGGCCCACGGCATCGGTGCTTCCAGCGCCTCGAGGGCGAACGCCGGCTCGACGAGGAACGTGACCGCGGTGACGACGCCGAGTGCACCGAGACCGATCCGCGCGGCCTCGAACAGCTCGGCCTCCTCGGGGCTGCCGGTCGCGCGCGCCTGCCGGACCGTGCCGTCGGCAGCGACGATCTCGAGCGCCGCGACCTGGGCCGACAGCGACGCCCACCGTCCGCCGGTGCCGTGCGTCCCGGTCGCGATGGCGCCCGCGACGGTCTGCCGGTCGATGTCGCCCATGTTGTGCAGCGCGAGCCCGAGCCCGTGCAGCCGGTCGTTGAGGACGTGCAGGGGAGTGCCGGCCAGGACCGTCACGGTCATCGCCTCGCGGTCGACGGTGCGGATGCCGACCAGCCGCTCCGGCCGCAGCAGGAGCCCGTCGGTGACGGCGATGTCGGTGAAGGAGTGGCCGGAGCCGACCATCTTGACCCGCAGGCCCGAGCGGCGGGCGGCGACCACCGCGTCGACGACCTCGGAGACGTCCGCCGGTGAGAGCTCCTGTGCGGGCCGGGCCGTCGCGAGACCCGACCAGCTCTCCCAGCGCAGCATGGTGTGAACACTACGGGGGCATACTCCAAGGGTGACCCTCACCGCACCCACCGAGGTCTTCGCCGGCGTCCGACGCACGCTCGGCGAACGACTCTTCGCCCGCGTCGCCGGCCCCGAGGGACCCCGGCGCCGCGACCGGATCCACGGCGCCGTCGGCCCACGCTGGTTCGACGAGGACGCCAGGATCCGGCAGGTGCACGGTGACGCGTCGATGTTCGTCGGCGGCATCCGTGCCTTGCTGATGCAGTCGCTGCACCCGTTGGCGATGGCCGGCGTGATGGACCACTCCGGCTTCGAGGGCGATCCGTGGGGCCGGCTGCAGCGGACGTCGTACTTCCTGGCGGTGACCACGTTCGGGACCGCCGCCGACGCGGACAAGATGGTGGCCGCGATCCGCTCGGTCCACGAACGGGTGGTCGGCACGGCTCCGGACGGACGGGCGTACGCCGCGTCGGACCCGCACCTGCTGCGCTGGGTCCACGTCGCGGAGATCGACAGCTTCCTGGCCGCGCACCAGCGCTACGGCAGGGACTCGCTCGACGCCGAGGGCCGGGACGCCTACGTCAACGACGCTGCGCGGGTGGCCGAGGCGCTGGGCGTCGTCGACCCGCCGCGCAGCGAGGCCGAGCTGCGCCAGCAGATCGCGGACTTCCGTCCCGAGCTCGAGGGCACGCCGGCGGCCCGGCAGACGGCCCGCTTCCTGCTGCTCAACCCGCCGCTGCCGCTGCCGGCCCGGGTGCCGTACGCCGGACTGGCGGCCGCCGCGGTCGCTCTCATGCCGGTGTGGGCCCGGCGACAGCTGCTGCTGCCCTACCTCCCGGTCACCGAGCGACTGCTGGTCCGCACGACCGGGGCGGCGCTCACGAAGACGATCCGGTGGGCGCTGGTCCCTCCGCAGTGACGCGGGCCGCGACGAACGCGAGCAGCGCGCCGACCAGCCCGGCCACCGTGGTGACCCAGTAGCTCGCCGACGCCCCGTGCGAGTCGACGACCAACCCGACCAGGGCGGCGCCCGGCGCGAGGCCGGCGGCGAGCCCGGTCGTGAACAGCGTGATGCCCTCGGTGAGCCGACCGGCCGGGACGGTCTCCTCGATCCACGCGAAGCTAGCGATCAGCGTCGGTGAGATCGCGAAGCCCGACAGGAACAGGAAGAAGCCCAGCGTCACGAAGCCGGTCACGAACGGCAACGGCAGCATCAGCACGCCGAGCAGCAGCATCCCCCACCGGAAACGGGTGGCGTTCGAGGCGGTCAGCCGCAGCGTCCCGGTGATCACGCCGGACAGCAGGCTGCCCAGAGCCCACAGCGCGAGCATCAGCCCCGAGAGCGGCTTCGCGCCGAGCCCGTCGGCGAAGGCGACGGTGGCCACCTCGGCACCGCCGAGCAGCGCACCGAGGGTGAACGCGCAGGCGATCAACGGTGCGAGCACGCCCCACGGCATCCGGCCGGACCCGTGGCTGCGGGTGGCGCCGGTGGCCGGCGGCTCCGTGCGTCGCTGGCCGACCAGGACCGTCGTACCCACCACCGCGGCGACGCCGGCGGTGACCAGCCCGGCGAGCGGGTGCACGGTCGTGGCCAGGACGGTGACCAGGGCCGGGCCGAGGATGAACACGGTCTCGTCGACCACGGCCTCGAAGGCGAAGGCGGTGTGCAGCGCCTGCTTGTCCGGCACCAGCAGCGACCACCGGGCCCGCACGCACGAGCCGATCTGCGGCATGGCGGCACCCGACACAGCGGCGCACAGGTGCGGCCAGGGCGCGTCGACGTCGGTCTCGACGGCCCACATCATCGCGGTCAGGCCGACCGCGAAGACGGTGACGGAGACCGGCAGCACCCGGCGCTGACCGATGCGGTCGATGAGCCGGGCCTGCAGCACCGCGAACAACGCGTTCGCGATGAGGTACGACGCGGAGACGGTGCCCGCGAGGGAGTAGGAACCGGTCCGGGTCGACACCAGCAGCACGATGCCGAGGCTGACCATGGAGATCGGGAGGCGGGCGACCAGGCCGGACAGCGAGAAGACCATGGCTCCGGGAAGGGAGAGCACGCGGCCGTAGGTCGTCAACATCGGGGCTGATCCTACGATTGCCCCATGCCCCTCGACACCTCGCCGTACGACGCCCTGCTTCTCGTCTCCTTCGGAGGACCGGAGAAGTCCGACGACGTGCTCCCGTTCCTCGAGAACGTCACGCGCGGTCGGGGCATCCCGCGCGAGCGGCTGGTGGAGGTCGGTGAGCACTACTACGCCTTCGGGGGCCGCAGCCCGATCAACGACCAGAACCGGGCGTTCATCGCGGCGGTCGAGGAGGACTTCTCCTCGGCGGGCATCGACCTGCCGGTCTACTGGGGCAACCGCAACTGGGACCCCTACCTCGCCGACACGCTGCAGCGGATGAAGGACGACGGCATCGGCCGCGCCGCGTGCCTGGTGACGAGCGCCTACTCGTCGTACTCCGGCTGCCGGCAGTACCGCGAGAACCTCGCCGACGCGGTGGCCGCGGTGCCGGGCGCGCCGCGTCTCGACCGGTTGCGGCACTACTTCAACCACCCGGGCTTCGTGGAGCCGATGGTGGACGCGACGCTGACCGCGCTGGCCGGTCTCGCCGACAACACCCGCCGCGACGCGCACGTGCTGTTCGTGACGCACTCGATCCCGACCACCATGAACGACACCGCCGGACCGGAGGGCAACGCCTACGTCGCCCAGCACGAGGCCGTCGCCAGCGAGGTCGCGGAGCGGGTGCGCCAGGAGACCGGCCACCGCTACCCGACCGAGCTGGTCTTCTGCTCGCGGTCCGGGCCTCCGCACATGCCGTGGCTGGAGCCGGACGTCAACGACCGCATCGAGGAGCTCGCCGAGCAGGGCGTCGGTGGCGTGGTCGTGGTGCCGATCGGGTTCGTCTCCGACCACATGGAGGTCATCTACGACCTCGACACCGAGGCGCGAGCGACCGCGGAGAAGGTCGGGGTCGAGCTGGCCCGGGCCGCGACCGCCGGCGTCGACCCGCGCTTCGTCGCAATGGTCCGCGACCTGCTGCTGGAGCGGGTCGCCGTGGAGCGGGGCGACGAGGTCCACCGGCCGGCCGTCGGCGCGCTGTCCCCGTCGTGGGACCGCTGCCCGGTCGGCTGCTGCCCGAACGCCCGCGGCGAGCGTCCCGCGCTGTGCGGGCAGGACTGAGGTGCCCGACGTGGCGTACGACGAGCTGCTCGACCTCGCGGTCCGGGTCGCCGCCGAGACCGCCGAGATGGTCCGGGTGCGCCGCCGGCAGGGCGTGGAGGTCGCGGCGACCAAGTCCAGCCCGGTGGACATCGTCACCGAGGTCGACCGCGCCGCCGAGGCGATGATCTTCGACCGGCTGATGACCGCCCGGCCGGACGACGGGTTCCTCGGCGAGGAGGGCGCGAGCGCTGAGTCCACCAGCGGCGTGGTCTGGATCGTCGACCCCATCGACGGCACGGTCAACTTCCTCTACGGCATCCCGCACTACAGCGTCTCCATCGCGGCCGCCCTCGACGGCGAGCCGGTGGCAGGCGTGGTGGTCAACGTGGAGAGCGGGGAGCGGTTCACCGCCACCAGGGGCGGCGGCTCGTTCCAGGACGGCGTGCGTCTGCAGGTCCGCGCCGACGGCTCGCCACCGCCGTTGTCGCAACGCCTGGTCGGCACCGGCTTCAACTACGTGGCCGAGGTCAAGGTGAAGCAGACGGTCGCGGTGTCCGCGATGCTGCACGAGGTCCGGGACGTCCGGCGGATGGGCTCCGCGGCCCTCGACCTGTGCTCCGTGGCCTGCGGACGCCTCGACGCCTACGTCGAGGAGGGCCTCAACGTCTGGGACATGGCGGCCGGTGGCCTGGTCGCCACGGAGGCCGGGGCCCGCCTCGAGGAGGCCGCCGGGATCGGCGGAAACCCCTGCTTCGTCTGCGCCCCGGAGGACGGTTTCGACCTGTTCCGGGACCTCGTCGCTCGTAGCGGATTCCTGCGGGAATAGCCCAGTGGTCGGGCCTGTTGAGCCCGCAGCAATGTGAGTCTGACGACACCATCCGGGACAGCCGTGCACAGCAGGCCCTCGATGGTGCACAATCCGCCTCGCGCACACACACCAGGGAGACCCGCCCGCCAGCACCACACTCGGGCGACTACGGGGGCAGGGAGACAGAGGCAATGGCAACTGATTACGACGCTCCTCGGAAGAACGAGGAAGACCAGAACGAAGAGAGCCTCGAGGAGCTCAAGGCTCGTCGGCACGACAAGAACTCCGGCAAGGTCGACGAGGACGAGGCCGAAGCGGCCGAGTCGTTCGAGCTCCCGGGCGCGGACCTCTCGCACGAGGAGCTCGCGGTCGAGGTGCGGCCTCGGCAGGACGACGAGTTCACCTGCATGAGCTGCTTCCTCGTGCACCACCGCAGCCAGCTTGCGGACGAGAAGAAGATGATCTGCAAGGACTGCGCCTGACCCGAGGCGCGGCACGGACGAAGAAAGGCCGGGACCCACGGGGATCCCGGCCTCAATCGTCTCTAGCTCAGACGTATCGGGGACTTCCTAGACCTCGACGTCCTCCAGGTTCGCGGGCAGGTGCCCGGTCGACCTGCGGTAGTAGTCCGCGGCCGCACGGGTCGCGAACATCCGGGCGAGGCCGACGGCCACACCGGACGCGACGGCCCAGGCCGCCGCCTCCGCGAGGGACACGTCGGGGTGCTCGGGGTTGCTCGGCGGCTGCTTGCCCGTCGAGAGCTTCCAGGTGGCGGTCATCGCCTTGCGGGCGGCCATCGTGGCCCCCACGGTCGCGCCGAGTCCGAACAACGTCCAGACCTTCGAGCCCGAAGCCATCTGAGTCTCCTTCTGTGTCGTTTCGACCAGTGTGCCGGTCGTCGGCCCGTCCCGTACCCAGCCGGGGGGTGGTCTATCCCGCCGGCGTGGTCAGGGCGGCGGCGAGACGGTCCGGACGGCGGGTGCTGAGCAGCCAGTACGGCGTGGGGTCGGCCGGGTCGTCGATGGCGACCCGCACCGCGCGTCGCAGGTAGGGCCGGAGCAGCAGGTAGGCCCGGGCGTCCGCGTCGCGGCCCGCGAGCCGGTGGGTGTCCTCGGCGCCGAGCGCGCGCACCTCGCCGACGTGCTCCAGGGCGATCCGGGCCCGGCCGGCGCGCAGCACCCCGTCCGTGACGGAGATCCGCGCCGCGCCGTACCCCAGGAAGAGGGCGAGCAGCGCCCCGCCCAGCACGACGGTGCCGGCGATCGCGACCCACAGCGGGGTGGCGACGAGGAACGCGAGCAGCATCGAGGCGGTGAACATCGTGGCCAGGGCCCACCACCGGAGGGGGACACCGAGCCGCTCGTCGTACACGCGCACATCCTGGCACCCGGCCGGGTCGCAGCGGTCGATAGGGTCGCTGCATGGCTGTCGAGATCCTGATCACCCGGACCGACCCCGACCTGCCCCTCCCGTCGTACTCCCATCCCGGTGACGCGGGCGCCGACCTCGTGACGACCGTCGATGTCCACCTCGAGCCGGGGGAGCGGGCGCTCGTGCCGACCGGGGTCGCGATCGCGCTCCCGGACGGGTACGTCGCGCTGGTGCACCCGCGCTCGGGGCTCGCGGCCCGCTTCGGGGTCTCGATCGTCAACGCGCCCGGCACCGTCGACGCGGGCTACCGGGGCGAGATCAGCGTGCTGCTGGTCAACCTCGACCCGCGCGACCCCGTGGACCTGTCCCGCGGCGACCGCATCGCCCAGCTCGTCGTGCAGCGCGTGGAGAAGGCCCGGTTCGTCGAGGTCGAGCGCCTCCCCGGTTCGGCGCGCGGCGACGGCGGGTACGGTTCCACCGGCGGTTTCCCGGAGCTGTCCACCGCTGTCCATGAGGAGAAGCCCTGATGTTCCGACGCAAGAAGTCCGACGAGACCGAGGACGGCGCGACGCCGGACGAGGCGGAGTCCCCCGAGGGCCCGCGCAGCCGCGGACCCTGGGACGCCTCCGAGGTCACGCTGACCGAGGACGACCCGGAGCGCATCGACCTCGGCGGCCTCGTCCTCACCCCGCACGAGGGTCTCGAGCTCCAGCTCCAGGTGGACGAGGCCTCCGGCACGCCCATCGCGGTGATCCTCGCCGGGGAGACGGGCGCCGTCGAGCTCCGCGCCTTCGCGGCCCCGCGCCACGGCGACATCTGGGGCGACGTTCGCCGTCAGGTCGCCGGCGAGATCGCCCGGATGGGTGGCACCGCCACCGAGTCCGAGGGCCCTTACGGCACCGAGGTCGCCGTCTCCCTGACCGTCGACCGCGGCGACGGTCAGCGGGTCCAGCAGGCCTCCAAGGTGGTCGGCATCGCCGGCCCCCGCTGGCTGCTCCGCGCCACCCTGTTCGGTCGCCCGGCGGTGGAGCACCTCGAGGACGGCGACGTCGAGCAGGCGCTCCGCGACGTGGTCGTGGTCCGTGGCACGACCCCCATCCCGCCCGGTGACGCGCTGCCCCTGACCATGCCTGCGAACGCCCAGCGGATGGACCAGCGCATGGAGGCCCCGGAGTGACCGGGTCGGGACTACCCTGGGTGACATGGGAGAAGTAAAGGGGCGCCTGCGCAAGGGCCTGAGCAAGTGGGCCAGCAGCGACGCCATGGAGGCACGTGAGCTCCAGGAAGGTGCGGTCAAGGCGGGTTGCTGCCCAATCGCCGATGCGAACGACCGTCAGCGCGTCGAGCTGCAGGGCAGCCTGCGCACGGTGACGCTGCGGCCCCGCGGTGGAGTGCCCGCGCTCGAGGCCGAGCTGTACGACGGCTCCGCCCTCATCACGCTCGTCTTCCTCGGCCGTCGGCGGATCGCCGGCATCGAGCCCGGTCGCCAGATCAAGGTGATCGGCCGGATCGGCGTCCAGGACCGGGTGCGGGTGATGTTCAACCCGCGCTACGAGCTGCGGTGACGTCGACCGGGACACCGGTCGGGTCGCCTGTGGGGGCCGAGACCGTCGAGCAGGTCGTCCGCGCCCAGTTGTCCAAGGCCCTCGGGGGACGCCGCGGCATGCTCGAGGCCGCCGTGCCCACGCTGGCCTTCACGATCCTGTTCGTCAGCACCAAGCAGCTGCCGGTCGCGGTCGGCGTCAGCGTCGCCACGGCCCTCGTCTTGCTGGTGGTCCGGCTCGTGCAGCGGTCCACGGTGCAGTTCGTGCTCAACAGCCTGGTCGGCATCGGGATCGGCGCCTTCTTCGCGTGGCGCTCGGCCCGCGGTGGCGGCGACGCCAACGAGCAGGCGCTGGCCTATTTCCTGCCCGGCATGATCTACAACGGCGTCTACGCCGTGCTGATGGTGCTCAGCGCCGTGGTCCGGTGGCCGGTCGTGGGGTTCATGGTCGGCAGTGTCGCCGGCGACCCGACCGAGTGGCACCGGGACCCGCAGGTAGTCCGGCTGTGCCGCAACCTCACCCTGATGCTGGCGCTGCCCTGCGTGGTTCGGGTAGCCGTGCAGCTGCCGATCTACGTGGCCGGCAAGGCCGCCGAGGACGCCGGTCCGATGGTGGCCGCCCTGGGCGTCAGCAAGATCGCGATGGGCTGGCCGCTGCAGATCGCGGCGCTGGCCGGGATGGCCTGGTTGCTCGGCCGCAACCACACCCCCGTCGAGCCCGACGCGTCCTGACTGGTCGCCGGTGGCTACTCGCCGGTGGCTTACTCCCCGGTGCTGGGGGAGAGCAGGTCCTGAATGCCGGCCTCGCCCTCGGACGAGCTGACGAACAGCAGCTCGTCGCCGGCCTCGATCGGCTGCTCGCCGTCGGGCGTGTAGACCTGGCCGTCGCGCAGGATGGTGACCAGCGAGGTGTTCTCCGGCCACGGGATCAGGCCGACGGGCTTGCCGACGAACGGCGAGTCCTCACCCAGGGTGAGCTCGACGAGGTTGGCGTTGCCCTTGCGGAAGGTGAACAGCCGGACGATGTCGCCGACCGTCACCGCCTCCTCCACCAGCGCGGACATGATCCGAGGGGTGGACACGTTCACGTCGACGCCCCACGCCTCGCTGAACAGCCACTCGTTGTTGGGGTGGTTGACGCGGGCCACGGTGCGAGGCACGGCGAACTCGGTCTTGGCCAGCAGAGACGTGACCAGGTTGACCTTGTCGTCACCGGTCGCGGCGATGACCACGTCGCAGGCCTCGAGCCGGGCCTCCTCCAGGGAGGACAGCTCGCACGCGTCGGCCAGCAGCCACTCGGCGTCCGGGACGCGCTCGGGCTTGAGGGCGGCGGGGTCCTTGTCGATGAGCAGGACGCGGTGACCGTTGCCGATCAGCTCGCGAGCCACGGACCGGCCGACCGCACCGGCCCCAGCGATGGCGACGCGCACTCTAATCGTCCTCCGGACCGTTGTTGAAGACCTCGTAGACGCGCTCGGCGTTCTCCTCGCGCATCACCAGGTGCAGCAGGTCGCCTTCCTGGATCACCGTCTCGCGGGTCGGGATCATGCCCTCGCCCAGCCGGTCGATCCAGGCGATGCGGCTGCCGGACTCGAGCTGGAACTTCACGGTGCGCTGGCCGATCCAGGCCTCGCTCACCGGGACGTGGTCCACGCGGATGGTGCCGGAAGGGTCGCGGAAGTCCGGCTCGGCACCCGCGGGCAGCAGTCGACGCAGCACCTGGTCGGCGGTCCACTTCACGGTGGCGACGGTGGTGATGCCCAGCCGCTGGTAGACCTCGGCCCGGCCCGGGTCGTAGATCCGGGCCACGACCTGCTGGATGCCGAACGTCTCGCGGGCCACGCGGGCCGCGATGATGTTCGAGTTGTCACCGCTGGAGACGGCGGCGAACGCGTCGGCCTTCTCGACCCCTGCGCGTTCGAGGACACCCTGGTCGAAGCCGATCCCGGTCACCTTGGTGCCGTTGAAGGACGGCCCCAGCCGACGGAACGCATCGGGGTTGCTGTCGATCACGGACACGGTGTGGTTGCGGTCCTCGAGGGAGCGGGCCAACGCCGAGCCGACTCGGCCACACCCCATGATCACGACATGCACGGGGGAGACGCTACTACGTCGTGCCGTGGGTCTAGCCTTTCCCCTCGTGGGAGTTGGCGACGTCTCGAAACGCATCTTGCTGGGCCGCAAGCTGCGCAGCACGCAGCTCGGCGAGACGCTGCTGCCCAAGCGCATCGCGCTGCCGGTCTTCGCCAGCGACGCGATGTCGTCGGTGGCCTACGCCCCCGACGAGATCTTCATCATCTTGTCCTTGGCCGGCGCGTCGGCGTACTCCTACTCGTGGAAGATCGCCATCGTCGTCGCGCTGGTGATGTTCGCCGTCATCGCGTCGTATCGGCAGACCGTGCACGCCTACCCCAGCGGCGGCGGCGACTACGAGGTGGCCATAGTCAACCTCGGTCAGACGGCCGGGGTGACGGTGGCCAGCGCGCTGCTGGTGGACTACGTGCTGACGGTGGCGGTGTCGATCTCCTCCGGCGTGCAGAACGCCGCCTCCGCCATCTCGTTCCTGTCCGGCCACGAGGCGCTGGGCGCCTGCGTCCTCGTGCTGGTCCTCGCGGCCCTCAACCTGCGCGGGGTCCGGGAGTCCGGCGTGTTCTTCGCCGTCCCCACCTACGGCTTCATCGTCGCCATCCTCGGGATGGCCGTCTACGGGTTCGTCCGCTACACCCTCGGCGACCTTCCCAACGTAGAGAGCGCCGACCTGCGCATCGTCAAGGCGCCCGGCTACGAGGGGCACATCACCACTCTGGGGCTGATCTTCCTGCTGGCCCGGGCGTTCTCGTCCGGCTCGGCGGCGCTGACCGGTGTCGAGGCGATCTCCAACGGTGTGCCCGCGTTCCGCAAGCCCAAGAGCAAGAACGCCGCCACCACGCTGCTGCTGCTCTCCGTCATCGCGATCACGATGATGATGAGCGTCATCACGCTGGCCCGCGAGATGGGCCTGAAGTACGTCGACGAGGCCGATCTCGGCCGGCTCCGCAGAGCCGACGGCAGCGCACTGCCCGACAACTACGACCAGCACACCGGCATCGCCCAGATCTCGCGGGCGGTGTTCGACAACTTCGACGTCGGGTTCTACTTCGTCGTCGCGATGACGGGGATCATCCTGGTGCTGGCCGCGAACACCGCCTTCAACGGCTTTCCGGTGCTGGCCTCGATCCTGGCCAAGGACGGCTTCCTGCCCCGCCAGCTCGCGTCGCGCGGTGACCGGCTGGCCTACAGCAACGGCATCTTGATCCTGGCCTTCATGGCGATGGCGCTGATCGTCGCGTTCGACGCCCAGACCACCCGGTTGATCCAGCTCTACATCGTCGGCGTCTTCGTGTCGTTCAACCTGAGCCAGCTCGGGATGATCCGGCACTGGACCCGGCACCTGAAGACCGAGACCGATCCAGTGGCCCGGAGACGGATGCAGCGGTCCAGGTCCATCAACACGTTCGGTCTTGGCATGACCGCCATCGTCCTGGTGGTCGTGCTGATCACGAAGTTCCTGGCCGGCGCCTGGATCGCGATCCTGGCGATGGGCACCTTCTTCATGCTGATGAAGAGCATCCGCAAGCACTACGACAACGTCGGGCGCGAGCTGCTGGTCGAGGCCGACGACCAGGTGCTGCCGACCCGGGTGCACGCCATCGTGCTGGTCTCCAAGGTGCACAAGCCCACGATGCGCGCACTGGCCTACGCCAAGGCCACGCGCCCCAACGTGCTCGAGGCGGTGCTGGTCGACGCCGACTCGACGTCGACGGCACGGATGCTCGAGGAGTGGGACGACCGCCGGATCGACGTACCCCTCAAGGTCCTGTACTCCCCCTACCGCGAGATCATCCGGCCGGTGGTGGAGTACGTCCGCTCCATCCGCGACGCGAACGCGCGCGGTGTGGTCGCGGTCTACATCCCGGAGTACGTCGTGGGCCGCTGGTGGGAGCAGGTGCTGCACAACCAGACCGCCCTGCGCCTCAAGGGCCGGCTGCTGTTCACGCCGGGCGTCATGGTGATCTCGGTCCCCTACCAGCTCCGCGGGGCCGAGCACGCGCGCGACCGTGACGACTGGGAGCTCCAGCGCAGCCGCCCCGGTGACGTCCGCCGCGGCCGGACCCGGAACGGCAAATGACCGAGGTGAGCGAGCCCGACTCGTGGGTGGGTCGGCGCTTCGAGGTCGAGGTGGGTGCTGTGGCCCACGGTGGGCACTTCGTGGCCCGTCACGACGGACGGGTCATCTTCACCCGGCACGCACTCCCGGGCGAGCAGGTCACGGTCGAGATCACCGAGGACAGCGGCCGCTTCCTGCGGGGCGACGCGATCGAGGTGGTGGTGCCCTCCGTCCACCGGGTGCGACCGCCGTGCCCGCTGGCCCATCCCGGGGGCTGCGGAGGCTGCGACTTCCAGCACGTCGAGCTCGCCGAGCAGCGCAGGCTGAAGGCCGACGTCGTGACCGAGCAGCTCTCCCGGCTGGCGGGCCTGGAGCGCGACGTGGTCGTCGAGGCGGTGCCGGGGGACCAGGACGGTCTCCGGTGGCGCACCCGCATGCAGTACGTCCACCTTCCCGGCGGGGATCGCGGACTGCGCAAGCACCGCTCGCACGAGGTGGTGCTCGTCGACGAGTGCCTGATCGCGCACCCTGACGCACGCGAGCCCGAGCGCTCCGGCCCGGTGACCGAGCGGGTCGAGACGGTCGCTGGGTCGCACGAGTTCAGCGTGGCCGGGGACGGGTTCTGGCAGGTGCACCCCGGAGCCCCGCGCGTGCTCGTGGAGACGATGCTCTCCATGCTCGCTCCGCGTCC